>NZ_JBEOVL010000016.1:0-173476 GCF_040295485.1 Streptomyces sp. NPDC002793 | reverse complement strand
TCGCCCTCACAGCCCTCCAAGCCCGGGTCCTCACCCAAACCGGCGAGCCCCACAACAAGATCAAGACGACGTGTTAATGATCTGCAGCCCCTTAGTCGTAGTCGCTGCTGCTGGATCCGGAGTCGTAGCTGTCGGAGGAGGAAGAGGAGGAGCTGTCGTACGTCGAGGACGAGCTGTATCCGCTGTCGTAGCTGTCGGAGGAGGACGACGACGAGGAGGAGCTGTATCCGCTGTCGTAGGTCGAGGACGCGCTGTGGTTGTCGGAGGACGGGAGGCTGTAGTGGCCACCACCCGTGACCCGCGTACGCGATCTGCTGGTGTCGTGGAGCTCGACCGGGGGCTCCGGTTCCTCCTCTGCGGCGTCGATCGGCAGCCGCGAGCCGACGGGTGCGCCTGGGCCGGCCGAGGAACCGATGGGGAGGGCCGCCAGTGTTTCGTCGTCCGGGACCGCCGGGTCGACCAGACCGTGAAATGCCGCATTGGCATCCGGCAGGCTGTCCAGAAGGACGAGGCCGGGGTGTGTGTCCGGAAGGAGGTCCTCCAGACGGAGTGCGGCAAGCGGTGGCAGAACGACGAGGGGGCTGAGAGGCAGCAGGGGAATCCGTCGCAGGGCGTCACGGCGACCGACGCGTGGGCGAGTGAGGCGTCGGACCTCCTGGAGCTGACCCTCCAGACGCCGTGCCGCGTCCGAATCGATCGTCGCGAAGTGCCCTGCAGCGATGTCCATCCATCGCCGTACCTCCCGGGCCTCGCCGGCCGAAGCGTGGGCGAGCCCCAAGTTGTACGCGGCTTGCCCCCGGCCGAACTCGTCCGCTGCCGAGAAGTCACGATAGGCGCGCAGGTAGCACTCCTGGGCGCCGGGCAGGTCTCCGCGGTGCAGGTGGATGTTGCCGAGGTGCAGGAGGGATTCGGCCTCCCCCTGCCGGTCCCTGGCCTGGTGACTGTGGCGGGCGGCCCTCTCGTGCCGGATGAGGGCTTGCGAGAGGTCTCCGCGCCGGGCATCGGCTACACCGAGATTGTTCAGGACGGCCGCGATCGCTCTCCGTGTGACCGGCCTGAGCGAGCGCGGAAGGGATGGGTCGTACACGCCGTCCCCGAAGGCCACCTCGCTGTCCGCGGAGGTTCCGAGTCGTTGCTCGACCGTCGAGAGCACGCTCTCCAGCGCTGCGACGTGGTGGTCGGACTCCAGCGGGTCGTCGAGTTCGCTCAGCACCCGGTACATGAGTGAGACCGCCTCGACCGGGGTGCTCCTGTCGGTGGCACCCCAGGCTTCGATCGCCTCCCGGTAGCAGGCCAACGCCTCATCGAGCCGTCCCTGCTGGTGGTAGGCCCGGCCGGTCTCCCGAAGCAGGAGGCTCTCGGCCGCCCAGTCGCCTGAGCGCTGTGCCGAGAGGGCTGCCTGCCGGTGGGTGAGCACCCAGTCGTCCCAGTGGTTCCGCAGGTCGAGGAAGGGTGTCAGGGAGAGCGTCAGGTCCACGGCGTGGTCCGGCAACGACGGGTGGTCGTGGGTGTGGACGACGGCGGCGACCAGGCTCGGCCGCTCCGCGTCCAACCAGGCGAGCGCGTCGTCGGGCGTCGCGAAGCCCGTCGTCGCGCGGGCGGCGGAGTGTGGTGCGAGGGCCCTGAGCTGCGCGCTGACGCCCGCGCTCGGACGCTCGTCGAGGAGCCTGGCGACGGCGATCCTGGCCGTCACGAGGTAGTGCTCCAGGAGCCTTCTGAGCGCGGCTACCTGTTCGTCTGCGGCGACCTCCTGGCCACGTTCCCGTGCGTAGAGAAGTACCAAGGACTCGAAGCGGTACCCGTCGTAGCCGGTGCTTCGTTCGAGGAAGCGCAGGTCGTGCAGTGCGCGCAGGCACTCGTCGGCGCGGAGCGGAGAGATCCCCGCGAGTGCGCCTGCGGCATGCGCACCGATGTGGGGCCCCGGATGGAGCGGCAGGAGCCGGAGCAGTTCCCGGGCCTGCTCCTGGAGCAGTTGGTGCGACGCGCCGAGCGTCGACCGGATTCCCTGGTCTCCGGCGCCGAGTTCGGTGAGGCGCCGTGAGACGTCGGTGAGCCTGTCGCGCAGCCCGGCGACGGACATGCCCGGTCCGGCGACCAGGAGTTGGGCGGCTCGCATGAGAGCGAACGGCAGCCGGTCACAGAATTCGGCGACCTCGTGCGCCATTTCGAGATCGTCGGCGACGCGCCGGTCCCCGCCGAGTGCGTGCGTGACGACGGAGTCGAGAAGGGCGACGGCGTCGGACGGTGCGAGACGGTCGACCACGTGGAAACTGGCGTGCTCGTGGAGTAGTTCGGCGAGCTGTGATCGGCTGGTGACCAGGAGCCGCCCGGTGTCGCCGGGCGGTAGGAGCGAGGCGACCTGGTCGGCGCCCGTGGCGCCGTCCACGACGATCAGCGTGGGTTTGCCGTGCTGATCGGCGTGCTCGAGCAGGAAGCGGCCGAACAGTTCCCGCTGTTCGGCGTGTGACACCGACGGGGGCACGGGCTTGCTCAGTGCCGGGGCCAGCAGGCGCAGTGCCTGGCCCAGCACGTCGGTGACGGTGTCCGCGTCGCCGGGGCGGTTGTCCACGCCGATGAACAACTCACCGCTGAACCAGCGACGTCGGGATCGTCGTGCCTCTTGAGCCACCGCCCGGACCAGGAAGGTCTTGCCCACCCCCGCCGGCCCGTGGACCACCACGGGCCCCGGGGCGCCACGGCCGGGATCCAGCCGGGCCAGCAGTTCCCTGACCTCGTTCTCCCGGTCGATCCACCGGCCGACGGCGGGCATTCGGCCCACCACATGGGCTCTGCCGGGTGGGAGCGCGGCGTGGTAGTGGTGGTTGACGACGGCGGAGTTGTTGTCCCCTTGCTGGTGGACACTCCGGCTGTACGCGTTTCCCGTCACATGCGTGCCTTGCGGGTCATCGGCATTCATACCGCTTCACGCATCAGGGCCGTAGTGGATCTGCATGTGGTTGCCGTCGCCGATCTGCTGGGGTGACCGGTCGTACGTGTTGCCGTGGACGGTCGTTCCCGGGCGTGCCTGGGCCTCCCGCACCGACTCGACCAGCCGCGTGAGCTCCGCCTCGGCTCGCTGCCGGGCCCCGTCCTCCGCACTGCTGAGCAGCCCGAGGAAGTTGTCCCGCCAGAACTGTGCTTCGCCGTCGCTCTCCGAGCCGTCCGAGGCGATGACCCGTGCGGTCTGATCCAGCCTGCGTTCGAGCTCGCCGTCCGGCTCGGCCTCCTCGGGCCGGCCCGGCCCACGGCGGCACAACTGGACCACCCCGTCCCGGACGCTCTCCCACATCTCCGTCCCTGCCGCCTGCACCACCGCGGTGCCACCCGCTGCCGCCAGTGCGATCAGCGACTCAGCCAGCATCCTCGCATCCCTCCCCCAGGAAATGATCGGTACCGGAGTCCTCCCCACCACGCCGCATGGACAAACGGCGGCGGCCGTCGCCGAGCTGCCCCGGGCGACGGCCCTGCGCCCGGGGGTGAGCAACGGGACGTGCACCTCCGGCTGCGGACCTGACCCGTGGTGCGCCTACCGGCGCGCGGACTCGATGACGGTGTGCGGGTCGCGGAGCCAGACGTGTTGCCCGCCGGCGGTCACGGTCAGCCCGAACTGTCCGGGGTCGGGCCGGCCCATGTCCTCGTACTCCCGCCAGGCCTGCTCGACCTCTTCCCACAGGAAGCCGGGTCCGTACTGCCAGACCTCCTCGCCCGAGGCCGTGGTGACGGCGGCCCCGTTCTCGTGACTCACCCAGACCCGGGCACCCTCAGGGGTCTCCCTGCCGGTGACCCGCACGCCGGGCAGTCTGGCCCCGGCGTAGAGCGCGAAACCGAGGTCGAGGACGCGAGCGGGGTCCAGGCCGGCGGCGCGGGTCCGGCCGTTGCCCTCGATCGCGTGGGCGACCGGCCGGTGCGAGCGCATCGGCATATACATGGCGCTGCCGCAGACCGGCCCGGCCGCGGTCCCGTCGTCCTGGACGTGGAGCTGGACCAGGGCGCCTGACCAGAAGTCGCGGACGAGCGGGGCGACGATGACCCCACCAGGACGCACCTGCCGGACCAGGACGTGCGGGACGTACCGGAGAGCACACGTGGCGATCAGCCGGTCGACGAGGCCCATGCCGGGGAACGGCTGTGCGCCGTCGCCCACATGCAGATGCGGACGGTACCCGGCGCCGACGAGGGCTTCAGCCGCCTGCCGCGCCAGCACGGGGTCCAGCTCGGTGCTGTATACCTGCTCGTCGCCGAGCCGTTCGCAGAGCAGTGCGGCGACGTACCCGGTGCCGGTGCCGATCTCCAGTACCCGGTCCCCGTCCATGACACCGAGCAGCCCGAGCATCCGGGCCACCATCGAGGGCATCGAGTTCGACGAGGTCGCGATGGAGGGACCGCCCTCGGCCCCGTCGTCGAGCTGCGTGACGACCGGCTCATCCGAATTGACCAGAGCCAGCCAGTCGTCCGCTCCCACGACCGGTTCGCACCGGTCGGGGAGCTGACGCCAGACGTCCGGCGGGACGAACCGGCTGCGCGGTACGGCCTCGAACGCCCGCCGCCAGCGGGCATCGAGCAGCCCACGGTCGGCGAGGTCCTGGACCAGGGCCGGGTACGTGCCGGCCCCCTGCGCCGTACTCACGGCTGCGGGGTGTGCCGCTGCGGGCGACTGCCGTCCGGGGAGGGAGCCGGGGCCGGGTCAGGTGTCCATGGTTTGTCGGAGGGGGCGCCGCCGTGCTTGCCGTCGTCGACTCGTGCAGTCATCGTGTGTCTCCTTCGCGAGCGGTTGAGATGGTTGGGCGGGAATCGACCGTCCCGGCCGGGATTTCCTGAGCGGGAGGCTTGGCCGGAACGGGGTCAGTGGGTGTGGCAGGAGCAGGCACAGCGGTGCACTTCGACGGGTCGCTCCCAGGCCGGGGCGTCCGTTAGCCGCAACTCGGCGGGGCCAGGGCATTCATCGTGTTCGCCGATGCGGCATGCCGGGGCAAGCGCTGTCCCGGCCGGTGAGGCCTTCACTGCCACTGTGGGGCGGGCTGAGCGGGCGCGTGCTGGGGGCACCGACAGGGTGGGAGGACGGAAGACGGCTTCGACCTGGGACACGGGGACGGCCTCGGCCGCTTCCCGCAGGACTCGGATCCCGCCGTCGCGGTTCACTTCGTGCACCTTCGTCGTCATCGCCATCGCTCTCTCCGCGTCGCTTGCGGTTTCCGTCGCCACTACAGCGTCGTATCGCCGACTCGGCTTCGGAATGACCGGCGGGGGTTACCGAGGCGGCAATACACTCGTTGGCGCTCCGACAAGGCGCCTGCGCGTGCATAGGATCGCAACGGAAGTCAGCTCATGGATGCCACCACCCCAGGCCTTCTCACCTCGGACGTGCTCGAGAGAGCAGACGTCCGGGCAGCACTCGTCGAGCACGACTTCGCCGCTGCTTTCGCCCTGATCAAAAAGTGGGGCGGCCTCTCCCAGAACCGCATAGCGTCCGCCTGCCAGCTCACCCCGGGCAAGGTGTCCACGATCATCAGTGGGGCCCAGCGCGTCACCTCGTTCGACGTCGTGTGCCGGATCGCCGACGGTCTCCGCATTCCGGGGGCCCTGCTAGGGCTCGCGCCGCGCCCCTGGGAAGTCGCACGCAACACAACACAGCAGGCTCGGTCGGACGTTCGAGGTGCCTGGCCTGACCCGGACGAGATCCCGTGGCGGCCCGACACCACCGTGGACCTGGCTACCCACCTCACCAGGAGTGATCTCGTGATGGACCGACGGGCCCTCACCCGGGCTCTCGCAGGTGTCGCAGTATCCGGCCCTGCGCTTCTCGACAGCCTCGAAGGCTGGCTGATCCCTGCCGCCACCGTCTCGGAGCCACGGCGCCCGGGGCGGCTCGGGATGCGTGAAGTCGAAGAGCTGGAGACCACCGCACGGGCCTTCCGCCAGTGGGACCACCAGTACGGCGGTGGCCTGCGGAGAAAAGCGGTCCTCGGTCAGCTCTCGGAGGTCTCCGGCGCCCTTGACGATCACCAGGCCTCAGCCGTGAGGGACAGGCTGTACCGCGTCATGGCGCAGTTGGCCGGTACTGCGGCCACCATGGCCTGGGATATCGGACTGCACCAGCGGGCGCAGGACTACTACCGCCTTGCCCTCCGTGCCGCCCACGCCGGAGGAGACCTGGCCTTCGGAGCCAACGTGCTGGCAGGAATGGCCCGGCAAATGCTGTACCGCGACAGGGCCGACGACGCGCTCCAGCTGATCCACCTTGCGCAGGAGGGTGCCCGCGAAGTGATCGGGCCCCGAGCCCGCGCCATGCTCCACACTCGAGAGGCCTGGGCCTACGCGGCCCAAGGGCGCGTCGCCGGATTCCACCGGGCCACCGGGAAAGCGGCCGAAGACCTCGCCGACGCCGGCACGGACGTCGACGAGCCGTACTGGATCGCCTACTTCGACGAGGCCGAGCTCGCGGGGGTCACCGGGGGCAGGCTTCTTGACCTCGCCCGTGCCGACCCGGGTCGGCACGCAGCTCAAGCAGCCGACGAAATCCGGACCGCCCTGGAGCGCCGCGGTGCCGAGGCCGGACGTTCCCACGCCCTTGACCGCATCGGCCTGGCGGAATGCCAGTTCCTCGCCGGTGACCTGCGGGCGGCTGCCGCCGAAACAACCCTGGCAGTCGACCGTGGGACATGGTGCGTCGCGTCCCGTGCGCGAAGCGCGCGATAGTATCCGCGACCTGCTGTCGAGTTGAGGAACGGGCGCATGACGACACTTGCCGTGACCGGGCACATGGACCTGACCGACGACAGCGTGCCCTTGGTGCGGGCGGCGCTGCGCGAGTTGCTCGCCGAGTACAGCGACGACCTGACCGGGGTGTCGTGCATCGCCGCCGGGGCTGACAGCCTCTTCGCGGAAGAGGTCACCGCCATCGGAGGCCGCCTGGTAGCGGTGATCCCATCCCGGGACTACCGCGCCGCGAAGGTGGAGCCGGCCCATGCTGCCGTCTTCGACCACCTGGTGGAGGCGGCCGAGGACGTCATTACTCTGCCGCATGCGACTGCGAACCGATCGGCTTACGAGGCGGCCAACGCCGAGCTCCTGCGTCGCGCCGATCGTCTTGTCGCGGTGTGGGACGGCACACCTGCGTCGGGCAAGGGCGGCACGGCAGACACCGTGGAGCAGGCTCGGCAGGCGGGACTGGAAGTGGATGTGGTCTGGCCGTCCGGAGCCGCTCGACGCGGGTGACCCTGGACTGGACGCACGAATCGCCCCCTGCCCCGCCGCAAGGGCCGGACAGGGGGGCGATGTAATCCACAGGGCCGCCGGAGCAGGGCGGCCCTGTGCCCCCCGCGTTCCCGAAAGTTCTGGGCACGAAGAAGGCCCGACCTGTTTTCGCAGGTCGGGCCTTGATCATTCAGGGTGAGTAACGGGACTTGAACCCGCGACATCCTGGACCACAACCAGGTGCTCTGCCAGCTGAGCTATACCCACCATGTCGCCCGGTCGCTTCACTGACCGGCCGAGAAAAAGTGTACAGGGTCCGAGCGGGTGCTCGTGCACGAGTTCTTCCGGGCCCGTCCACGGGCCCCGGAGGGCCCGTGACCAGGGGCTGTGCGGTTACGCTCCGACGGCCGGCGCGTGGCGCGCCGCGATCTCCTTGGCGCGGGTCGAGTCCGGGCCGGGCTGCGGCACGAAGACCGCGTCCCGGTAGTAGCGCAGCTCCGTGATCGAGTCACGGATGTCGGCGAGAGCCCGGTGGTTGCCGTTCTTGTCCGGACTGTTGAAGTACGCCCTCGGGTACCAGCGGCGCGCCAGCTCCTTGACCGAGGACACATCGACGATCCGGTAGTGGAGGTAGCCCTCCAGCGACGGCATGTCGCGCGCCAGGAAGCCACGGTCGGTGCCGACCGAGTTTCCGCACAGCGGCGCCTTGCCCGGCTCCTTCACGTGCTCGCGGATGTACGCCAGGACCCGCTCCTCGGCGTCGGCCAGGGTCGTGCCCCCGGCCAGCTCGTCGAGGAGGCCCGAGGCGGTGTGCATCTGCCGCACCACCTCGGGCATGGTCTCCAGGGCCGCGTCCGGCGGGCGGATCACGATGTCCACCCCTTCGCCGAGCACGTTCAGTTCCGAGTCGGTGACCAGCGCGGCCACCTCGATCAGTGCGTCGTCCGTCAGCGAGAGCCCGGTCATCTCGCAGTCGATCCACACCATACGGTCGTTCATGGGCCCCACCCTACGGGGCTGTGCGCTGCCCCGGCAGGGCCGGGCGCCCCTGAACGTAAGCCTCCGAGCCCTGCCCGAGGCGTTCCACCGGACCGACGGGAGCGGCTGCCGCGGTGACCGGTGACGGGCCGGGGGAGGACGCTGCCGCGGCCCGCCGACTCGACGACGCCGTGCCCTGGGCGGGTACGGACGTTTCCAGCACCGCGCCGACGCTCTCCGGTGCCCCGCCCTGCGGACGGCGGGCCCGGTACGCGGCCCGGTACGCGGCGGGGGAGGACCCCAGCTGGCGGCGGAAGTGCCCGCGCAGTGCGACGGGCGAGCGGAAGCCGCAGCGCCCGGCCACCTCGTCCACCGAGTAGTCGGAGGTCTCCAGCAGCCGCTGCGCCTGCAGCACGCGCTGGGTGATGAGCCACTGGAGCGGCGCACTGCCCGTGAGCGAGCGGAACCTGCGGTCGAAGGTCCGCCTGCTCATGTAGGCACGCGCGGCCAGCGTCTCCACGTCGAACTGCTCGTGGAGATGCTCCAGCGCCCAGGCCACGACCTCGGCGAGCGGGTCGGAGCCGATCTCCTCAGGTAAAGACCTGTCCAGGTAGCGCTCCTGGCCGCCACTGCGTCGCGGCGGCACGACGAGTCGGCGGGCCAGCGCGCCTGCCGCCTCCGTGCCGTGGTCGGTACGGACGATGTGGAGGCACAGATCGATGCCGGCCGCCGTCCCGGCCGAGGTGAGCACGTCGCCGTCGTCGACGAACAGCTCACGCGGGTCGACGTGTACCGACGGATAGCGCTTGGCCAGCGTCGGTGCGTACATCCAGTGTGTGGTGGCCGGACGGCCGTCCAGCAGGCCGGCTGCCGCGAGGACGAAGGCCCCCGTGCAGAGTCCGACGATGCGGGCACCCTCCTCATGGGCGCGGCGCAGCGCGTCCAGGGCCTCCATGGGCGGCGGGGAGGTGATGGACCGCCAGGCGGGCACCACGACGGTGCCGGCCCTGCTGATCGCCTCCAGGCCGTACGGCGTGGAGAGTTCGAGCCCGCCCGTGGTGCGCAGGGGCCCGTCCTCACCCCCGCAGACCAGCAGGCGGTAGCGGGGAACGCCCGCGTCCTGCCGGTCGATTCCGAAGACGGAGAGTGGAATGGAGCTCTCGAATATAGGGCCGCCACTGAACAGCAGTACGGCTACGACTTCCCGGCGTCGCCGCCCGGTCAGTTTCCGTGCGGCCTCCGTTGCGGTGGCGGAGTCCTGGCTCATGACGCTAAGCCCCCCTCGGTGTTCGCGTCTTTCTGGTCCCTACGGGCCTGTCGCTCCTGCACGTTTCCCCTCGGTCTCGCACGCGTCCCCAGTCCTCGACACTCATGATCGAATCTACTGCGTCCCGTGGTGCCGGCGTGACACGTTCCCCCACCGGCGCTATGTCGACAATGCAACTTGGCGCGAAGCGTTCGACGACGAAGCGTTTCACTCGCGAGCCCCGCAGGGAAGTGCGCATCGCGATCATGGCCCGTCCTCGTAGGGTCAAAGCGTACCGCCCGGTCTATTCCTGCCTGGTGGCGCGCGGGTTGGGCGGCCGTGAAGTCAAGGGAACCAGGTCGTGCCGAAGTTGGCTGAAAACCGATGGTTGCATGCGTGTAATCCAGTCATGTGACCGGCGTACGCCCCCTGGCCTCATGAGCCTCCATGCGCCTCTGGGGCCCCTCGGGGCCCTCAGAACCTCGGGGGCGAACGATCCGCAGTTACGCGATGGCGGAATGTGACGGCCCGGGCGGGTGGAACGTTTGGCGCATTCGGCTGTCCTCTTCGGGCCAACGCGAAATCCGACCGTAGCGTCTGACCGGAACGCGTCAGAGCATCCAGGAGCTGGATGTAGGACGCAACGGGCATTGCCATACGAGGCGGTCTCCGGCATGCTCCCTCCATTGCCGCCTGCGCTGTGCGAGGGCTGGGCAGTGGAGGAGTGGCGCCGTACCCTTGGGGGTAAGGGGTTGGGAAGATGTTTCCCGGACACAGCTTCACCGCTCGCAGGTACACCTCCGAAACCGCTCCCTCCTCACGAGGACTCTCTTCGCCGAGACACCGATGGCCGGTCACGAAATCCCCGAACCCGTAGACCGCAAGCAGGTAGCCGACCCCGGGTCGGTACCGCAGCCGGTCACAGAGTCGCGCCCCTCCTGCGATCCAGCCTTCCGGCATGGCGTCGTGGTCGGCTTCGACGGCTCCACGTCCAGCGAGCGAGCCCTCGCGTATGCCATCGGCATGGCGAACCGGCTCGGTTCCGGGCTGATCATCGTCCATGTCGCCAACCGGCTGCCGACCACGGTCTGGGCCGGCTGCGAGCCACCCGTCTTCGTCGACGTGCCCGACCACCGCACCGAGGTGCTCGGCCTCGAGCTGGCCTGCGCGGACTATCTCGCCGAGGTGTCGTGGGTGCTCGTGGAGCGCGGCGGCGACATCTGTCACGAGCTGGAGGAGGTCGGCCGGGAGTATTCGGCCGACGCCATCGTCGTCGGCTCCACTCACGGCATCGTGGGCCGGATCTTCGGATCCGTGGCCGGCCGTCTCGCGCGCCGTGCCCAGCGTCCGGTCATCGTCATCCCCTGAGGCGCCGAAAAGGCCCCTGACGCCGCGTCAGAGGCCTTCTCGGGTGCCTCCGGGGAGGCCGGGGTCACTACTCGACGGTGACCGACTTCGCCAGGTTGCGCGGCTTGTCGATGTCGCGGCCCATGGCCAGCGCCGTGTGGTAGGCGAACAGCTGCAGCGGGATGCCCATCAGGATCGGGTCCAGCTCGTTCTCGTTCTTCGGGACGAGGATCGTGTGGTCGGCCTTCTCCTGCTCACGGTGGGCCACGGCCAGGATGCGTCCGCTGCGGGCCTTGATCTCCTCCAGCGCGGCCCGGTTCTTCTCCAGCAGGTCGTCGTCCGGGACGATCGCGACCGTGGGGAGCGCCGGCTCGATGAGCGCGAGCGGGCCGTGCTTGAGCTCCGAGGCGGGGTAGGCCTCGGCGTGGATGTACGAGATCTCCTTGAGCTTCAGGGAGGCCTCCAGTGCGACGGGGTAACCCCGGACACGGCCGATGAACATCATCGACTGCGCGCCCGCGTACTCCTCGGCCAGCTTCTTGATCTCGTCCTCGGACTCGAGGATCCGGCCGATCTGCTCCGGCAGCTTGCGAAGCCCCTCGATGATCCGCTTGCCGTCGGCCACCGACAGGTCGCGGATGCGGCCCAGGTGCAGGGCGAGCAGCGCGAAGGCGACGACGGTGTTGGTGAAGCACTTGGTGGAGACCACGCAGACCTCGGGGCCCGCGTGGACGTACATGCCGCCGTCCGCCTCGCGGGCGATCGCCGAGCCGACGACGTTCACGACGCCGAGGACGCGGGCGCCCTTGCGCTTGAGCTCCTGGACCGCGGCCAGCACGTCGTACGTCTCACCGGACTGCGAGACCGCGACGTACAGGGTGTCCGGGTCCACGACCGGATTGCGGTAGCGGAATTCGGAGGCGGGCTCCGCGTCCGCGGGGATGCGGGCCAGCTCCTCGATGAGGCCGGCGCCGATCATGCCCGCGTGGTACGAGGTGCCGCAGCCCAGGATCTTGATCCGGCGGACGCCGCGGGCCTCGCGGGCGTCCAGGTTCAGGCCGCCCAGGTGCACGGTGGAGAAGCGGTCGTCGATGCGGCCGCGCAGCACGCGGTCCACGGCGTCGGCCTGCTCGGAGATCTCCTTGTGCATGTACGTGTCGTGGCCGCCCATGTCGTACGACTCGGCCTCCCACTCGACGGTGGTCGGCGTGGCCGTCGTGGTCGAGCCCTCCGTGGTGTACGTACGGAAGTCGTCGGCCTTGAGGGTGGCCATCTCGCCGTCGTCCAGGGTGACGATCTGGCGGGTGTGCGTGACCAGGGCGGCCACGTCGGAGGCGACGAACATCTCCTTCTCGCCGATGCCGAGCACGACCGGGGAGCCGTTGCGGGCGACGACGATGCGGTCGTTGAAGTCGGCGTGCAGGACGGCGATGCCGTACGTGCCCTCGACGGACTTCAGCGCCTCGCGGACCTTCTCCTCCAGGGTGGCGGCCCCGGAGCGGGAGATCAGGTGGACCAGGACCTCGGTGTCGGTCTCGGAGAGGAAGACGACACCGTCGGCGACGAGCTTCGCACGGAGCTCGGAGGCGTTGTCGATGATGCCGTTGTGGACGACGGCGACCTTGTTCTCCGCGTCCAGGTGCGGGTGCGCGTTCTCGTCGCTCGGGGCGCCGTGCGTGGCCCAGCGGGTGTGGGCGATGCCGGTGGTGCCGGCGAACCGCTTCGGGACGCGGGCCTCCAGCTCGCGGACCCGGCCCTTGGCCTTGACCATCTTCAGGGCGCCGGGCTTCCCCGCCGAGGCCTTGCCCGTGATGACGATGCCCGCGGAGTCGTAACCCCGGTACTCCAGCCGCTGCAGCCCTTCCAGCAGCAGCGGAGCCACGTCACGCTTCCCGATGTAACCGACGATCCCGCACATAGGTCTCTGCCCCTCCATCGACGTACAAAAAGTCCGGTGCCCGGCTGCCGTCCGTCCCGCTCAGCCGTAGACGATGCGGCGCAGCTGGCGGAGCGAGAGCTCCGGTGGCGCCACCGCACGGTGCGGCAGCTCGGCCGCGATCCGCGCGAAGATCTCCGGGTTCACCAGGCCGCCCGCCTGCAGTTCGCGGTGGCGGCGCCGGACGAAGTCCTCGGTCGTCTCGTCGAAGTACGCCAGCACGTCGAGGATCACCCTGGCGGCCTCACCGCGCTGGAGCGCGGTGGATCGTACGAGGTGGTCGATGAGGTCGTCATGCGTCTGGCGGCGTTCGAGCACTCGTCGATATTGCGTGGATCAGTGTCGCTACGCAAGAAATCTGCCCGAAATCGGGCAGGATTCACATCGAGCGGGGGATGAATGACCGAAATAGTCCACATGTACCCTCGGGGGTCGGGGGGTATGCAGCCATCGACGGGTGCAACCGACCGACTGTGCGGTTTGGTTGAAACCGGTACGGTGCACTTCGGCCAACCGCGCCGCCGCCACGCGGAGACCCGGGCGGCTCCCACGATGTGAGGGGCCCTCCCGGGAACCGGGGCGGCGGCGGAGGTCCGGGCCGGGGGCGCGCCGGACCGGATCCTGAGGTCAGCTGACCTTCTTGGCCTTCTCGATGGCTTCGGCGAGGGCGTCGAGGATCGGTGCGCACTTGTCGTAGGAGTAGATGGGCTCCGTCGTGCGCGGGATGACCTGGCCGGCCTTGACGGCGGGCAGCCCCGCCCAGGTCGGCTTGGAGGTCAGGGCGTCGGGCTGCAGGGCCGAGGAACGGTTGTCCATCATGATGATGTCGGCGTCGTACGTGTCGACGTTCTCCCAGCTCAGCTCCTCGAAGAAGCCTGCCGCGTTGACCTTCGGCTCGACGAACCGCACGCCGAGCTCCTGGAAGTACAGGGTGTCGGCGGAGGTCTCGGCGAGGGAGACGTAGAACAGGTCCTGGCTGGCCGAACCGACCATGACCTTGATGTTCGGCCGGGACTTGGCGGCGGCGCGCAACCGGGCAGCCGCCTTCTCGAACGCCGCCTTGGCGTCGGTGACCTTCTTGGCCTTGACGTCGGCGCCGAGGGAGGCGGCGAGATCCTCGTGGCGCTGGATCGCCTTCGGGACGGTGGTCTGCGCGGCCCACAGGGTGACGCTCGGGGCGAGCTTGAGGATCTTGTCCTTGGACTGGTCCGGCACGTACCAGAGGGCGTCCTTCTCCCACATGGCGGTGACGAGGAGTTCCGGTGCGAGCCCGGCGTACTTCTCGACGTTGAACTCGCCCCAGACGTTGCCGAGCACCTCGACCTTGCTGACGTCGAGGTCGCCCGCCTGTACGTCGGGCTTGCCGTCGGAGGTCTTCGTCGGGCCGAAGACGCCCTTGACCTCGACGCCGTAGTCGTGGAGCGCTGCGGCGACGCCGATGAACGCGACGATGTTCTTCGGTACGGACTCGGCCTCGACCGTCTGTCCGCGGTCGTCCTCGAAGGACCAGGGACCGGATTCCTCCGCACCCGAACCCGAGGTGCGACTCGTCTCGTCACCGTCGCCGCAGGCCGCGAGCACGGCACCGAGACCGACGGCGCCACCGGCGGCCAGCAGGCCGCGGCGGGAGATGGGACTGGTCCGGAGGTTGGGCATGAGTGGGTCTGCTTTCGTACGCGCCCCAGGGCGCCCGCCGACGATGGGAAGGAAGGTTAGCCTAACCTTGCATGGTGGGGGCGGACAGGGCAAGGGGAAGCAGCCGTTCCGTTACCGGCGCAAGGAAAAGCCGCCTCCCCTGTGCGACCAGGGAAGGCGGCTGTCGTGCGCGTACGTCAGGCGTCCATGCCCAGCTCCCGGGCGATCAGCATCCGCTGGACCTCGCTGGTGCCCTCGCCGATCTCCAGGATCTTGGAATCGCGCCACATGCGGGCCACCGGGTACTCGTTCATGAAGCCGTAGCCGCCGTGGATCTGGGTCGCCTCACGGGCGTTGTCCACCGCCACCGTCGACGAGTACAGCTTCGCGATCGCAGCCTCCTTCTTGAACGGCTCGCCGGCCAGCAGCCGTGAGGCCGCGTCGCGCCAGCCGATACGGGCCATGTGCGCCCGCGTCTCCATGTCCGCGATCTTGAACTGGATGGCCTGGTTGGCGCCGATCGGCTTACCGAAGGCGTGCCGCTCCCTCGCGTACTTCAACGACTCGTCCACACAGCCCTGGGCCAGGCCCGTCGACAGGGCCGAGATGGCGATCCGGCCCTCGTCGAGGATCCGCAGGAACTGCGCGTAACCACGGCCCTCCTCGCCCAGCAGGTTCGCCGCCGGGACGCGGACGTCGGAGAAGGACAGCTCGCGGGTGTCCGACGCGTTCCACCCGACCTTGGAGTACGGGGCGGCCACCGTGAAGCCGGGGGTGCCGGACGGGACGATGATCGCGGAGATGCGCGGGGCGCCGTTGTCCTTCCGGCCGGTGACCGCCGTCACCGTCACCAACTCCGTGATGTTCGTACCGGAGTTGGTGATGAAGCACTTGGAGCCGTTGATCACCCACTCGCCGGCGGCCTCGTCCAGCACGGCCGTCGTCCGGGTGCCGCCGGCGTCGGAGCCGCCGTCCGGCTCCGTCAGCCCGAACGCCCCGAGCGCCTCGCCCGAGCAGAGCCTCGGCAGCCACCGCTGCTTCTGCTCCTCGGTACCGAAGCGGTAGACCGGCATGGCGCCCAGCGAGACCCCGGCCTCCAGCGTGATCGCGACGGAGGAGTCGACCCGGGCCAGCTCCTCCAGGGCGATCCCGAGGGCGAGGTAGTCGCCGCCCATGCCGCCGTACTCCTCCGGGAAGGGCAGGCCGAACAGGCCCATCCGCCCCATCTCCCGCACGATCTCGTACGGGAACTCGTGGCGTTCGTAGAAGTCGCCGATCTTCGGGGCGATCACATCGTGTGCGAACTCCTCGACGGTACGGCGCAGTTCCTCGTGGTCGGCGGTCAGCCGGTGGTCAAGGGACATGGACGCTTCACTCCTTGTGAGACAGCGCGCGGACGGTACGGGACGGGCTCGGGCGGCCCAGTTGTTCGGCCATCCACACGCTGGTGGCGGTGAGTGCGCCGAGGTCGACCCCGGTCCGGACACCGAGGCCGTCGAGCATCCACACGAGATCCTCGGTGGCGAGATTTCCGGTCGCGCTCTTCGCGTACGGGCAGCCGCCGAGGCCACCCGCCGAGGCGTCCACCGTCGTCACCCCGTGCCGGAGCGCGGTCAGGGTGTTGGACAGCGCCTGGCCGTACGTGTCGTGGAAGTGCACCCCGGTCGCGCCGGTGGACACCCCCGCCTCGTCCAACGCGGTCAGCAGCGCCGTCACATGGCCCGGCGTGGCCACGCCGATCGTGTCGCCGAGGGAGAGCTCGTCGCAGCCGAGGTCCATCAGCGCCTTCGCGACCCGGACGACCTGGGGTACGGGCACGGCGCCCTCCCACGGGTCCCCGAAGCACATCGACAGATAGCCCCGCACATGCACCCCGGCTGCCTTCGCCCGTGACACGACCGGTTCGAACATGGTGAGCGACTCGTCCACCGTGCGGTTGAGGTTGCGGGCGGCGAACGTCTCGGTCGCCGAACCGAACACGGCGATCCGGCGGGCACCGAGCGCGAGGGCCCGGTCCAGGCCGCGTTCGTTCGGCACGAGGACCGGCAGGGCCACGTCCCCGACGTCCGCGACATCCCCGATCAGCGGGAACAGCTGCTCGGCGTCCGCCAGTTGGGGCACCCACTTCGGGTGCACGAAGCTGGTCGCCTCGATCGTGGAGAGCCCGGCCCTCGCCAGCCGGCGGATGAACTCCGCCTTCACCCCGGTCGGTACGACGGTCTTCTCGTTCTGCAGCCCGTCGCGGGCGCCGACCTCATGGATACGGACCCGGGCGGGTAGCCCCCGCTCGGGCACCGTCATGGGCAGTCCGGTGTCGGTCACGATTCCTCCCTCGGGGCCACCACGGCCAGGACCTGGTCCATGGCGACCGTGGCACCGGCGGTGACGTCCAGCTCGGTGACGGTCCCGGAGTGCGGGGCGGAGATGACGTGCTCCATCTTCATCGCCTCGACGACCAGCAGGCTCTGCCCGGCCACGACCTCGTCCCCGACCGCCACCTTCACCACCGTGACGGTCCCGGGCATCGGCGCGGCGAGCGTGTCCGCGCCCGACCTGGCGGCGCCGCTGAGCGAGGCCTCCACCGGATCGTGGTCCTGGACGTGCCAGGCGTCCCCGTCCCGGCCGAGCCAGACCCCGTCCGGGGACGACGCACGGCTGAACGCGTGCGTCAGGCCGTCGAGTTCGACGACGACACGCCGCCCGGACACCTCGACGAGCCGGGACCTCTCCGCGCCCGGCAGGGACGGCACGGGACCGCACGCGTCCGCCGGGACCCCCCGGTCCCCGGCGTGGCCGAACGTCAGCTCCGCCGTGGACCCCGCGCCCGTACGCAGCCCCACGCGCACCGGGTCGTGCCCCGGGACACGGAAGTGGTGGAAGGTCTCGGCGGGAGTGCCGCCCAGCCGCCAGCCGCTGGGCACCGAGAACGGATCGACCCAGCCGCCCGAGGACGCGGGGGACGGCTGCCGCAGCAACGCCGCCGCCGCGTACACCTCCTCCGGTACCCCGTCCGGCACCAGGCCGTCCGCCTCGCGCTCCACCAGCCCGGTGTCCAGGTCGCCCGCGGCCACCGCCGGATGGGCCAGCAGCCGGCGCAGGAAGCCCGCGTTCGTCGGGACGCCCAGCACCACCGTGTCCGCCAGCGCCGCGCGGAGCCGGCGCAGTGCCGTGGCCCGGTCGGGACCGTACGCGATGACCTTCGAGAGCATCGGGTCGTACGTGCTTCCGACCGGCACGCCCTCGCTGAGCCCCGAATCGGTCCGCACCCCGCCACCCTGCGGCTCGTGCAGCGCCAGCACCGTGCCGCCGGACGGCAGGAAACCGCGCGCCGGGTCCTCCGCGCACACTCGGGCCTCGACGGCGTGCCCGGTGAGCGTGATGTCGGACTGTGCGTACGGCAGCCGCTCACCGGCGGCCACCCGCAGCTGCCACTCCACCAGATCGAGGCCGGTGACCAGCTCCGTGACCGGGTGCTCGACCTGGAGGCGGGTGTTCATCTCCATGAAGTAGTACGAGGAGGGATCGCTGCCCGGCACGATGAACTCGACCGTGCCCGCACCGGCGTACCCGCAGGACCGGGCCGCCTGCACCGCCGCCTCACCCATCGCCGCGCGGGTCCGCTCGTCGAGCAGGACCGAGGGCGCCTCCTCGATGATCTTCTGATGGCGGCGCTGGAGCGAGCACTCGCGTTCGCCGAGGTGCACGACGTTGCCGTGGCCGTCGGCCAGGACCTGGATCTCGATGTGGCGCGGACGGTCGATCCACCGCTCCACGAGCAGGGTCTCGTCGCCGAACGAGGCACGCGCCTCACGCCGGGCAGCCGCGATCTCGTCGGCCAGCAGCGCCTCCTCGCGCACCAGCCGCATGCCCTTGCCGCCGCCGCCCGCCGACGGCTTCAGCAGCACGGGCATCCCGATCTCCCGGGCCGCCGCGCCCAGTTGCGCATCGGTGAGACCGCTCCCCGAGGAACCGGGCACCACCGGCACCCCGGCGGCGGAGACGGTCTCCTTGGCGCGGATCTTGTCGCCCATCAGCGAGATCGCCGAGGCGGGCGGGCCGATGAAGACCAGCCCCGCCTCCGCGCAGGCCCGGGCGAAGCCGGCGTTCTCGGCGAGGAAGCCGTATCCGGGGTGGACCGCCTCGGCGCCCGTGCGGCGGGCGGCCTCCAGCAGCCGCTCCACCGACAGATAGCTCTCCGCGGCGGGCGCGGGCCCGATGCGTACCGCCGTGTCCGCCTCCCGGACGTGCCGGGCGTCCGCGTCGGCGTCGCTGAAGACGGCGACCGACCGCACGCCGAGCTCGCGCAGGGTCCGGATGACCCGGACCGCGATCTCGCCACGGTTGGCGACCAGAACAGTGCTGAACATGGAAGTCCTCACATCACATCCGGAAGACGCCGAAACCGGGACCGCTGGGATCCTTCTCGGCCAGCGGGGCGTTGGCACACGCGGTCAGGGCGAGCCCCAGCACCTGCCGGGTCTCCATCGGGTCGATCACACCGTCGTCCCAGAGCCGGGCGGTCGCGTAGTACGCGCTGCCCTGCTGCTCGTACTGCGCGCGGACCGGATCCTTGAACGCCTCCTCCTCCTCGGCGGGCCACTCCTCGCCGCGTCCCTCGATCTGGTCACGCTTGACGGTCGCCAGCACGGAGGCGGCCTGCTCGCCGCCCATGACCGAGATCTTGGCGTTCGGCCACATCCACAGGAAGCGCGGCCCGTACGCCCGGCCGCACATGGAGTAGTTCCCGGCGCCGTACGAACCGCCGACCACGACCGTCAACTTCGGCACCCTGGTGCACGCCACGGCCGTCACCATCTTGGCGCCGTGCTTGGCGATGCCCCCGGCCTCGTAGTCCCGGCCGACCATGAAGCCGGAGATGTTCTGCAGGAACACCAAGGGGATGCCGCGCTGGTCGCACAGCTCGATGAAGTGGGCGCCCTTCTGGGCGGACTCCGAGAAGAGGATGCCGTTGTTGGCGACGATGCCGACGGGGTGGCCGTGGATCCGGGCGAAACCGGTGATCAGCGTCTGGCCGTACTCCGCCTTGAACTCGGCGAAGCGCGAGCCGTCCACGACCCGGGCGATGACCTCCCGCACGTCGTAGGGCGTACGCGAGTCGACGGGCACCGCCCCGTACAGCCCCGCCGGGTCCGCCTTCGGCTCCTCGGCCGGCTCCACGGACCAGGGGAGCGGGACACGGCCGGGGAGGGTCGCGACGATGTTCTGCACGATCCGCAGCGCGTGCGCGTCGTCCTCGGCGAGGTGGTCGGTGACCCCGGACGTACGGGAGTGCACCTCGCCGCCGCCCAGCTCCTCCGCCGTCACGACCTCACCGGTGGCGGCCTTCACCAGCGGGGGACCGCCCAGGAAGATCGTGCCCTGGTTCCGGACGATGACGGCCTCGTCGCTCATGGCCGGCACGTACGCCCCGCCCGCCGTGCACGAACCGAGGACCGCGGCGATCTGCGGGATGCCGGCACCCGACATCCGGGCCTGGTTGTAGAAGATCCGGCCGAAGTGGTCCCGGTCGGGGAACACCTCGTCCTGCATCGGGAGGAACGCACCCCCGGAGTCCACCAGGTACAGGCACGGCAGCCGGTTCTCCAGGGCCACCTCCTGGGCGCGGAGGTGCTTCTTCACCGTCATCGGGTAGTACGTGCCGCCCTTGACGGTCGCGTCGTTGGCGACGATCACGCACTCCCGGCCGCTGACCCGCCCGATTCCGGCGATCACCCCCGCCGCCGGAGCCGCGCCCCCGTAGAGCCCCTCGGCCGCGAGCGGCGCCAGCTCCAGGAAGGGCGAGCCGGGGTCGAGCAGCGTGTCCACCCGCTCCCGGGGCAGCAGCTTGCCGCGCGCCACATGCCGGGCGCGGGCCTTCTCACCCCCGCCGAGCCGTGCTGTGGCGAGCCGCGTGCGCAGCTCCTCGGTGAGCGCGTGATGCGCCGCCTCGTTGGCCTGCCAGGCCTCCGAGGCGGGATCGGCCGCGCTCACCAGGACCGGTGCCTGCTGCATCCTGTCGAGCCCCCTTGCCCGTACGGCGGTGGTTAATGAGCGTTAACGCGTAGCGCTCAGGTTAACGAGCGCTAACGGCCCTGTCTAGAATCAATTCCCATGAGCACCCATGCCGCCGCCCGTGTCGCGGCCCCCACCCGCCGCGAGCAGATCCTCAGAGAGGCGGCCCGCCTCTTCGCCGAGCGCGGCTTCCACGGTGTGGGGGTCGACGAGATAGGGGCGGCGGTCGGCATCAGCGGCCCCGGCCTCTACCGCCACTTCCCCGGCAAGGACGCGATGCTCGCCGAGCTGCTCGTCGGCATCAGCGAGCGCCTGCTGGCAGGGGGCAGGCTCCGCGTCACCGAGGACGGCGCCTCCCGGGACAGCTCCCCGGAAGCCCTCCTGGACGCCCTCATCGAGGGCCACATCGACTTCGCCCTGGACGACCGCCCGCTGATCACCCTCCACGACCGCGAGCTGGACCGCCTGCGCGACGCCGACCGCAAGCGCGTACGCCAGCTCCAGCGGCAGTACGTCGAGGTCTGGGTCGAGGTCGTCCGCGCCCTCTACCCGGCCCTCGCCGAGAACGAGGCACGCGTCACCGTCCACGCGGTGTTCGGCCTGCTCAACTCCACCCCCCACCTGACCCGCCCCGAAGCCCTCCCGGACCGCGCGGCCACGGCGGCGCTGCTCCACCGGCTGGCCCGGGGGGCCTTCGAGGCCGCGGCGGCGTAGCCCGGCCCCCGCGGACCCCACGAAGGCCGCTGCCGCCCGTGGGCCACGAAGGGCCCGGGGCGGCAGCGGCCGCGCGCGGACGTCGGACGCGCCCGCGTGGTGCACGAACCGTGTCCGTCGGGCAAGACACCAGGCACACAGCGCTTCACCGACTGCACAATGGGTGCATGCCGATACCCAGCCGCGCCGCCCTCATCGAGCACCTCGTCCGCACCCGCATCGCGGGCGACGTCGCCACCCCCCGCGACAACAACCTCTCCCACTACCGCCAGCTCTCCAACGGCAACCGCCACTTCTGGCTGGGTCTTGAGCTCGGTGACCGCTGGCGTGACGAGCAGGACGTGCTGGCCGTGATGGCCGAGAGATGCGGGGTCAGCGACGACCCCGAGCACCGGGTGGGACAGGACACCATCGACCCGGAACTGACCGTCGACGCCCTGGACCGGATGGCCGCCCGGCTGCGGAAGGCGGCGGCGGACGGGGAGCGGGTCCTCTTCGCGACGGGCCACCCGGGAGGGCTGCTCGACGTGCACCGGCAGACGGCGAACGCCCTGCGGGCCGCCGGATGCGAGATCGTACGGATCCCCGGCGGCCTGATGGCCGACGAGGGCATGGTCTTCCAGTTCGCCGACGTCGCGGTGCTGGAGCGTGGGGCGACCCTGTGGCACACCCACTCCCCGGCCCCGATGGCCGCTGTCCTGGACGGCCTGGAGCGCGAGGGCCGGCCGCGCCCTGACCTGGTCGTGGCCGACCACGGCTGGGCCGGGTGCGCGGGGCAGCGCGGGATCGACTCGATCGGCTACGCGGACTGCAACGACCCCGCGCTGTTCCTGGGCGAGGCGGAGGGCACCCTCCAGGTCACCGTCCCGCTGGACGACCACGTCACGGACCCCCGCTACTACGACCCGATGACCGACTACCTGCTGGACGCGGCGGGCCTGCTCCCCTCCGCCGAGGCCTGAGGCACGGTCATCTCCCGGGCCTCAGGCGTACGGGCAGAGACCGGTGGCCGTTGCTGATCAGCGACGCCACCGGCCTCAGGTCCCCTTCCCCGGGGACGAGTTCGGCGTCCGGGAACCGCGTGAAGAAGGCGCTCAGCGCGGCCTCCCCCTCCATCCTGGCCAGCGCGGCGCCGAGGCAGAAGTGGATCCCGTGGCCGAAGGCCAGGTGCTCCTTGGTGATCCGGGTGACGTCGAAGACGTCCGGGTCGTCGTGCCAGCCGGGGTGCCGGTTGGCCGCCGCGTAGGAGGCGAGGATGGCCTCCCCCTTCGCGATGGTCCGTCCGTCGGGCAGCGGGATGTCCGCCACGGCGAACCGCAGGGGGAGGTGCTTGACCGGAGGGGAGTGACGCAAGGTCTCCTCCACGACGTCCAGCCACGACGCGCGGCCCTCGCGGATGTGGGCGAGCTGGTCCGGGTCCGTGAGCAGGGCCGCGACGGCCTGGTCGATCAGATTGCCCGTGGTCTCGTAGCCGGCATTGATCATCAGGAGCAGCGTGTCGCGCAGTTCCTCCTCCGACAGCCCCTCCCCGTCGGCGTTCTCCTCGCTCAGGGCGATCAGCACGGACGCCGTGTCCTCACCCGGCTCGGCCCGCTTGGCGGCGATGAGGGCGTCGAGCATGCCGTACAGCTGCGCGGTGTTGGCGGCGGCCTCCTCGGGGGACAGGGTGGTGGCGAACACGTCGTTCACGAGGACACGGAAGTCACCGGCCCGGTCGTCGGGGACCCCCAGCAGCCTGCCGATGACCGTGATGGGCAGCGGATAGGCGAAGAGGTCGCGGATGTCGACGACCTCACCGGGAGGCGTGGCCTCCAGAGCGTCCAGGAGATCCTCCACGATGCCGTCGACGGCCGGCCTCATCGCCGCGATGCGCCGGGCGCTGAACGCCGGGGCGACGATGCGGCGGAGCCTGCGGTGATCGCCCCCGTAGGCGGTGAACATGTTGGTGGCGGCCACCCACAGCGCCAGCGGCCAGGTCTGCAGCGCCTCCTCGAATCCCGGCCAGTGCCGACGGGGGTCCTTGGACACGTCCGGGCTGGTCAGCAGCTCCTTGAGCAGGGCCGGGTCGGAAACCGACCAGGCCTCGACCCCGAGGATGTCGACGCGCGTCGCGGCGCCCTGGGCGCGTAACAGCTCGTGTTCGGCGTCCGCGTCGCGGGCGACGGGATCCAGGACGATGGGGGCGGGATGCTGGGACACAGCCGGTACTCCTCGCTGGGGAAAGAGATCGGCGGAGTCCTACCCGTCGGCAGGAGGCCGGGACCCGGCGCCCGGGAGCACTCCAGCGTCCAGGAGGCCGACCGGCTCACCCGTGACCGCCCCGCGCGCGAATCAGCTTTCGGGGCGTGCCGTCAGCCGCTGCGCACGCCCTGGTGTCGGATCCAGGTACACCCGCTGGATGGAGGGGTAGCGCTCCCGCAGCTGCTGTTCCGCCTCCTCGCACGCCCACTCGATCTGCGCGGCCGTCGACGCGTCCCGGAAGTCGATCTTCGCGGCGACCAGCATCTCGGTGGGGCCCTGGATCAGGGTGGTCAGCTCCACCACCTCCAGGATGTGCGGCACGGACAGCAGCTCCTCGCGCACCCCGGCCCGCATCCCGGCCGGGAGCGGCCGGCCGATCAGCAGCTGGGCGTTGGACCGGCAGAGCACCCACGCCACGTACACCAGCAGGGCGCCGATGAGGACCGAGGCGATGCCGTCCCAGACCCCTGATCCGGTGAGCTGCCCGCCGAGCAGTCCACCGGCCGCCAGCAGCAGCCCGGCCAGCGCCGCCGAGTCCTCCATCACCACGGCCTTGACCGCCGTGTCCGGGGTCCTGCGGAGATAGCGCGGTGCGGGCATCCGGAGCCGGGCGGCCTCACCGCGTACCTGCCGGAGCCCGGTGCGCAGGGAGAAGCCCTCCAGCAGGAACGCGACCGCGAGCACGAGGTACGAGACGAGCGGATCGCCGAGCTCCTCGCCCCGCAGCAGGGTGTGGACGCCGTCGTACAGGGAGAACACCGCCCCGCCGACGAACGTCGCCACGGCGGCGAGCATCGCCCAGATGTAGCGCTCGGGTCCGTAGCCCAGCGGATGGTCCTCGTCGGCCGGTTTCTCGCTCCGCTTGAGCGCGGTGAGGAGCATGACCTCGGTGACCGTGTCGGCGACCGAGTGCGCGGCCTCCGACAGCATGGCGCTCGAACCGCTGATCAGGCCCGCCACCAGCTTCGCCGCCGCGATACCGAGATTGGCGGCCGCCGCGACGACGACGGTGGACGTGGACTCGCCGCCACCGTCCCGCACGTCGTCGCCCGCATCCCCCGTGGCGTCACTCGCTCCACTCATGAGGGGCAGTATGTCCGAATGTGCGGCTTCAGTCCCTCGGGACGCGGACCAGCCCCTCCTGGATGACCGTGATGGCCAGCTTCCCGTCAGCCGTGTAGATCCTGGCCTGGCCGAGACCCCGCCCCCCGGACGCGGAGGGCGACTCCTGGTCGTACAGCAGCCACTCGTCGGCCCGGAAGGGACGGTGGAACCACATCGCGTGGTCCAGGCTCGCGCCCACCACGTCACCGACCGACCAGCCGCCGCGCCCGTGGGCGAGCAGCACCGAGTCGAGCAGCGTCATGTCGGAGACGTACGTGGCCATGCAGACGTGCAGCAGGGGGTCGTCGGCCAGCTTGCCGTGGGTGCGGAACCAGACCTGGGAGCGCGGCTCGCGCGGTTCACCGGCGGTGGCGAACGGCGGGGCGTCCACGTACCGCAGGTCGACCGCAGCCCGAGCCTCCAGGAGCCGGTCCACGATGCTCGGATCGGTGAAGCGGTCCGCGTACCGGGGCAGCAGCCGCGCCGCCGTGGGCAGGGTCTCCGGATCGGGGGCGGCGGGCATGGCCGCCTGGTGGTCCATGCCCTCCTCGTGCGCCTGGAACGACGCCGACAGGTGGAAGATCGGCTTGCCGTGCTGGACGGCGACGACCCGGCGGGTGGTGAAGGACCGCCCGTCGCGGATCCGGTCCACGCTGTAGACGATCGGCGCGCCAGGGTCCCCGGGGCGCAGGAAGTACGCGTGCAGGGAGTGCGCGCCCCGGTCCTCGGGCACCGTGCGCCCGGCGGCCACCAGGGCCTGGGCCGCGACCTGGCCGCCGAAGACCCGGGGCACGATCGCCGAACGGCTCGTGCCCCGGAAGATGTCCTGCTCGATCCGCTCCAGGTCGAGCAGATCGAGCAGGGAGTCAAGTGCTGCGCTCATGGAGGAGAAACGTAGCCGTTCTCAGAGGCCCATGGACTTGGCGATGATCGACTTCATGACCTCGCTGGTGCCGCCGTAGATGCGGTTGACCCGGTTGTCCGCGTACAGGCGGGCGATCGGGTACTCGTTCATGAAGCCGTAGCCGCCGTGCAGCTGGAGGCACCGGTCGATCACGCGGTGCGCGACCTCGGTGCAGAACAGCTTCGCCGACGCGGCCTCGGCGGCGGTGAGCTCGCCGGCGTCCAGGGCCTCGATCGCGCGGTCGCAGACGGCCTCGGCCGCGTCGACCTCGGCCTTGCAGGCGGCCAGTTCGAACTTGGTGTTCTGGAAGGACGCGACGGTCTTGCCGAAGACGGTGCGGTCCTGGGTGTACTGCTGGGCGAACCGCACGGCGGCGGCGGCCTGCGCGTACGCGCCGACGGCGATGCCCAGGCGCTCCTGCGGGAGGTTCTGGCCGAGGTAGGAGAAGCCCTTGTTCTCCTCGCCGAGCAGGTCCCCGACGGGCACCTTGACGTCCACGAAGGCCAGTTCGGCGGTGTCGGAGACCTTCAGGCCCAGCTTGTCGAGCTTGCGGCCGACCGAGTAGCCCTCGGACTTGGTGTCGACCACCAGGAGCGAGATGCCGTGGCGGCGGTCGTCCGCCTTGGGGGCCTCCGTGCGGGCGCAGACGATGACCTTGTCGGCGTGCACACCACCGGTGATGAAGGTCTTGGCGCCGTTGAGGACGTAGTGCGTGCCGTCCTCGGAGAGCTTGGCCGTCGTCTTCATGCCGGCCAGGTCGGAGCCGGTGCCCGGCTCGGTCATGGCTATGGCGTACATGGACTTGCCGGAGACGAAGTCCGGCAGCCAGCGCTTCTTCTGCTCCTCGGTGGCGTACGCCTTGAGGTACGGCAGGCAGAGCAGGACGTGCACGCCGGAGCCGCCGAAGGAGATGCCGGCCCGGGCGGTCTCCTCGTACACGACCGCCTCGAACTTGAAGGACTCCTCGCCGGCGCCGCCGTACTCCTCGGGCACCTCGATGCCGAAGATGCCCAGCTCGGCGAGCTTGTAGTAGAAGTCGCGAGGCGCCTGGCCCGCGGCGAACCACTCGTCGTAGACAGGGACGACCTCGGCCTCGATGAAGGCGCGGATGGTCTCCCGGAACGCCTCGTGGTCCTCGTTGTAAACCGTACGGCGCACGGGGTGCCTCCTGGTGTCAGCTTCGGCTTCGGTCGCAGTGGCTAAGCGCTTGCTCAGTCCTGGTCAAAAGTTACCCGGCAGTTACGTCGGCTGTCCAGGGTGATGCTGAGCACGCCTGGACCGAGGGGCCGCGCGGTCGCGGAGCGTGGTCGCGCGGAGCCCTCTGTATGCCTCGATGGCGGGCGGCGGCAGGCGGGCGCACAGTGAAGTGAGGAGCTGACGGGGACACGAGCGGCCTCGTCGCATCTACTCACTGAGAGGTAATCATGGCTGATGTCGGAACCCTGAGCGGGAGTTCTCTCACGGACAGCAGTGCGGGAAAGACCGGACGCGGCACCACCACCATCGCGGACGGCGTCGTGGCCACCATCGCCGGGATCGCCATCCGCGAGACCGACGGCGTGCATTCGGTGGGCCGGGGGGCGGCCAAGGCGATAGGCGCGGTCACCGGGCGGAGGTCCGGGTCCTCCGGTGCGGGCCGCGCCGTCAAGGTGGAGGTCGGCGAGGAACAGACTGCGATCGACGTCGAGGTCGAAGTGGAGTACGGCGTACCGGTCCATGAACTCGCCGACCGGATCAGGACGCAGGTGACGGACGCCGTGGAGACGATGACCGGCCTGGAGGTCGTCGAGATCAACATCCACGTCTTCGACGTCCATGTCCCGGACGACGACGAGGACGAGGACGAGACGGGCGACCAAGGCGGCAGGGTGTCCACGCGGGTGCGGTGAGCACCCCGCGCGTCCGCCCCACGCACGCCGCTCGGCGGTGCGGTCGCCTACTGGGGCTTGAACGAGCGGATCTGGTAGTTCCCCTGGAGGTTGCCGCCCTGGCCGGCCAGGGTGGAGCCCACCCGTGACTTGAAGTTCGTCCCTGTGTAGTACTGCACGCGGTGCTCGGTCTTGTTCCACACCGAGAGGACGTTCTTCCCGTTCCGGATGAACGAGCAGTTGTCGGCGGTGTTCTTCATCTCGCGGGCCGACCACTGGCAACGGGTCCCCTCGCCGTTCCAGCCGTCGAAGGCGCAGAAGTAGCCATGGGCGCACCGGGCGAACGCGGCACTCGGGGCGGCGGCCCCCTCGGCGGAGGGCTTGCCCGCGTCGGTGGCGGAGACGGGCCCTGCGCCCAGTCCGAAGGCGAGAGCGACCGCGGCGGCGGCGAGTGCGGTGATGCGGTTCACGAAGGGGCCTTTCACTGTGCGGTGGACGGGCGGCGCCCGTGATCAACGGCAGCGTGGCACCCCGGCGACCCGTGCGGACAGGGCCGAAAGGGGGGCGCCCGGGGCCTGTTCGACGAGGCCGGATGCGCCTGCGCCCACCCGTGCGGCCCGGCCCCTCCTGGCCCGCCGGGGTCAGGAGGCCGCAGGCGTCACCGTGAGCCCGGCCGCCCGGGTGCGCTGCGACGACGGCCCCACCTCGATCGCGAACTCACCCGGCTCCACGGCCCATTCCCCCGCGTACGTGAACGAGGCCAGGGCCTTCGCGTCCAGCGGGAAGGTGACCTCGGCGCTCCCACCCGGTGCCAGCTCCACCCCGGCGAAGCCGCGCAGCTCACGCACGCGTGGCCACGCGGTCCCGCCGAGCACCCTGCGCACGTAGAGCTGGACGGTCTCCCGCACCGGCCGGCCGCCCGTGTTGGCGACGCGGACCGTACAGCTCAGAGGTGCGGGACCGGCGAACAGGTCCGCCGCCACGGACGACCGGGACAGCAGGGGCGCGCCGTACTCGACCGTCGTGTAGGACAGCCCGTGCCCGAAGGGATGGCGCGGGGTGGCGGGCTGGTCGACGTAGCCCCGGTAGCCGTGGTCCTTGCCGTTGTAGAACACCGGCAGCTGGGCGGACGAACGGGGCACGGAGACGGGCAGCCGCCCCTGGGGCCCCGCCGCGCCGAACAGCACGTCCGCGAGCGCGCGTCCGCCCCACGGGCCGGGATACCAGGCGCTCAGCACCGCCGCGGCCTTGGCGGAGAGGTCCGCCAGGGCGTGCGGCCGGCCCTGGACCAGCACCACGACCACCGGGGTCCCCGTAGCTGCGACGGCGTCCAGCAGGGCCGACTGCCCTTCCGGCAGGCCGAGTTCGGCCAGGTCGACGCCCTCCCCGCACGTCATCTCCACCGGGTTCCCCGAGGCGACGACGGCCGCCCCGTTCGCGTCGAAGCGCGTACCGGACTCGCGTGCGCTCGAACCGCCGAGGACCAGCACCGCCACATCGGCGGCGGAGGCGAGCGCCACGGCATCGGGCAGTTCCGACCGGTCACCTCCGACGAGACCGCACCCCGGGGCGTACGTGACGGCGGTGCCGTCGGGCGCCGCCGCCCGGATGCCGGCGAGCACGCTGCCGCCCGCGCCGGGCCGTTGCGGCGCGGTGTAGTCGCCGATCTGCTGCGGCACGGAATCGGCGTTCGGCCCGAGAACCGCGACCGTCCCGATACGGCGGCCGGCCAGCGGCAGCGTCACCCCGTCGTGTTCGAGAAGAGTGACGGACTCGCGGGCGAGGCGTTCACTCAGCCGCTCCAGGCGCGCGGGGTCCGCCCCCCGGGCGCCGGTGTACGGGCGCTCGAAGAGCCCCAGACGGAACTTCAGCGCGAGGACCCGGCCGACCGCCGTGTCCAGCGTGGACTCCTCCACCAGCCCCCGCCGCACGGCCTCCGCGAGCCTCGGGTAGCAGTCGTCCCACAGGCTCAGGTCGGTCCCCGCCCGAAGCGCCGTCGCACCGGCCGCCACCGGATCGCCCGCCATCCTCACCAGGCGGTCGATCGCGAGCCCGTCGGCCATCACCAGACCACCGAAGCCCCACCGCTCCCGGAGGATCCCGGTCAGCAGACGACGGTTCGCCGCGCACGGGACGCCGTCGAACTCGTTGTACGCGGCCATCAGACCCGCCGCGCCGGCCCGCACACCCGCCAGCGCCGCCACGAGGTGGATCTCGTGCAGCTCCCTCGTACCCAGCTCGGTCGCCGCGCTGTTCCGGCCGCCGACCGTGGCCCCCTGCCCGGCGAAGTGCTTGAGGACGACGGCCGCGCGGTCCGGCCCGATGCGCTCCCCGGCCGGGCCCTGCACACCGCGCACCAGCGCCTCCGTGAAGCGCGCCGCCAGGTACGGGTCCTCGCCGAAGCACTCCTCCGCGCGGCCCCAGCGCGGATCCCGCACCAGGTCGAGCGCGGAGACCAGCGCGACGTGGCCGCCACGTGCCCGGAGCTGCGCGGCGGCGAGGGCCGCCGCCTCCTCGTACAGCTCCGGGTCCCAGGTGGCACCGACCGCCAGATTCACCGGCAGCACGGTCCCGTCCAGCGCCTGGATGCCGTGCGGCATCTCCTCCACCAGCAGGACGGGGATGCCCAGCCGGGTGCTCTCGACGACGTGCCGCTGCACCGCGTCGGAGACCCGCGCCCCGTCCGCCGCGCCGATCCCCGTCTCCGCCGTCACCCCGGACCACGGATCGGCGCGCTGGAGCCCGTACAGCGCGCCCATCCCGTCGTACGCGGCCACCTCCGCACGGAACGCGTCCGTCAGCCGGTGGCCGGACGGGGTGCGCTCGTACGCGTCCCAGCCGTACATCCGCTGGTTGACCTGGCCCACCTTCTCGGTGAGCGTCATCCGCGACAGCAGATCGCGCACCCGGTCGGCGACGGGCGCCTGCGGATCACGGAACAACGGCTCGGACATCGGGTGGCTCGTTTCAGGGAGTCGGGAGGAGGGACGGTCAGCTCAGTTCGAGCACGCGCACGCCGTACGGAGCGAGGGTCACGGCAGGCACCGGACCCCCGCCCGTCAGCTCGCGCAGCTCCCCGTCCACCGACGGGCGCACGGTCAGCTCCTCACCGGACTGGCTCACCAGCCACACGAAGCGGGAACCGTCCTCGCGGACCAGCGTGTCGGCGCTGACGTACGGGGTGTCGACCGTCACCGGCCGTGCCGCACCGGCGATCTCGGCGAGCGCCGCGTACAGCCGGTGCGTCTGCTCGGGGTTGGCACGGGCCGTACGCGCGGCCATGTGCTCCAGCGGATACGTGGCCAGGACCGTGCGGCCCGCTCCCGTCTCGTAGCGCAGGAGGGCCGGGCGGCCGTGCGCGTCGGTGGCGACGACCCGTGCGCCGTCCGGCACGACGGGCAGATAGGCGCGGCTGTCCTCGTTGCCCGCGACCGGGAACGTCAGCACCTCTCCCGCGGCTATCGAACCGAAGTCCTCGGCGAACGTCATCTCCAGGACGTCGTCCTCGATCGGCTCGGCGACCCCGTACGACAGCTGGAGCTCCACCCCGAACAGCCCGTCGAGGTCGTGGAACCACGGACCGCGCGTCGTCGGGTACTCACCCGAGCAGAACGACAGGTAGACCGTGGCCCCCTCCTTCGCCCGGCGCTCCAGCGCACGCCGGGTGCGGGTGGTCAGCTGGCGGGTCGACGGCAGCAGATACAGCGAGGCGTCGTCGGGCAGCCCGTCCGCCTCCCGGGCGAACGCCACCGGCAGGTCCGCGCCCCGCGCCGCCACGTAACCCTGGTGGAGCGAGGTGAAGATCAGCGGGCGGTCGGCGGGCCTGCTGTAGGGGTAGCCCCGCTCCAGGAAGGCCGGCACCACGAGAGCCGCGTCCGCGTCGGTACGGCGGCAGCGTGCGAAGTCCACCTGCTCCAGGACCTTCGCGAAGGCGGCCAGCTCGCGCAGCGGCTCCTTCGGGCGCCCGGCGTGATCGGTGATCCCGAAGTGCATCTCGAAGGGGTGGTGGTCGTAGGGCGACTGCTCCCACAGGTCGTCGTAGTCCGTGTTGTTCCAGGCCATCCAGCCGGTGGCCCCGCCCAGCAGCGAGTTGTGCAGGGTCTGCCGGTAGAAGATCCCGGCGTTCGCCGCCGAGACCGTGTCGGTGGAGAGCCCGAACTCCTCCAGCACGACAGGCTGACCCGTGACGGCGGCCAGCTCGCACTCGAACGCGGCACGGTAGTGCTGGCGCGGCCGGTCCGTGTCGGAGCGGTAGACGTGCGGCCCCACGAAGTCGACGTACTCGGCGGTCTCACGCAGCGAGAAACCGTTGTCCCGGCCGGTCACCTCGATGCCCCAGGCGCCGTCGCCCAGCGACACCGGCTGGGTGCCGCCCGCGGCGCGCACCGCGTCACACATGAACTGCGCCCACGCGGTGACGACATCGCTCGACGGCGGGTCGACCTGGTAGATCCGGCCGTACCCCGGCATCTCGTTGGTGATCAGCCAGCCCGTGACCGCCGGGTGGTCCTTGAAGCGCCGGGTCATCTGGGAGACGAACCACGCCTGCCGGCCGACGAGCCACACGTCCTCGTACAGATCCCGGTCACCACGCCACGCCGGGTCCCAGTTCTCACCCGACATGTGCCCGACGATGAACGTGGGGACCGTGCCCATCCCCAGCTCCTGGTGCGCGTCGAGGAAGTCCCGGAAACGGTCGCAGAGTTCCTCGTCGATCCTCCCCGGTTCCGGGTGGAAGTCGGGCCAGTAGAAGAACGACCTGGTCATGTTCAGGCCGTGCTCCCTGAGCACGGCCAGCTCCTCGCGGACCGTGCCCGGCTCGTAGTTCCGCCACATCAGCGGACCGCCGGTCCGGGACCAGAAGTTGGTGCCGAGCCACGGGAGGACGGCGGAGTCGTGGGTGAGCTGGGCGCTGTGGCGTCGCATGGTGTTTCCGGGTCCTCTTCGGTGTGCGGGGGGTGCCGTGGTGGTGCGGCGGATCAGGGCGGGGAGGTCAGCGGGCCCGTCGATTCCCGTACGACGAGACGGGGTCGGCCGTCGAGCACCGGCGGGGGCACCTCCTCCCCGCAGCCGGCGAGCAGGGTGAGCGCGGCGGCCGCACCGACGCGCTGGACCTGCTGGTCGACGGTGGTGAGCCGGGGGTGGACCCAGCGGCCGAGCGAGAGGTTGTCGTACCCGATGACCGACAGGTCACCGGGCACCCGGAGCCCGGCGCGCTGCGCCGTGCCGATGCCGCAGACGGCCATGGAGTCGTTGGGGAACACGAGGGCCGTCGGCCGTTCGGGCAGTGCGAGCAGCTCCTCGGTGACGGCGACGGCGGCCCGCTCGGTGAAGTCGCTGTGCCGTACGGCGACGGGGCGCAGACCCGCCTCGGCCAGGGACTCCTCGAAGGCGGCCAACCGCAGCCGGGTGTGCAGCAGTTCGGCCGGACCCGCGACGTAGGCGACGCGACGGTGGCCCAGCTCCAGCAGATGGGCGACCGCCTCCCCTATGCCGGCGCCCTGCTGCCCTAGCCCCACGCGGGGCACGGGCGATTCGCCGTCGGGCGCGCCCAGGAGCACGGCGGGCAGCCCGAGGCCCCGCAGCAGGTCCGGGCGAGGGTCGTCGGCGCGGGCGTCGGTCAGCACGGCGCCGTCTATGCGGCCCTCCGCGACCAGCCGTTCGTAGAGCGCGTTCTCCTGGGCCATGTCGGCGACCAGGTGGAGCAGCAGACCGTAGCCGCGTGGGGCGAGTTCGCCCTCCAGACCGGTGATCAGCTCACCGAAGTGCGGGTCGGAACCCAGCACGTCGGTGGGCCGCCGGACGACCAGCGCGATCGTCCGCGTACGGGCCCGGCGCAACGCCGTCGCGGAGGCGCTCGGGGACCAGCCCAGCTCCGTGGCCGCGTCCAGCACCCGGCGGCGGGTGGCCTCCGAGATCCGGCCGGTGCCGTTGACCGCCTGGGACACCGCGGCGGTGGACACCCCCGCCGCCGCGGCCACGGCCTTGATGGTGGGACGTACGGCGGTACGCCCTTCGAGTCGCTTGTTCACATCTTCACTGCCCCACTGACGAGAGCCTGCTGCATCCGCTTCTGGAGCACGGTGTAGACCACCCAGACCGGGACCAGGGTCAGCACCGTGCCCGCCGTAAGGATGCCGTAGTCCGTACCCGTCAGGGACTTGAGCGTGGGCAGGGCGACCTGCACGGTCCGCTGCTCCGGGTCGGGGCCGATGATGACGAGCGAGTAGAGGTACTCGTTCCAGAAGGTCAGGAAGTTCAGCAGCAGGATCGTCGCGATGCCCGGCATGCACATCGGGGTGTAGACGTGCCGCAGGACGGCGAAGGTGGACGCGCCGTCCATGCGCGCCGCCTCCTCCATCTCGCGCGGGATGGTGCGCATGAACTGCACCAGGATGACGACGGACAGCGGCATCGCCGTGGCCGGCAGGAACAGCACCATGAACGCGCGGGTGTGGAACAGCCCGGTGGCGGCGGCGAGCAGGAACGTCGGGAAGAGCGCGGCGAACGTGGGGACCAGGAAGCCCAGCGAGAACACCCGCTCGACCAGGGCCCCGAGGCGCCCCTCGGTACGGGCGATGGCGAAGGCCGCCGGTATCGCGAGGCCCAGGGTGAGGGCCAGGGCCAGCACGGTGACGAGCATCGAGTTGAGGACGGCGGGACCGAGGTGCGCGGAGGAGAACGACTCGGTGAAGTTGGCCGTCGAGAGCGAGGTGGGGAGGGAGAAGGGGCTCCCGAAGATCTGGTCGTTCGTCTTGAACGCCGAGACCAGCAGGTAGTAGAGGGGGACGACCAGCAGCACCATGTACAGCCACGCGAAGATGTGCGCCGGCAGCCAGGACCTTCCGAACTTCATGGGACCAGCTCCGATCAGTAGTTCTGGCGGAAGACGCGGCGGATGGTCAGCAGCCCGGCAAGACCGACCAGGAAGAGGACCACACCGACGGTCTGGCTGTAGCCGAGGTCGGCCGCGATGAACGCCTTCTGGTAGACGAGGAAGGACAGCGTCGTCGACGAGCTCCCCGGCCCGCCCTGGGTCAGCAGCAGCACGTTCTGCGCGGAGCCGAACAGCGTCCAGAGGAACTGGAGCATCGTCACGACACCCACGAAGTCACGGATGACGGGGAAGTGGATGCGCCACATGGCCCGCCAGTGCCCGGCACCGTCGAGCTGCGCGGCCTCACCGATCTCGTCCGGGACGCTGCCGAGCCTGGCCGCGAACAGCACGGCGGTGAATCCGATGCCGCTCCACACGTCGAGGAGGATCAGGGAACCGAGCGCGGTGGAGGGCGAGGCGAGCCAGGCGTCGGTCAACGAACCGAGGCCGACCTTGTCCAGGGCGCCGTTGAGCAGGCCGTCGGGCGACAGGACCGCGTAGAACACCATCGCCTTGGCGGGGGTGGAGATCAGCCCGGGGATGAAGAGCAGATACCGCAGGACGCGGTGGCCCGGCGGTTTCTGCGCGACGTAGTAGCCGAGCATGTACGCCCCGATGATCATCAGGGGTACGGCGACGACGAGTTGTACGGCGGTGTTCCGCACCGCGTCCCAGAAGACCGGGTCGTCGAGGACGGCGCTGATGTTGCCGGTTCCGGCGAAGGAGACCGGCTGGAGCATGCCGGGCCAGTGCAGGGCGGCGATCACGAAGATGGCGACCAGCGGGCCGACCATGAAGACCAGGTACCAGACCAGCGCGGGCACGGCGAGGATGACCCCGCCCTGCGTACGGCGCTTCGTGGTGGAGGCGGACGGCGGGGGTGGGACCGGTCCGCGGACCGAGGCGCCGCCCGGGGCGGACGAGAGCATCGTCATGGGAGGACTCGCAGAGGTCGGGCGCGCGGATCAGGCCGTGCGGTAGGCGGATTCCAGGGCGGAGCGCACGGAGGCCGCGCTCGTCCCCCGGGTGAAGGCGGTGCTGGTGGCGGTGATCAGCGGCTGGGTGGCGGTCGGCGGGACGTAGAGGTCGGGCAGGAGTGCCTGGCCGACCCGGTCGCCGAGCCGCTGGGCCTCGGCGACCAGCGGGAAGTCCTTGCTGACCGTGTCGGTCACGAGCGCCATGTCCCGGCCGCTCTCGGTGATGAAGCGCGAGACCACGTCGGGCCGGTACATGAAGCGGAGGAACTTCTCGACGGAGGACAGCTTCTTCACGCCGTTGGGGCTGATCCAGAAGCCGATCAGGGTGTACGAGCGCAGGATGGTCGGCTTCTCGTGAGCGGCACCCGGCGCGAGCGGCCAGCCACCGATCTCGGTGTGCCCGGCCGCCTTCGCGGGGACCTTCGCCAGGGCGGAGGACATCGCGGACTGGATGGCAGCCGCCTCGGTGTTGTACTGCGTGGTCATCGTGTCGGAGGTCAGCCCCTGCGCCTTGTCGGCGAAGACACCGGCGTCCCGGAGGGCCACGAAGTAGTCGATGCCCTCGCGGGCTCCCCGGCTGCCGCTGAAGTCGCCGGTCGTGTAGACCTGCCGGGCGTCCTCGGGGGTGAGGAAGGTCTGGATGATCTGGGCCAGCAGCTTCTGCCCGGTCCAGTCGTTGCCGCCGACGGTGACGGGCGCGATGCCCTTGGCCCGCAGCTTCCGCGCGGCGCCGATGAGCTGGTCCCCGGTGGTGGGGACGGAGCCGACGCCGGCCCGGTCGAGCAGGTGGGTGTTGAAGGCGACGGGCCAGTTGGTGGCGAAGTACGGGAAGGCCCGGAGCCTGCCCTTGCCGTCGGACCACTCCGTCAGGGCGGCGGGCAGGACACGCTCCCGCAGCCCCCAGTCGTCGAGGTAGCCCTTGACGTCGACGGTGGCGCCGACGTCGGTCCAGGCGAGCGTCTTGTCGTACAGGTTGACCATGACCACGTCCGGCTCCTTACGGGCCAGCCGTGAGGTCTCGTAGACCTGGGGGAGGTCGTCGCCGTTGACGAGGTTCTTGACCCGGATGTCCGGGTTCTCCTTCTCGAAGGCCTTGACGACCGCGGTGTACGTGGCGGAGCCCGGCGCGGTGGTGCCGAGCTGGGTGTGGACGAGTAGGGAGCCGGGGTCGGAATCGGCCGAGGCGAGCGTGGAGCAGCCGGACATTGCGGGCAGCGCGGTAGCGGCGGCGAGGCCGGAACCAGCAGCAAGGAAACCGCGCCGACTCAGGGGTGAGCGCACAGCGGGATGTCTCCAACCAGGACGTTAACCGGAGTGGTTAATCGATGTACCAGCGGGTTGCGAGAAACTTAGGTGCGAGGGAAGGGATGGTCAACCCCTGGTTGCACATGCTGGAAGATCCGGCATTTCGGGCAGGGGTGGGGTGGGTGGAATGCGGTGAGACGCCGATGCGGAGGGCGTTCCCCCTCCGGGCATTGCTCCGGAGATCATTCTGTTGGAGGCTGAGGCATGCAGAATCAGCCGACCTTCGTCCTGGTCCACGGGGCCTTCGCGAATTCGTTCTCGTTCGCACCGCTGCAGGCGGAACTCGCCCTGCTCGGACACCGGTCCGCCGCGGTCGACCTCCCGGGGCACGGCTTCGAGGCGACCTTCCCCGCGCCGTACCAGGCTCCACAGGATCTCGACGCCCTCGCCTCGGAACGGGGGAGCATCACGGGGGTCACGCTCGCGGACAACGCCGCCCGCGTGATCGAAGTCCTCGAAAGGGCCAAGCGGAACGGGCCCACCGTCCTCGTCGCCCACAGCAGGGGCGGCGCCACGTGCACCGCCGTCGCCAACGCCCGGCCCGAGCTGATCGACCGGATCGTCTACGTCTCCGCCTGGTGCCCCGTCGAACTGGAGGCGAACGACTACTACGCCGAGCCGGAGATGGCCGACGTCGACCAGGGAGCCCTGGCCGCCGCGCTCGTCGGGAACCCGGCCGAGCTGGGCCTTCTCCGGGTCAACTTCCGCACCGCAGAAGCGGCGACGCTCGCCGCGTTCAAGCAGGCGTTCGCCGCCGACCTCACCGATGACGAGTTCCGCACCTTCCTGAACACCTTCCAGCCCGATGAGAACCTCGACATGGGCACGTCCGCCGACCGGGCGCAGGCGGCGACCTGGGGCCGGATCCCGAGGACCTACGTGCGCCTGGCCGCCGATGCCAGCCTCCCGCCCGCCGTGCAGGACCGCATGATCCGCGAAGGCGACGCGCTCACTCCCGACAACCCCTTCGACGTCCGGACGCTCGAGGGCAGCCACCTCCGCTGGCTCGTCCGTCCGAAGCCCGCCGCCGAGCTGCTGGCGGGCCTCGCGAAGCTCTGACGATGCTCCCGGCCGGCCGCTCCCCGCCGGCCGGCCGAACCGGGAGGGTCAGACCCTCAGCCCACGCGCGATGCGGTACAGCACGTTGGGACGCAGTGGCCCTTCGGGCTCGGTGGGGTCGTCGAAATCGTCCGCCGGGTCCCGGGTCATGCCGATCCGGCGCATCACCGCCTGGGAACGGACGTTGGTGGCAGTCGTCACCGCGAGGATCTCGGGAAGTCCGAGCGTCTTGAAGCCGAAGGCCAGACCGGCCGAGGCGGCCTCGGTGGCGTAACCCTGGCCCCATGCCGGGCGAGCGAGCCGCCAACCGATCTCCACCCCCGAGAACGGCATGCCGTCGTCCACCTGGTCCAAGCCCGCGAAGCCGATGAACTCACCCGTGGCCCGCAGCTGAACTGCCCACCATCCGTAGCCCCTTCGGTCGAAATCGTCCTGGAACCGCGCGACGGAGGCATCGCTCTGCTCACGGGTGAGCAAGCCGCCCAGGTGCTGCCGGACCTCGGGATCAGCATTCATCGCCGCCCACGGTGCAAGGTCGGAATCCTGCCATCGACGGAGCAGGAGGCGATCGGTACGCAGTTCAGTCATGCTGCCAGGCAACGTCAGCGCTGTCCCCGAGGCAACCCGATTTCTGGGGGACTGCTACCGCCTCGCCCCGCCGGGCCTTCACGGTGGCTGAGTGACACCGGTAGGTTCTCAGCGGTGACCTTGATGGAGACGCAGGGCCTCACGTCGATGAGCGACGAGGCGCGGTTACGTTGGTCGACGCTGGGGGACACGGCTCGGCGGCCGGCCGTGATCCTGCTCCACGGCGGTCCGGGGCTGCCGGACTATCTGGGCGATGTCGCCCCCATGATCGCGGACCTGGCACCCGTGTACCGGTACGACCAACGCGGCACAGGCCGGTCCCCGTGGCGGGGCTCCCATACCTTCGCCCGTCATGTCGACGATCTCGTCGAGCTGCTCGACGCCTGGGACGTGCCCGAGGCCGTGCTGATCGGGCACTCCTACGGCACCGACCTGGCGAGCCGGTTCTGCATGGCGCATCCTGACCGGGTCGCCGCGATGCTGCTGATGTGCGGGCCGTTCGTCGGTGACTGGCGTGCCGGGTACCGAGCGGAGAGAGGCCGCCGCATGTCCGCAGCGCAGCAGGAACAGCTCCGCTGGTTGCAGGAGTTGCCGCACCGCACGGAGGAGCAGGAAGTCGAGCTGCTCACCCTGGCCTGGTTCACCGACCACGCCGATCCCGAACGTGGCCGGCACCGGGCCGCGCATGGCGCACGGCGGCGTCGACCCGTCAACTGGTCCATGAACAGTGAGCTCGGCAAGGAAGCCCGCGCGGACCCGCTCGACGGGCATCTTACCGAGCTCCGCGCATGCCTGCCCGCGCGGACGGAGCTCCTCGGAGGGGCCGACGACCCTCGTCCTGTGTCGGTGCTCGAAGCACTCGCGCTCAGGCTCGACCTTCCGCTGACCCGGGTCGAAGACGCCGGACACGAGCCCTGGTCGGAGCAGCCCGACACCGTGCGTGCGCACCTTCGGCGCTTCGTGCACGGCACGGCGGGCTCCTGACGGCCCCTGCTTCGGCGCTCGGCTCCCCGCCGGCGGCTTCCCGAGCCGGGCCTCCGGGCCTGCGGAAACCGGCCGAGCGGTGAGGAGCAGCCCTCACATGTCCTGTGAGGGCTGCGGGGTGCCGGTGGCGGGCAGAGCGATCTCGAAGCGGCATCCCACGGCGGTGTTGCGAACCGAGGCGTGACCGGCGTGGGCCTCGACGATGCCGCGGACGATGGCGAGTCCGAGGCCCGCTCCGCTGTCCCCGTGCCGCTCCGGGGCGGCGGCAGCCGCCGTACCGTGCTCGGAGGGCGTCCAGGGATCCTTGACCGTCGCTTCGGGGGGTGTGCGGGCCTCACCGCCGCGCCAGCCCGTGTCGAAGACGCGCGACAGGTCCTGCTCCGCGATCCCGCCGCAGCCGTCCGCCACGCCGAGTACCACCCGGTCGCCCTCGGGATGCGCGCTCACCGCGACGGTACCGTCAGCGGGCGTCGCCCGGATGGCGTTGACCAGGAGGTTGCCGAGCACGCGCGTCATGGCCTGGGCGTCGACCCGGACCGGAAGCGCCGCGACTCCGCCGTCCACCAGACGCACCCCGCGGTCGTGGGCCAGCGGCCGGGCCGTGGCGAGGGCGTCGTCGATCAGGTCGTAGACCGACACCCGGGTCAGGGTCAGTTCCAGGGAACGGGCCTGGATGCGGGAGAGCTCGAAGAGGTCGTCGACCATGCCGGACAGCCGGTCGGCCTCGACCCGGATCCGGGTGTGGAAGCGGCCGGGGTCGGGTGCGACACCGTCCTCCAACGCCTCGGCCATTGCCCGCAGCCCGGCGAGCGGGGTGCGCAGGTCGTGGGAGATCCAGGCGATCAGCTCCCTCCGCGAGGTGTCCAGCGACCTCTCGCGGTCCTGCGCGGCCCGTAGCCGGGACCCGGCCCTCTCCAGAGCGGCGGCGAGCGCGGCGAGCTCACTGGTGGGCGGGTCCACCGGGGCGGCGAAGCCGGGGCCACCGACAGTGGCGGCGGCCAGCGCCAGCTCCCGGCTGCCCGCGGCGATCCGGCGTCCGAAGAGGAGTGCGGCTCCGAGGGAGATCGTTCCCGAGACGGCGACCACGATGAGCACCACACGGAGGTCGTGGTTCGACAGGAACATCTCCAGCGCCACCGCGACCGTGCTCGCGGCCATCGCGACGACGGCGAGCGCGGCGACCGCGAACATCGACAGGACCACGGAGCGGCCGCGCAGCCAGGTGATGACGGGAGCTGCCAGTACTCCGGCGAACAGTGCGCCCAGAGCGGCCAGGGCGACGATGATCAGCATGTCGATCACGACCGGACGTCCTCACGGCCGGCTTCGTCCCCGGGCGGGTCGAAGCGGTATCCGGCGCTCCACACCGTGCTGATGAGCTTCGGCACGGCCGGATCGTCCTCGATCTTCTCGCGCAACCGCCGGACGTGCACGGTGACGGTCGACATGTCGCCGAACTCCCATCCCCACACGTGCAGCAGCAGCTCCTCACGGGAGAACACCCGGCCGGGATTGCGCAACAGGAAGGCCAGCAGATCGAACTCCCGTGCTGTGAGGTTCAGTTCACGGCTACCGCGCCGTGCCCGCCGTGCGCCCGGACTGGCGACGAGGTCACCGGCCCTCAGGTCCCTCGTGGCGGCAGAGGGCGGCTGGGCCTCGGCGCGGCGCAGGACGGAGGCCACGCGCAGCACCAGTTCGCGGGGGCTGAACGGCTTGGTCATGTAGTCGTCGGCGCCCAGCTCCAGACCCAGGATCCGGTCCGATTCCTCCCCCCGAGCGGTCAGCATCACCACCGGTACCGGATGCCCGCCGCCCGCACGCATCCTGCGGCACACCTCCAGGCCGTCCAGCCCCGGCAGCATCAGGTCGAGGACGACCAGCTGCGGGCGCAGGGCGGCGACCGCTTCCAGGGCGGCGAGGCCGTCGGCGGCGTGTTCGACCTCGTAGCCGGCGGCGACGAGGTATCCGGTGACGACCTCGGCGACGGTCGGATCGTCCTCGACGACGAGGACCCGGCGGGCAGAGGCAGGGCGGACCGTCACCGAATCAGCCCTCGATCCGGGCGAGATCGGCAGCGCCGAAGGAGACCGAGAACCGTGCGCACCAGATGACGGCACTGTGGAACCGGGACAGGTCGGTGCCGGCCGGGACGGTGTAGTTCTGGTTCCCCCGATCGCCCTTGAGCTCTCCGAGTGCGAGGGCCCCGTCCCCGAGCCCCGCTTCGACCGCGTCGGCGTCGCGAGTAGACAGGTAGACCTGTACGTCAGGACCTTCCGAGGACGCGAAATCCTCGATCCGCAGCACCTGGCCGCCGTCCGCGAGCTGGACCGTGCGTGCGCTGCCGCTGGTGCCGTGCTCATGGGACACGAAGCGGCCCATGGCGAGGCTCTTCGGTCCGGTGTCCTGAGCCGAGGGTTCCTCGCCGTTCCTGCGGGCCGTGTCCTTCACAGCCGGTCCGCCGTTCGCCGCGGGGGCGGAAGCACCGGGCAGCGCCTCGTCCACGGTCGTGTCGGTGAACGCCTTCCACGGCTGGAAGAGGAAGAGCCCGATGCCGGCGACGACCGTCAGGACGAGCAGGACGGGCACAGCGGTACGACGGTACGAACGTGACACCAGGACCTCCGGAGGGCGACGAGCGGGCCGGCCGCGGCCGACCGCCCCAGCATGCGCCCATCCAAGCCACGTCCCGCCCGCCGGGGCAGTGACGGTCCTTCTCCGTAAGACACCGGTAACACGGCTGACGGGCCGTGGGCGCTGAGGCGCCCTCGTCGTGGACGTCCCCTGCCCGGCGGAGGCCGGGCGCCGGGCGGTCAGGAGTCGAGCACGGCGGCGACGCCTTCGATCTCCACCAGTTGGTCGGCGTATCCCAGAACGGTGACGCCGAGGAGCGTACTCGGGACGTCGTGGGCGCCGAACGCGTCCCGGACCACCTGCCAGGCGGTCACCAGGTCCTCCTGGCGCGTGGAGGCGACCAGTACGCGCGTGCTGACGACGTCCTCCAGGTCGGCCCCCGCCGCCGCGAGCGCGGTCCTCATGTTCTCGACGGCCTTCGCCGCCTGGCCGGCGTAGTCGCCGACGGCCGCCGTGGACCCGTCCTCGTTCAGGGGGCATGCCCCGGCGAGGAAGATCAACCGCGCGTCGGCGGGGGCGGTGGCGGCGTAGGCGTACTCGGCCACGTCGGACAGGGCGGTGGAACGGATGAGCGTGACGGCGCGGGGCATGGCATCCAAGTCCTCGTGGACGGGCTGGGTTCGTCTTTCTAGCAGACAGCTGTCCGGACTTCCCGTCATTTCCGCCCTGGCTCCGCTCGCCGAGGACCGGCAGCACAGGAAGAGTGCCGGCCCTCGTGCGCCCCGCCGCCGACGTGCGTCATTCGGGCGTGTACACCGTCTGGATCAGGCGGTTCGGCCGGCCCTTGCGGAGGAACACGCCCCGGCCCGGAGGCTGTTGACTCGCGTACACCCCGGGGAACAACTGGCCTTCGGAGTGGTCGCCGTCCATGAGGACGGCGCTTGCGCCCGACTCGCGCAGGCTGTGGACCAGCGGCTCGTACATGCCCCACGACGCTCCTGTCACCTGCCGCGACAGGACGAAGTGGAGGCCGATGTCCACCGCCGAGTGGAGGTACGGCACGAACGGGTCGAGCGGTGAATGGCGGCCCGTCATCAGGGCGTCGAAGTCGTCGACGAGCACCACGATCCGTGGGCCGGCGCCCCAGTTGCCGGGCTCCAGGTCCTCGGAGGGAGTGTTGTCGTCGGGCAGCCGCTTCTCCAGCTCGATGGCGATTCCGGCGGCGAGGCCCTCGCACAGTTTGGCGTTGTGGGCGTAACCGCCGTCGAACTCCTCAGGGACCACGCCCCGCAGCCCCTGCTTCGGATCCATGACAGCGAAGAGCAGCTCGTCCTCGCTGTAGCGGTCGACGAGGCCGTGGACGACGGTCCTGAGGAGGGTCGTCTTGCCGCACCCGCTGTCTCCCAGGACGAGCAGGTGCTGGTCCTGGCGGAAGAGGTCGAGCAGAACGGGAGCGAGAGCGTCCTGGTCCAGGCCGATCGGCACCTGGCGGGGCTCGGCGGCCCGGCGGGGGAGCAGGTGGGGTTCCAGGAGGTGGGGCAGGACCAGGACGGGCGGGGTGACCTCACCGCTCCAGGCGGCGTGGACCGCACGCACCGTGCGTTCGAGGACGGCCTCCAGCTCGGTGGCGTCCGCGCGTCCGTCCGTACGCGGGAGCGCGGTCTGGGCGAAGAGCCCCCCGTCGGTCAGGGCGCGGCCGGGTTCGTCGGGTGACAGGGTCCCGGCGAGCTCGGGATCGATGCCGGAATCGCCGGGGTCGTCCAGACACAGTTCGACCCGGGTGCCGAACGACGCCCGGGTGGCGGTGCGCACCTCGTTCCAGTGGCGCATCCCGGCGACGATGTGGATGCCGTGGCCACCGCCCCGCTCCAGGATGTCGAGGAGCGTGTCGTCCAACTCGTCGAAGTCGTCGCGCAGTGCGTCGAAACCGTCGATGACCAGCACGATCTCCGCCGACGCCAGCTGGGGCAGCCAGCCCGCGCGGTGCAGGGTGCGCAGGTGCTCGACGGATTCGACGGAGTGCTCGCGGAAGAGGTTCTCGCGCTCTTCGAGCATGCTTCCCACCATCTCGACCGCCCGCACCACGCGTGCGCGGTCGTCGTGCCCCGCGATGCCGCCGACGTGCGGCAGCCCGGCGAGGACCTGGAGGTCGTCGGCGATCAGGTCGAGGCCGTAGACACCGACCTCCTGCGGGGTGTGGGTGAGCGCGAGAGAGAGGACCAGGGTGCGCAGGAAGGTCGTCCTGCCCGACTGCGGGTCACCGATGACGGCGGCGTGGCCACCGGCCGCCGTGAGGTCCAGGTACCACTGTCCCTGCCACTGCGCGACCGGATCGTCGAGCAGGCCGAGCGGAATCTGGAGCGGGCCCTGCCGCCCGGCCAGCTGCATTCCGCGCGGGCCGGTTTCCAGCGGGCCGGCGGCCTTGTCGAGGGCGAGCGCGGCGGGGAGCGGGGGCAGCCAGATGCCGTGCACCGCTGCTGCGGCGTCCTCCAGCTGTTCGACCACGACGTCCACCTCGGACGGCCCGGTCTCACGGCGCCCGGACGCCGGTGCCCCCCGGCCCGGGCCGCTCGGTGCGGACAGGGTGTTGAACGCCTCGTACTCCACCGCGAGCGGGCCGCTCTCCACCTCGTCCGCACGCTGCGAGGGCCCCTGGTAGCCGCCGGAGACGTGGGCGGCCTGGAAGCGCTCGTAATGACGGGTGTCGACCTTGAGGTATCCGAGGCCCGGCCGCGGCGGCAGGTGGAACGCGTCCGTGGTGTCCAGGACCGCCCGTGACTCGTCGGCGGAGAAGGTGCGCAGACCGATCCGGTACGAGAGGGAGTTCTCCAGGCCCTTGAGACCGCCGTAATCGATCTGTCCGCCGGAGAGGAGCAGATGCACACCGACGGAGCCGCCGATGCGGCCGATGGAAAGGAGGAGCTCGATGAAGTCGGGTTCCTCGGCGAGGAGTTCTCCGAACTCGTCGATGACGACGAGCAGGTGCGGCAGCGGATCCAGCTCGGGCCGTTCTTCGGAGCGCAGTGCGGCGTACGCACCGATGTCGGGGACGTCACCGGCGTCCCCGAGGGCTTGGCGACGGCGCTCCACCTCACCGGCGAGCGAGGCGTGGAGGCGCTCGACCAGGCCGGCCCGGTCCTCCAGGCCGGTGATGACACCGGAGACGTGGGGGAGCATCGCGAAGGGGGCGAAGGTCGCCTCGTCCGCGTAGTCGACGAGTACGAGGGCGAGGTCCTCGGGTGGGTGCGTGGTCACCAGGGCGAGGACGAGGGAGCGCAGGAACTCGGACCGTCCCGCACCGTCGGCGCCGACACACAGCCCGTGCGGGCCCATGCCGAACTCCGCGGAGTCCTTGAGGTCAAGCAGCACCGGCTCATGCGTCTCGTTGATGCCGATGGGCACGCTCAGGAAGGCGAGTTCGCCGCGTGGCGCCCACAGCCGGGACAGGTCGAGGCGCGCCAGGTCGTCGATGCCGAGGAGACCGGCGAAACCACCGGTGTCCGGCAGGGGGGAGGCCACCAGGCCTTCGTCGGACAGCCGCAGCGGCGCCAGCATCCGGGCCAGGCCCTCGGCGAAGGAGCTGCCGACCTCGTCGACGGTGCCGTGGGAACTGACGGGTTCGGGCTCGCGCAGGTCCTCCATGACGACCTGGGTGCCCTCTACGGTGAGCCGGATGCCGACGCGCCCGGGCTCCTGAACGCGCTGTTCGACCAGGTGAAGGACGGTGACGCCCATGTCACGCAGGCCGACCGTGTCGTCGGGGAGGGGCAGATCGACGGCGTTCCCGCCGTGTCCGTCGGTGATGACGAGGAGCCGGGACGTCATGGACAGGGCATCGTGCCCGGCCGGCCCCCCACGTACCTCCGCCGCGCAGGACGCGCGCCGGCCCAGGTCGGCGGCGAGCTGCCGCGCGAGCTGGGGCGCCGACGGGGCGATACGCCGGGCGGCGACCGGGCCGTCGTGCTGTTCGAGGTCCAGGAGGTGCGGCAGCCACTTCGCCCAGTCCCAGTCGGCGATCCGTTCGCCGGGAACGGCGAGCGCCATCGCCACGTCCTCGGGGGCGTGCGTCGCGGCGGTCTGGACGAGCAGGGCGCGGGCCACGCGCAGGCAGTCCTCGCGCGGGCCGACGACGCTGATGTTCCCGGCCCGGTCCAGGGGCACCGTGAGGGGAAGGTCGGTCCCCGTGCGGAAGCGGCTCACCAGAGCAGAGGCCTCGTTGAGCATGAAGGGGTCCGGTGGCGTGAGGACGGAGGACCTCGCGTGGGCGATCTTCAGGTCGCCCACGGGTATCTCCCCGACGCCGACCCGCACACGCAGGAAGTCCGCGTCGTCGCGGCGGCGTTCCCACCGGCGGGCGGGGTCCCGCACGATGTCGTACAGGGCGTCCGGCGGCGGATCGAGTACGTCGGCGAGCTCCCGGCGCGCGCGCTCCTCCGCGGAGAGCTGCCGACGCAGCCTCTCGACGTAGGCGAGGTAGGTCTCCCGTCGCGTCCGATGGGTGCGCCGGGCCCTGCCGTGAGGGGAGAGGTGGAGCGAGACGGAGCCGATGACGGTCACGACGAGGATGACCGCGCCCAGGGCGGCGAACCGGCTGTCGCGTACGGCGGTCATCATCACGACGGACGACATGACCCCGGCGGCGGGGAACAGCGACATCGTGATGACGCCGGCCTTCCCCTCGGGGAGGTTGGGCGGGGCCTCGACGGTGAGGGGCGGCGCGGCGGCCGGAGGCCGTGTGGTCCGGGCCGGGCGGTGTATCAGGCGGGTGCTCATGGGCGTCCGTCACTCACGGTCGGGCTCGGCCAGGGGGTAGCGACGCTGCTGCGGGAGCGGGAAGACGCCCGCGCCGAGTCGGGTGACCCCCTGCCGGGTCGCGCGGGAGAGCCGTTCGGTGTGAATCGCTCGGCCGGCGCCCAGGTGACGGCCGCACGGGAGGACCGGCACGCCCGCTCCGGTGAACCCGAGCGTCTGCGCGGCCTCGTCGAGGTCGATCCCCGCACGGGGCGTCTGTTCGGTGCGGCAGCCGGTCGAAAACCCCTGCGCACTGCCACTGGTCCAGGCGACGTCAGCACGTCCGGCCCGAACCGAGCCCCAGCCGGGCTCGCTCCGGCCGAGGCGGCGACAGCGGCGGCTCCATCAGCGCACACAACTCATCGTCCACGATCCACTGTCGAGTACCCACCCTCACGAACGGCCGGATCCGCGCGCCGATTACGCCCTGCCAGCTCACTTTAACAAGATGGTGTGATGAGCTCTCAGGGCGTGCCGGAAAACAAGTCGTGGCTTCCAGCTGTCGGACACGTTGTTCTGGTGTATGTCCTGGCGGCGGCGTTCCAGACGTTGTTGCCGCATCTCGACGAGCGTAGGCGTCGGCTGGTCATGGGGGTGGTACGGGCGGTACCACCTCGGGCTGCCGCCGCTGGGTAGCGGAGGGCAGATCCAAGGGCGCTTGTCTGTCCGGGGCAGGGCGGAGAGTCGGCCGCCGTGCGATCAGGAGTCGAGCAAGGCGGCCACGCCTTCGATCTCCACGAGCTGGTCGGCGTATCCGAGAAGTGCCCCCCTGCACGCAGCGCGTGGACCTGCCGCCCGTCTCGGTGGCGTGCTGGTTGGCGTTTGCACTCGAGCAGGCGGCTGGTCTCTGACCGCGCAGGAGGCGCATGCCGAGTTTCTTGCCGAGCTTGACTCGCTTGTGGAGCGGCTCGCATGGAACTCCAGCACTGAGGGAGTTATTTCCTGTTCGTGTTGCAAGCTCTAGCAGCCTTTATAGATTGGCCTGCACGTACTTAGCGATCTCTACAAGCTGGATTTCGTCCTCGGCGGGAGTGCGGTAGTTATTATCCCTCACGCGTTTGAGGAATTCCTCCGGAAGTTGTACGTGATAGTTCCAGACGTAGAACCAGAGGTCACCCCGCCAGATCCACTCATTATCACTCAGGATCGAGTCGCCGCCAAGTACGGTTTTTCCGGAGCCAAATACGTCCTCGGAAGAGCCCATCACGCTGAAGATATCGTGTCCAGCCAGCAGGTACTCAGTGATTTTCTTGGCGTCCTCATAGGGGGTTGGCCTAGTGAAGTCCCGCACGCTGCCTGCGGCCTTCCCGAAAGGTGGTGCCCATAGTTCCTGAAAGAAACCAGCGATTCGCATGTGTGTCACCCTCTACTAGCGTGCCAGGGGTAGGAAGGTTCGCCAGTATCCCCCATCGAAGATGGTGGGGGTTTGGCCAGGGCCAAGCCTTATGTTCACGCCGACCTTGTTTGTGGGCGCCATCACGGGCACCCCTAGCTCATTGGCGATGGACTGGGCTGCGGGAACATCCAAGGCATCCTCTGCGGCTGTGCCTGTGTGGCACGAAACCAACCGTACGGGGCCCCCGTTGTAGCTAGGGTTAGCTCGGATCGCATCAGCGATGTGCGTCGGATGAGTGTCCCCCGCTGAGAAGCCAGACCCAGCTTCATTGACCCGGCCGGGCTCGAAGAAGCCTTGATTGTTTCCGTGTACTACCACATCGTGGTATCCGTCGAGCGGTCGTACGTAGTCAAAGTTAACCCTGGTGCTTCTGTCATAGCCAATGGCCGTCCTGCCATCACTGAAGTAGACAGGGTCGCCCGTTTCCAGTACGAAATCGCCAGGTTCTTTGGGGGGTGCCGGGATCGTGGACTCAGGTGCGACGCGTGCCTCAAAGTCGCGACGGGTCGCCATGCCGACGGCTTCTGGACTGGAGACGTCATCAGGCTCTCGGGCGGACGATCCGTCTTGGCTATCCGGCCTATCGGTGTGGTCGCTACCTCCGGGCCCCCCATCAGAGCCGGGGCCGTGGCCGCTCGAGTCATGTACTGGCGGGCTTTCGGAGGAATGCCCCGTGGAGGACGTTGCCCTCGTATCCTCGCCCGCACGGGCTCCCACGCCAGCCATCTCCGGGATCCGGACCGGGGTCTCCACGCGGGTGTGCTCCGGGTTGTCCGCGTCGGTCCTGCCGGGTTCGACGTGGGCGTCCTCGGCGCGCTGGACGAGGTTGCCGTTCTCGTCGTAGAGGTTGCCCTTGAGGTCGGCGTAGGCGGCGCCCTCGTCGAAGGGGTTCTTGACGGTGCCTTCCGGGAGGGCGATCACGCCTTCCGGCAGTTGGACCGTGCCGTCCGCGAGGCGGACCGCGCCCTCCGGGAGGGTTGCGCCTGCGGGGAGGTCGATCGTGCCGTCGGTCAGGCGTACGGCCCCTTCGGGGAGGGTGAAGACGTTGTCCGGGAGCGGCGGTATCTCGATGGTGCCCAGTCCCTTGAGGCCGGCCATCGCGTCGCCTACCTTCGTGAGGCCGAAGCCCGCGCCCTTGAAGACGTACGTCATCGGGTCGACGAAGCGGCTGACCTTGCCTGCCGTAGACAGGGCCTTCGCGGCGAGGGCGGCCTTGCCGCCGCCGGCGACCGCGCCCCCCGTGCCGCCGGTGAAGACGGTGGTGATCACGTTGAACGTGACCGCGCCGGCTGCCCGGGAGGGGTTCTCGCCCCACTGGTCGTAGGCGATCAGCGCCTTGCCGGTCTCCTTCACCGCGGTGCGCGATTCACGCAGCCAGGTGGGGAGTTCCTCGTCCTTCGCCGTCCAGAACTGCACGGCCGCCACCGGGCTGAGTGATATCGCGACACCGGTGGCGAGTTGGCCCAGGCCCGTCCAGGCCTGACCGGCCGCGTCCCAGCCGTCGAAGCCGACCAGGGTGCCCAGGCCCTTGATCGTGCCCCAGACCCCGTCGACGAAGAAACCCTTGGTGAAGTCCCAGGCGTGCTCCCACACCTGCCACCCCGGTGTGGACTCGACCAGCGGATCCCCCCAGGGAAGCCCCTCGGCCTGCTTGAGGGTCTCGGCGTCGAAGCCGTACTGGTTCGGGCTGTCGGAGCCGTCGCTCTTCTTCAGGGGCAGGAGGCATACGAGGGCGACGATCTTGTTGTAACAGGCGGTCTCCGCCTCCTGGAACGCGGCCAGCGTCTCGGCGATCTCATCACGCCGGTTGTTGTTCTCCTCGATCAGGTCGCCGTCCTCACGCCACTTGTCGTCGGCGTTGACCTTCACGAGGAACGCGCCCGCGTCCCGTTTGATCTCCTTCAGCTTCTCCACCAGCGGGTGCACCGTGTCCGAGTACGTGCTCAGCGCACCCGCGATGGTCTTCAGGTCCGACTGCAGCGTCAGCCCGGTGTCCACGACCGGCTTCGTCGTCGCGAACAGCTGCTCCGCCTCCGGCGCCTTGTAGAAGGCCTGGAGACCGCCGAAGCTGCTGTGGACGTCACCGGTCGTCGTCGCGATCGTCGCCCCGGCCGACGTCAGCTCGGTGACCTTCACATCCAGCGTGGCCAGGTTCCCCGTGAAGACCGGGATGCCTGCCAGGGGTATCGGCTGGTCGTTGCTCACTTGTTCCCCCCGGGAGCGTCCTTCAGCAGGTCCAGCCGCACGGCCTTCGCCGCGTCCTGCGCGTGCTTCGCCGCGTCCAGGTCGCCCGCCACGTACTCGTTGGTCGCCTTCGCCGCCCCCAGCACAGCCGCCTGGATACGCTCCGCCATCGACTTCAGGTAGCCCTGGCGCTGCTCCAGGTACTGGCTCAGCGCAGAGGCCACCGGCCCCAGCGTGGGCGCCGACAACGGGGCCGCCCCCACCGGAACCGGGCCCTGCAGCGGCACCGAGGCCTCCGAACCCGGCACGGCGGTCCCCGCCGCCGTCGCCGCCTCCGACATCGTCGTGACCAGCGCCGTCAGAGCCTTCTCCAGGTCACCCGCGTGCGTGCCGGTCACCTGCAACTGCCCCTGCACACCCTGCGGCTTGATGTCCCACGCCGTCATGAACGTCCACCCCCGTGTACCCCTGCACCACCGAACCGCGTCACCGCCCCGTCCGTGACGGAAGGAACGTTCCTCCCGCTCCGGACGCGCTGCGCGTCAGCCGATGTTGTCGACCGCTGCCTTCGCACGCGCCAGCGTCTGCTGCGCCGTGCCGTCGTTCTTCTCCAGCGTGGTCTTCAGCAACTGGATGATGTTCCTGACCTCGTTCGAGGTGTTGTTCCACCGCAGTTCCTTGCCGTGGTACTCGTCCGCCACCCCGTCCGCGGCGAAGTCCAGCATCGCCGCCTTCACTTGGGCGTCCCGCGCCGAGATCACCTGCTCCAGGCGGGCGATGACCGCCTGGATGTTCCCCTGTGCCTCCGTCGACGCACCGGTGTCGTACGAACGGCGGTCACTGTCCGTGGCCATAGTTGATTACTCCCCGTGGAATGAGATCCGAGCCTGCGAGTGGAAGGTGAGGCGGTCAGCCGCGACCCGAGAAGCGGGCGGCGTCGAAGTTCGCGGATGCCATCTGCGACTTCGCGTTCTCGCCCTGCTCCTGGTCACCCTCACCGAACGCCGCGTCCATCCCCGACTGGCCACCCAGCAGCGCCGCCAGCGACCCGTTCAGCGCTGCGGTGATCTCGTCCGAACGCGTCTTGAACGAGTCGAAGGCCACCTTGCCGGCACCGTTGAACTTGCCCTCCAGCGGCTGCGCCGCCTGGATCAGCTGATTGATCAGCGTGCCCAGGTCCGTGCTCGACTCCGAGGAACGCGACCTCAGGGTCGTCAGAACCGATGCCCCCATGTCGAACTTCATCAGCTTCCCCCCACCAGACTGAACAACCGTACGAACCATCATGTCTATCAACCCGCGCGTCGCTGATGCAATCAGCAATCACCGCACTGTGACCATCCCAATACACTTCGGCGGCAACCCCTGTCACGAGCCCTTCAGATGCCGCACCAACCGCTCGAAGTCCTGCCACCCCGCCAGGTCCGACGGATCGCCGGGCAGCGGGTAGTACAGCGCGGGACGAGCCCTGGGCCCCAGCTGAACAGGGGTCGCCGCCAGCGGAGTACGCCGGGCGCGGTCGCCCGGGATCTCGCGGACCTCGTCGGCGCCCAGGACGAACGCCAGGGGGACGCCGGGGCCTTCGAAGCGGGGCGGCACCGCGAGATCGCGGCGGGCTCGGCGGAGTTGGACGAGCATCGACCGGAGCCGGTGGCGGGTGGCGAGCACCTCGGCCGCCCGGGGCAGCGCGTCCAGCGGTGTCTCCTCGTCGGCGCCGTAGCCGAACGCCAGCGTCACCTCCTCCTCCACCCCCGCCGTCGTGCGGGTGACACGGACGGTGGCGAGCCCGGGCCGGTCCGGCCCGCCGACGACCACGACCCACGTCGGCCGGGGGGACCGCTCATGGGCCAGGTCGGTGAGACGCTGCGGTGACCAGGGGAGGTTGGCGGGTTCGGATGTCCCCCAGCCGGCCGGGGGCGCACCGGTGAGCTCGCGCCAGACCGACTCCACACCGCCACCGAGCACCAGACGGTCGTCGGCGGGGTGGACCGTACGGAAGGTGAGCGCCAACTGCCGCTCTCCGCTCTCCGCCACCTCTCCGTAGGACGCGGCGACCAGGCTGTCCGGTTCGTCGCCGGTCGCGCCGGGGCCCGCGACCGGCGCGAAGATGCCGTCCTGCCAGCGCAGTACGGCTCCCGACAGCCCGTCGTAGTAGCCGTCCCGGTCGTCCTGGACGATCCAGCGGGACGGCCATGTTCCGAGGGCGGGGCGTGCCGCCGGGGAGAGTGTCGTTCCGGCCGGTGTGACGACCTGAAGTCCGATTCCGGCCTCCGTGGCGGCCCGGTAGGCGTCCGCGAGCCAGGCCGTCATCGCGACGACCGGGCGGTCCTGGATGACTACGGCGACCTTGTCCGTGAGTACGTCGACGGCGGGGACCGCCGCGGCCGGTGCGGGAGCGACGCTCACCCCCTCGGAGGGCACCACGGCCAGCGATCGGGCGGCCTCGGGGGGCCAGGCGGAGCCACCGGCCAGGTGGGTGAGCCGGGCCGCGAACGTGCCCGCGAGCTGCTCGGCCTCCGCGACACCGGTGGTGGCACGGGCCTCCGTCCACCAGAACGGCAGCGGCGGCGCCTTGGCTCCGAGGAGACGCTCCGCCTCGCCGGCCACCTGGACGAGCAGCGGTGCCTCCACGGATACCAGGGGCCTGCCCTCCGGGTCGCAGAGCTGTACGACGGCGCCGTCGCCGTGGGTGTCCACCAGCTTGTCGGGACCCCCGGAGAGCAGCCCTACGAGCACGGTCCACGGGTCGGGCATGCGGGTGGTGAGGGCGATGACGTCCTTGGTCATGAGGTCCGTTCGGTCCTTCGTCGCATCGGTGCCGGAGGTCAGCCCGGCGTGTACACGGTCTGGATCAGGCGGTTCGCGTACCCCCTGCGGATCAGCACGCCGCGCCCCGCGGGCTGCTGGGTGGCGTACACGCCCGGGAACAGCTGGCCCTCGCTGCGGTCGCCCGCCATGAGGACCGCCGAGGCCCCCGACTCGCGCAGGCCCTGCACGAGCGGCTCGTACATCCCGCGCGACGCGCCCGCGACCCGGCGCGTCAGAACGAAGTGGAGGCCGATGTCCACCGCGGACGGGATGTAGGGAAGGAAGGGGGAGAGCGGCGACTGACCGGCCGTGGTCAGCACGTCGTAGTCGTCGATGAGGACCACGATCCGTGGGCCGCTGCCCCAGTCGCCGGGTTCCAGGTCCTCGACGCGAGTGCTGTCGTCGGGCAGCCGCTTCTCCAGCTCGGTGGCGATTCCGGCCGAGAGACCGGAGCACAGCTTGGCGTTGTAGGCGTAGCCACCCCTGTACTCCTCGGGGATCGCGCCCCGCAGGCTGCGCCGGGGGTCCATGACGGCGAAGACCAGCTCGTCCTCGCTGTAGCGGTCGATGAGGCCGTCGGCGATCGTCCTCAGGAGGTTCGTCTTCCCGCATTCGCTGTCGCCCATGACCAACAGGTGCTGATCGTGCTCGAACAGGTCCAGGAGAACGGGCTCCAGCGCCGTCTGGTCGACGCCGATCGGCACGCGCCGGGGTTCGGCGGCGGGGCCCGGCAACAGGTGCGGTTCCAGGACGTGCGGCAGGACCCGTACCTGCTGGGCGACCTCGCCGCTCCAGGTGGCGCGGACCGTGCGGGCCGCGCGCTCCAGGACCGCTCCCAGATCGGTGGTGTCGGCGAGACCGTCGGTACGGGGCAGCGCCGCCTGGGCGAAGAGCTTGCCGTCGGTGAGTACGCGGCCCGGCTCGTCGGGGGACAGGGTCTGGGACAGCTTGCGGTCGATGCTGGACTCGCTCGGGTCGTTCATCCGCAGTTCGAGGCGGGTGCCGAAGGTCGACTGGGTGGCGATGCGTACGTCGTTCCAGCGGAGCATGCCCGCCACGACGTGGATTCCGTAGCCGCCGCCGCGCTTGAGGATGTCGACGACGGCGTCGTCCAGGTCGTCGAAGTCGTCGCGCAGTGCTCCGAACCCGTCGATGACGAGCACGATCTCGGCCGAGGCGAGCTGAGACAGCCGGCCCGCCGCGTGCAGGGAGCGCAACTGCTCGACGGAGTCGATGCCGTGCTCACGGAAGAGGTCCTCGCGGGTGGCGAGCATGCTCCGCACCTCCTCGACCGTACGTGCCGCTCGCTCGCGGTCCGCGCGCCCCGCGACGCCGCCGACGTGCGGCAGGCCGGACAGGGCCTGGAGGCCACCGCCGACCAGGTCGAGACCGTAGACGCCGACCTCCTGCGGGGTGTGGGTCAGCGCGAGCGAGAGGACGAACGTGCGCAGGAGAGTCGTCTTGCCGGACTGCGGGCCCCCGATGAAGGCGGCGTGGCCGCCGGCCACGGTGAGGTCCAGGAACCACTGGCCCTGCCACTGCTTCGTCGGGTCGTCCAGCAGACCGAGCGGCACCTGGAGGGCGCCCCGGCGCTTGGCGAGCTGCATTCCGCGCGGGCCGGCCTCCAGGGGTCCCGCGACGCTGTCCAGGGTCAGGGCGGCGGGCAGCGGGGGCAGCCAGATACTGCGTACGGGTCCGGCGGCGCCCTCCAGCTGCCCGACGACGACGCCCATCTCCGTCGGCCCCGTCTCGCGGCGCCGCGACGAAGGCTCCCGCGAGCCGGAACCCTCGTCGCCGTGCAGGGAGTTGAACGCTTCGTACTCGAGGGCGAGCGGTCCGCTCCCCTCCTCGTCCGCGCGCTGCGCGGGGCCCCGGTATCCCCCCGACACATAGCTGGCCTTGAAACGCGCGTAGTGGCTGGTGTCGACCTTGAGGTAGCCGAAGCCCGGCAGTGGCGGCAGATGGAACGCGTCCGTGGTGTCCAGGACCGTCCGGGACTCGTCGGCCGAGAAGGTGCGCAGGCCCAGCCGGTACGAGAGATAGGTGTCCAGGCCCTTGAGCTTGCCCCCCTCGATGCGCTGGCTGGAGAGCAGCAGGTGCACCCCGATGGAGCGTCCGATGCGGCCGATGGACAGGAAGAGGTCGATGAAGTCCGGCTTGGCTGTGAGGAGTTCACCGAACTCGTCGATGACGACGAACAGGTGGGGCAGCGGATCCAGATCGGGCCGCTTCTCGGCGCGCAGTGCGGCGTAGTCACCGATGTCGGCGATGTTGCCCGCGTCCTTGAGCGCCTGCTGCCGGCGCTTCACCTCACCGGCGAGGGAGGCGTGGACGCGTTCGACGAGGCCCGCCTGGTTCTCCAGGTTGGTGATGACACCGGCGACGTGTGGCAGGCCCGCGAACGGCGCGAAGGTCGCGCCGCCCTTGTAGTCGACGAGGACCAGGGCGAGGTCTTCCGGCGGGTGTGTGGTGACCAGGGCGAGGACCAGGGTGCGCAGCAGCTCCGACTTCCCGGATCCGGTGGCGCCGACGCACAGGCCGTGCGGGCCCATGCCGAGCTCCGAGGACTCCTTCAGGTCCAGGAGTACCGGTTCGTGGGAGTCGCTGATGCCGATGGGGACGCGCAGGAAGGCGCGTTCGCCGCGCGGAGCCCAGAGACGGGACAGGTCGAGCCTGGCCACGTCGTCGATACCGAGCAGACCGGCGAAGTCGACGGGCCCGGACAGAGGAGCGTCGACGAGCGACTCGGCGGACAGGCGCAGCGGCGCCAGCATCCGGGCCAGGCCCTCGGCGAACGGGATGCCGACCTCGTCGACGGTGCCGTGGGCGCTGACCGGTTCCTGCTCCCGCAGGTCCTCGATGAGCACGTCGGAGCCTTCGACGCTGATCCGGACGCCGACGTGGCCCGGCTCCTGGACGCGCTGTTCGAGCAGATGGAGGACGGTGACGCCCATGTCGCGCAGGCCCACGGCGTCGTCGGGCCGTGGCAGGTCGACGGCGTCCTCACCGTGGCCGTCGGTGACGACGAGCAGCCGGGACGTCATGGACAAGGCGTCCTTGCCGGCCAGGCCCCGGCGTAGCTCGGCGGCGTAGGAAGCGCGTCGGCGCAGTTCGGGGTCGAGCTGTCGGGCGAGCTGGGGCGCGGAGGGGGCGATGCGGCGGGCGGCGACCGGGCCGTCCAGCTGTTCGGTGTCCAGCAGGTGCGGCAGCCACTTGGCCCACTCCCAGTCGGCGACCCGGTCGCCGGGTACGGCGAGCGCCATCGCCACGTCGTCGGGTGCGTGCGTCGCCGCGGCCTGTACGAGGAGGGCGCGGACGACGCGCAGGCAGTCCTCGCGGGGGCCGACGACGCTGATGTTGCCGACCCGGTCGAGGGGAACGGCCAGCGGGAGCTCCGTGCCGGTGCGGAAGCGGGTCATCAGCGCCGACGCCTCGTTGAGCATGAAGAGGTCGGGCGGGGTGAGGACCGTCGAACCCTGATCGGCGATGCGCAGATCGCGTACGGGCATCTCGCCGGTGCCGAGCCGCACCTGGAGGAAATCGGCGTCGACGCGGCGGCGCTCCCACAGGCGGGCCGGATCCCGCACGATGTCGTACAGGGCGTGGGGCGGCGGGTTGAGCACGTCGGCGCGTTCACGGCGCGCGCGTTCCTCACCCGAGAGCTCCTCCCGCAGGTCCTCGACGTAGGCGAGGTAGGCCTCGCGCTGGCTGCGGCGGGTGCGCTGCGCCTTGCCGCGCTGCGAGAAGAGCAGTGCGACGGAGCCGACGACGGTGACGACCAGGATGATCGCGCCGAGCGCGGCGAACTGGCTGTTGCGCACGACCGTCATCATCACGACCGACGACATGACCCCGGCGACGGGCAGCAGCGACATCGCGATGTTGCCCGCCTTCCCCTCGGGGAGGTTGGGCGGGGCCTCGATGACGCGTGGCTCGGACGCGGCCGGAGGCCGTGTGGTCCGGGCCGGGCGGTGTATCAGTCGGGTACTCATGATCGTCCGTCACTCACGGTCGGGCTCGCACGGGTCAGCGGCGCTTCTGCGAGAGCTGGAAGACATCCGCGGCGAGGAGGGTGGCGGCCCGTCGCGTCGCACGGGCGAGCAGCTCCGGGCGGATGGCACCGCCGGCGGCGAGATGCCGGTCGTACGGGAGGACCTGGACACCCGCCCCCGTGGACTCGAGCTTCGCAGCGGCCTTGCCGAGGTCGATCCCGGCGAGTGGCGTCTGTTCGGTGAGGACGACGACCGTGCCCTCGATCACGTGGCGGGGCAGCCCCTTCATCCACTCGAGCACGTTGTATGTGCTCATGACGCCTTCCAGGGTCGCCGGGGTGGTCAGCACGCGGGCCTGGGAGGCCGAGAGCGCGACCCGGGCGACCTCGGCGGGCAGCGTCTCGCAGTCGACGACCGTCACACCGAAGTAGCGGCGCAGCGAGACCATCACCCGTTCGTACGCCCTGGTGTCCAGCATCGCGCCGATCTGGCCCTGGCTGCCGGGCAGGAGCCAGGCGTTGTCCGGGAGCTGGACGAGATAGCCGGTCACGTCGAGGAGGGACATCTGCGGCTCGACGATGTTCGCGACGTCGCCGGTGGTCCAGCGCAGGGACCGGGAGCCGAGCCGCAGAGGCAGGGAGCCGAGTGCAGGGTCGGCCTCGACGAGGAGGACCGGGTCCTGCCGGTAGTGGGCGTACGTGGTGCCGAGGAGCGCGGCGACGGTCGACTTGCCCGCGCCGCCCCGGATGGAGGTGACGGCGATCTGCCGGCCCGTCGTCACGGGCTGCTGGAGCCGCTCGGCGGTGCGGGTGAGCTCGGCGACCTCGCGCGCCGCCGACGAGGAGACGATACGGCGCACGGCGTGCGCGGCACGCGACGCGAAGGGCTCCCCGTGGCGCGGTTTGCGTATCGCTCCGGTCAGGGCCTCGTCCACCACGGACAGCGAGTCGGGGGTGTTGCGGGGCCGTCCGGCCCCGCGGGGGTGGGGAGCCGGAGTCGGTGGTTCCTGGCGGTGCCGATGGCCGGTCTGACCGGTGTGAACCGGTGCACCGCCACCCGGGACGGGGAGGCCCGGGCCACCCTGGGGGGAAGCACCGGGTGTCGCCGAGCCGGGGCTCTGCCCGCCCTGGGGGGCCGCGCCGCCCAGATCGCGCAGCACATCGCCCTGCCAGTTGTCCGCGTTCGGCATCTCTGCCCTTCTTCTCCGCCGTGCTGCCCCTGCCGGAGCGCCCGCGCGTTGACTCAGAACTTGTTGAGCAGCTGTCCGAACACACCGAACACACCGACGGCGAGCGGGAAGAGGCCCACCATGCCGATGGATTCGACCAGGTCGGCCGTTCGCCGCAGCCGGACCCGCACATGCTCCGGCGGCTGTACCGCCAGGACGAGCAGCGGCAGAACCGCCGCCGCGCCCAGCACGGCGATCGGCCCGGCGCCCCCGCCGTGCTCCATCCACAACATCACCAGGCGTACGAAGAGGACCGCCGCGGCGGCGAAGAGCGCCACCACCTCGGCGACCAGGGGAAACGCGCGCGCCCGGGACAGCAGGACCACGGCGACGACCGTGGTCAGCACCACGGTCCACACCGTCTGCGTCCCTGCCCGGGTGATCAGCCAGCCGGCGCCCGCGGCCGAGACCGAGGCGGCCAGCGTCGCGAGAGCGAGGCCGCGGTGCGTGGCCGCGAGGGCGTTCCCCACCTCGTGACGGCTGACGGAGACGCCGCCCGAACGGCGGTCGTCGAGTGCGGTCAGCCCCGACGCCATCAGCGCCAGGCGGGGCAACAGGCCGAGCAGGACCACCGAGACGACCGCCATGACCGCTCCGAGCCGGGCCGGGTCACCCTGGACGGCGGCGACACCCTCCCACACCACGGTGAGCGCGGCGGTCGTCGCGGCGCCGATGAGCCCGCCGCGGCCGAGCGGTGAGAAGTGACCGAGCAGCACCAGCGTCAGGATCACCGCGGCCGCGACGGCGGCGAGACGCAGGGCGCCCGGCCACGTGTAGGCGTCGGCAGCGGTCCACGCGGCGAGGATGCCGAGCGTGCCGGAGAGAACCAGGAGCGCCGTCGCCAGGCCGCGGTTCCCCTGCCCGGCCTTCGCGACGAGGGCACCGGTCGCCATCAGTACGCACGTGACCGCGGCGAGGGAGACGGCCAGGGTTCCGAGCGGGAATTCGCGGCGGGCGAGCAACGCGGAGATCACGGCGAGGACGACGGCGGCCACACCCCCCGCGGCCCGGCGTGCGGCGGGCCGCCAGCGCCATGCCCGCAGATCGAGGTCGTCGGCCACCTGGTCGGTGACGTCGTGCACCACCGGGGCGGGCGGCGCGGAGTGCGTCCGGACGAGCCGGAGCACGGCCCCGTCGGCGACCCCGGCCGATGCCAGTGTGCTGTCGTGCGGCAGCGCCGATCCGTCCGCCGTCATCAACTGCCGTGTCAGCGGGCGCGAGGCGACCCGGTCGTCGAGCACGTGGAGGATGTCCGGGAGCAGTTGGCCGATCGGGGTGTCCGACGGGAGGACGATGTCGGCCCGGCGCCGCTCGCCGACCAGGGTCACCCGGCTCAGTTCGGTCCGGGAAGTTATCGCTGTGGTCACCACTTACGGGAACCTATCATCACGGCTTCGAATACTTTCGGGGTCAAAGGTGCGTAACGGTATCGGCGGTCATTCCGCTCAACTCGGCTGAATCATCCGGTATTTCCCCGGAACTCCTGGAACTCCCGGAACTCCATGAGTGCTTCCGCCGCTTCCTCTCAGCCGGTGCGGTCGTACTGCTGCGCCTGGCGTTGCTGCCCCTCCTGCTCCGCCTTCTGCTTGTCCAGCGTGTGCTGGAGGAAGGACCACCCGACGCACCCCGCGCACATCACGGCTGCCAGGGCGATTCCCGCGAACACCTTCCCGAGCCGCTCGTCGGCCGTGCGCCGCGCCCGTTGCGCGCCGAACAGCAGCGCGTCGCGCATTCTGCGTCGGCGTACTCCCACCGACTCCAGCAGCTGGCTGTCGTAATCCCGTGCCATTGGTCGTCCGTCGCCTCGGTCGCTCGTTGCGTCAGTCGTCGCCCTGAAACATGTCGTCGCCCTGAAACATAAGGCACGGGTGGGACACACGGGTGGGACAGGGGCGGGTTCAGGGCCTGCGGTCCCGCAGCGCGAACCACAACTCCGTGCGTACGTCCATGTCGTCCAGGTCCATGTCCAGCAGCGCCCCGCACCGCGCGATGCGCTGGCGGACCGTGTTGCGGTGGACCCGCAGGGCCACCGCCGTGCGGTCCCAACTGCCGTGCAGGCTGAGCCAGCAGCGCAGCGTCCCGGCCAACGGCTCGGTGAGGGGGGCCAGCAGGGCGCGGGCGTGGGCCTCGGCGCGGTCGGGCGGGATCAGGGCGGCGAGGCCACCGGTGCCCGGGCGGTGCGTGGTCAGCGCGGTGCGGGTCGCCTCCGCGTGCCCCAGGGCGCGGGACGCCTCGGCGTCGGCGTCGGGCAGGGCCGTGACCGGGCCGGGGCCCGAGACGCCGAGGGTCCAGCCGGGCTGCGCGGTCACCGCCTCGTGGGGGCCGGGCAGCAGGACCCGTACCGTCTCACGGTCCACGTCCGACAGTGCGGAGCCCAGCGCCGCGCCGAGGGCCCCGGCGTTCAGCGCTCCGGCCGGGGTGCCGTCGGCGCGGCGGGCGTGGACCACCGTCCAGGAGTCGCCGTCACCCAGCAGCGGTGCCACGTCCTGCGGGGTCGCGCCCAGCAGCAGCCGTACGAGCGCCGCCGAGCGGCCCGCGCCGTCGGCGCCCTGGTGCGGGGCGGTGAGCAGGGAGAGCAGCACGACGGCGATCCCCGCGACGGTGTGGTCGCCGGCGTCGCGGCGGGGCGTCGCCAGGGTGAGGGCCAGCCCCTGTCCGCCGCCCAGCGCGTAGGCGGACAGGTGGGTGCCGTCCAGGGTGTCGGCCGCCGACGACGGGCTCGGCTGCCGGGCGGGAGCGGTGGCGGGCGGTCCGGCGGGAGTGGCGGGAGCCACCACCCGTGCCAGCCGGACCAGGGCCGCCCGTACGCCGGCCGGCGGGACGTCGCCCGCTCCGTGCAGCACGTCACCGTCCGCCGAGAGGAGCTCGACCCGGCCCTCCAGCTGTACGGCGAGCTGGCGCAGCACCGCGGGCACCGGGTCCGGCCGGGCCGCCGCCGTCGCCAGGGCCTGCTGGGCCCGGGTCACGCGGCGCAGTTCGCGGTGGCGTGCCTCGGCCATGAGCTGCCACACCGCCCGTGCGACGGCGGCGAAGCGGGTCCCGGGATCCACCTCCAGGAGCGGCAGCCCGTGCCGGTCGCACGCCTCCACCAGGGCGTCGGGCACCGTGTCGTGCACCGGTGCCAGCCCGAAACCGAGCGCCGACGCCCCTCCCTGGACGAGCCGGGACACAAAGGTGTCCGGGTTCGCGAGCTGGACACCGGCGGTCAGCAGCAGCTCACCGCCCAGCAGATACGGATACGGATCGGCCATCTCCGAGGTGTGCACCCACAGCAGCTCCGCGTGGTCCGGACCGGCGATCCGCCGCAGCCCGAGTTCCTCCCGGGCCAGCAGCGCGGCGAGCGGGATGGGAGGAGCGGGAGGCCCGGCGGGGGAGTCCGGCATGGACGATCCCTCCATTCGGTGTGACAAGAATGGAGGAAACGTACACTTCAGCGTCGGCTTCCGGCCACCTACCGTCTTGACCACCACACCCGACCCCGGAGGGGCCGCCACCCGTCGGCCCCTGACCGGAATCGAGCCGGAGAAGAGCTCACGGCTGTCGACCGGTTCAACGAAAGGCACCCGCACCCATGAGCAACAGCAACGGAGCGCCGCGCGGCCCCGTCGACTCCTCCCGCGTCCCGCGCTACGCCGGACCCGCGACGTTCGCGCGGCTGCCCCGGCTCGACGAGGTCGGCTCCGCCGATGTCGCCGTCGTCGGTGTGCCCTTCGACAGCGGGGTCTCCTACCGGCCCGGCGCCCGCTTCGGGGGCAACGCCATCCGCGAGGCATCCCGCCTCCTGCGCCCCTACAACCCGGCGCAGGACGCCTCCCCCTTCGCGCTCGCCCAGGTCGCCGACGCGGGCGACATCGCCGTGAACCCCTTCGACATCAACGAAGCCGTCGAGACCGTCGAGGCCGCCGCCGACGCCCTGCTCTCCACCGACGCCCGGCTGATGACACTCGGCGGCGACCACACCATCGCGCTGCCGCTGCTGCGTTCCGTCGCCAAGAAGCACGGCCCGGTCGCCCTGCTCCACTTCGACGCCCACCTGGACACCTGGGACACCTACTTCGGCGCCGAATACACCCACGGGACCCCGTTCCGCCGGGCCGTCGAGGAAGGCGTCCTCGACACGGAGGCGCTGTCCCACGTCGGCACCCGCGGCCCGCTGTACGGCAAGCAGGACCTCACCGACGACGCCAAGATGGGCTTCGGCATCGTCACCTCCGCCGACGTCATGCGGCGCGGCGTCGACGAGATCGCCGACCAGCTCCGGCAGCGCATCGGTGAACGGCCGCTCTACATCTCCATCGACATCGACGTCCTCGACCCGGCGCACGCCCCCGGCACCGGCACCCCCGAGGCCGGGGGTCTCACCTCGCGGGAGCTCCTGGAGATCCTGCGCGGACTCTCCTCCTGCCACCTCGTCTCGGCCGACCTGGTCGAGGTGGCCCCGGCGTACGATCACGCGGAGATCACGTCCGTCGCCGCCTCGCACACGGCGTACGAGCTGACGACGATCATGTCCCGCCAGATCGCGGAGGGCCGCAACCGGTGAGTCACGACCACGACGACCGGCCGCAGCTCACGGCCGCACAGGCCGAGGCGGCCCTGAACGTCCAGCCCGGGCGCAACGGCGGAGACCTCGTGGTGGAGACCCTCCAGGGCCTCGGCGCCACCGCCGTCTTCGGGCTGCCCGGCCGGCACCCGCTCGGCATGTCCGACGCGCTGAGCCGCTCCTCCCTGTCGTACGTCGGACTGCGCGTCGAGAACAACGCGGGCTTCGCCGCCGACGCCTACGGCCGCATCACCGGCGAGGTGGCGACCCTGCTCCTCTCCGCAGGTCCGGGCGCCCTGACCTCCCTGGCCGCACTCCAGGAGGCGGCCGCCGCGTCGGCGCCCGTGCTGGCCGTCTCCAGCCAGGTCCCGACCGCCGGGCTCGGCGGCGGGCGCCACGGCCATCTGCACGAACTCCGCGACCAGCAGGCGTCGTTCCGCGACATCGTGAAGTCCGTGCACACCGTGCGCACGGCGTCGCAGATCCCCTCCGCGATCGCCGCCGCCTGGGAGTCCGCGCTGACCGCCCCGCACGGGCCGGTCTGGGTGGAGATCCCGCAGGACGTGCTGCTCGCCGAGACCGTCCTGCCCGTCGTCAGCGCGCTCGACGCCACCCCGCGCGAGCTGTACCCACGCCCCGAGCTGACCCTCGTCGCCGCCGATCTGCTGTCGAAGGCCGAGCGTCCGGCGATCATCGCGGGCGGCGGAGTCGTACGCTCCGACGCGTCCGGCAAGCTGCGCGCGCTCGCGGAGAAGCTCGACGCCCCCGTCGTCACCACCTTCGGCGGCAAGGGCGCCTTCCCCTGGCAACACCCGCTCTCGCTCAGGTCCTGGCTGGAGGACCGGCACACCACGGAGTTCCTGGAGTCCGCGGACGTGCTGCTCGTCGTCGGCTCGGGACTGGGCGAGCTCTCCTCGAACCACCACACGTTCGCCCCGCGCGGCCGGGTGATCCAGATCGAGGCCGACGCCGGGAAGCTGGAGTCCAACCACCCCGCGCTCGGCATCCACTCCGACGCCCGCGAGGCCCTCGCCGACCTGCTGGACGCGGTGGAGCCCCGCGAGGACGACACCGCGGCCGAGCGTGTCCGGGCGCTGCTTGATCAGGTCCACGCGCGGATCGCGGCCCAGGACCTCACGCCGGAGCAGCGGGTGCTCGCCTCCGTCCGCGAGGCGCTGCCCGACACCTCACCCAGCTTCTGGGACATGACGCCCCTCGCCTACTGGGCCTGGTCCGCCTTCGACGCCCGGCATCCCAACACCATGCACTCGGCGCAGGGCGCGGGCGGCCTCGGCTACGGCTTCCCCGCCGCGATCGGCGCCGCCGCGGCCGACCCGACGAAACCGGTGCTCGCGGTCTCCGGCGACGACGGTGCGATGTACTCGATCGCGGAGCTCGCCACCGTCCGGCAGTACGGCCTGCCCGTCACCTGGCTGATCGTCGACGACGGGGGCCACGGCATCCGGAGTACGCACCTGACGGGCGCCTTCGGTGAAGCGACGGCGCCCGGACACTGCCGCCCGGACTTCGTCGCCCTCGCCGAGTCCTTCGGCGTCCCGGCCGTCCGCACGACGCCGGAATCCCTGGCCACCGACCTCGGGAAGGCCCTGGCGGCCCCGGGGCCGTCGGTGGTGGTGCTCCCGGTGCTGCTGAGGGGGCCGTCCGGCTGACGCCCTAGGACCATCCGCCCTCCGCCTCCGCCCCCCGGCCGAGATTTGTTGCGGAAGGATGAAATCCGCTGCTGACCGCGTTGGGGACATGCGGTAGATCAGGCGGGGCGACGGGGAAAGCTGGAGGCACGATGCCGGGCGCTGAACAACAGGCCACGGAACGACAGGCCACGGAAGGACAGGGCGCGGAGAAGCGGGACGCCGGCCGGCAGGGCTGGGGCCGTCGGCTGACCGGGTACGCCTGGCGCTACCGGCGCAACGTCGTGCTGGCACTGGGCTCGTCCCTCGCGGGGATGGCCGTGATGGCGCTCGTCCCGCTCATCACCAAGGTGATCATCGACGACGTCGTCGGCAGCCACACCCGCTCCCTCGGCGTCTGGACCGGCCTCCTCATCGGCGCCGCCGTCCTCGTCTACATCGCCACGTTCATCCGCCGCTACTACGGCGGCAAGCTCGCCCTCGACGTCCAGCACGACCTGCGGACCGAGATGTACGGCACCCTCACCCGGCTCGACGGGAAGCGGCAGGACGAGCTCTCCACCGGACAGGTCGTCGGGCGGGCCACCAGCGACCTGCAGCTGATCCAGAGCCTCCTCTTCATGCTCCCGATGACCATCGGGAACATCCTGCTCTTCCTCATCTCCCTGGTGATCATGGCGTGGCTCTCGCTGCCCCTGACCCTCGTCGCCCTCGCCGTCGCCCCCGCCCTGTGGTTCATCGCCCGCCGCTCCAGGACCCGCCTCTTCCCCGCCACCTGGTACGCCCAGAGCCAGGCCGCCGCCGTCGCCGGAGTGGTCGACGGGGCGGTCTCCGGGGTCCGGGTCGTCAAGGGCTTCGGCCAGGAGGACCAGGAGACCGGCAAGCTCCGTGAGGTCAGCCGCCGGCTCTTCGCGGGCCGGCTGCGCACGATCCGCCTGAACTCCCGCTACACCCCGGCGCTCCAGGCCGTCCCCGCGCTCGGCCAGGTCGCGATGCTGGCCCTCGGCGGCTGGCTGGCCACCCGGGGCGAGATCACCCTCGGCACGTTCGTCGCCTTCTCCACCTACCTCGCCCAGCTCGTCGGCCCGGTCCGGATGCTCGCCATGGTCCTCACCGTCGGCCAGCAGGCCCGGGCGGGCGTGGAGCGTGTCCTGGAGCTGATCGACACCGAGCCGTCCATGGAGGACGGCACCAAGGAACTCCCCGCCGACGCCCCCGCCCGCGTCGAGTTCGACGACGTCCGCTTCGGCTACGACGACGAACGTCCGGTCCTGGACGGCTTCTCCCTCACCATCGAGCCCGGCGAGACCGTCGCCGTCGTCGGTGCCTCCGGAAGCGGCAAGTCCACCGTCTCGCTCCTGCTGCCCCGCTTCTACGACGTGTCGCACGGAGCCGTCCTGGTCGGCGGCCACGACGTACGCGAACTGACCCAGGACTCGCTGCGGGCCGCGATCGGCCTCGTACCGGAGGACAGCTTCCTCTTCTCCGAGTCCGTCGGCGCCAACATCGCGTACGGACACCCGGACGCCACCCAGGAACAGATCGAGCGGGCCGCGAGCGCCGCCCAGGCGCACGGCTTCATCTCCGAGCTGCCCGAGGGGTACGACACCAAGGTCGGTGAGCACGGGCTCACCCTCTCCGGCGGCCAGCGCCAGCGCGTCGCCCTCGCCCGCGCCATCCTCACGGACCCCCGCCTGCTGCTCCTCGACGACGCCACGTCGGCTGTCGACGCCCGGGTCGAGCACGAGATCCACGAGGTCCTGGCCCAGGTCATGGAGGGCCGCACGACCCTGCTCATAGCCCACCGGCGGTCCACGCTCGGCCTCGCCGACCGCATCGCCGTACTCGACCGGGGGCGTCTCGCCGACATCGGCACGCACGCGGAGCTGGAACGCCGCTCGGCGCTCTACCGCCGGCTGCTCACCGACCCGGACGAGCTGGGCGGGACCTCGCCCGGCCACCAGCCGTCGGCGTCCGCGGCACCCGAGGACGACCGGGCGCTCCAGGAGGAGCTGGACGCCGAGTTCGACGCCGAGCGCGGGGTCACCCCCGAGCTGTGGATCCGCAAGGAGGAGCAGCGCGACGCGGCGGCCGCCGGGATGCCCGCCACCCCCGAGCTGCTCGCCCAGGTCGAGGCGCTGCCGCCCGCCACCGATGCCCCCGGCATCGACGAGGCGAGCGCGGTGCGCCCGGAGAAGTCGTACGGCCTGCGCAGGCTGCTGCACGGCTTCGGGGCCCCGCTGCTGGTGAGCCTCGCGCTGGTCGCCGTCGACGCGGGCATGGGCCTGCTGCTGCCCGTGCTGATCCGGCACGGCATCGACGACGGTGTCACCAAGATGGCGCTCGGCGCGGTCTGGGCCGCCGCCGGACTCGGACTGCTCGCCGTGCTCGTCCAGTGGGCCGCGCAGATCGGCGAGACCCGGATGACGGGCCGCACCGGCGAACGCGTGCTGTACTCCCTGCGCCTCAAGATCTTCGCGCAGCTCCAGCGGCTCGGTCTCGACTACTACGAGCGCGAGCTGACCGGCCGCATCATGACCCGGATGACGACGGACGTGGACGCGCTGTCCACGTTCCTCCAGACCGGCCTGGTCACCGCCTTCGTCTCCCTCGTCACCTTCTTCGGCATCACGGTCGTCCTGCTCGTCCTCGACGTCCAGCTGGCCCTGGTCGTCTTCGCGACGCTGCCGCTGCTGATCGTCGGTACCTTCTTCTTCCGCCGCACGAGCGTGAAGGCCTACGAGCTCGCCCGGACACGCATCGGTGTCGTCAACGCCGACCTCCAGGAGTCCGTCTCCGGGCTCCGCATCGTCCAGGCGTTCCGGCGCGAGCGTGACGGCGCCGAGCGGTTCGCGGCCCGCAGCGACCACTACCGTGAGGCCAGGGTGCGCGGGCAGTGGCTGATCTCGGTCTACTTCCCGTTCGTGCAGCTGCTGGCCTCGGTCGCGGCTGCCGCCGTGCTGATCGTCGGCGCGGGCCGTGTCGACGACGGCACGCTGACCACGGGCGCCCTGGTCGCCTACCTGCTGTACATCGACCTGTTCTTCGCCCCCGTGCAGCAGCTGTCCCAGGTCTTCGACGGGTACCAGCAGGCCAGCGTCTCCCTCGGCCGGATCCAGGAACTCCTGCGGGAGCCGACCTCCACGGCCGACGACGACGAGCCGCAGGGCGTGACATCGCTGCGCGGCGAGATCGCCTTCGAGGGCGTGTCGTTCGCCTACGCCGACGAGGACGAGGCGCTCAGCGGCATCGACCTGCGGATCCCGGCGGGCCAGACGGTCGCCTTCGTCGGGGAGACCGGGGCGGGCAAGTCCACGCTGGTCAAGCTCGTCGCCCGGTTCTACGACCCGACGAGCGGACGGGTCACGGCCGACGGCACGGACCTGCGGAAGCTCGACAGGACGGCGTACCGGCACCGGCTCGGTGTGGTGCCGCAGGAGGCCTACCTCTTCGAGGGCACGGTCCGCGACGCCATCGCGTACGGCCTCCCGGAGGCCACCGACGCCCAGGTGGAGGCGGCGGCCCGTGCGGTCGGCGCGCACGACATGATCGCCACCCTGGAGGACGGCTATCTGCACGCGGTCGCGGAACGGGGCCGCAACCTGTCCGCCGGTCAGCGCCAGCTGATCGCGCTCGCCCGCGCCGAGCTGGTCGACCCCGACATCCTGCTGCTCGACGAGGCGACCGCCTCCCTCGACCTCGCCAGCGAGGCCCAGGTCAACCAGGCCACCGACCGGCTCGCGGGACGGCGCACCACCCTGGTGGTCGCCCACCGGCTGACGACGGCCGCCCGTGCCGACCGGGTCGTGGTGATGGACCGGGGCAGGGTCGCGGAGGACGGCACGCATGACGAGCTGCTGGCCAGGGGAGGCACGTACGCACGGCTGTGGCGCACCTTCATAGGGGAGGGCATAGGCGAGGACGCCCCGGCGGGCGTGTGACCTCGCACCGCAACCTGAAGGCGCGCCTTCAGCGTCGTACGCCCATACGTATACGGGTGTGACGGGGGTCGATGTGTGCGAAGGGGTGACGGTGTGGCACGACGACTGAGGCGGCCATCGGGGCGACGGGGGATGCCGGACGTCCGGCGGACGGCGGCGGCGCTCCTCGTCGTGCCGCTCCTCGGGGCGTTCGGCCTGGTGCTGGGGCCCGCCGGATCGGCCCCGGCGCAGGCCGCGTCGTCCTGTTCCGGACGGCTGGTCAAGACGGTGGCGTTCTCCACGGGTTCGCTGCGCGTCTACGAGAGCCGCGCCTACGCGTGCGCCGTCACCGTCGCCAAGAAGCCGGGCACGCGCCGGGCGATGCGGGTGTCGTTGCAGCCCCGGGGCGGCCGGGCGGTCGTCGACAGCGGCAGGTTCACCGAGCTGGCCGGTCCGGTGAAGGTGCACGCGCTCAACCGCTGCGTCCGTGCCACGGGTTCGATCGGGGGATCCTCCGGCTCGACGGGATGGATCATGTGCTGACGTGCGCGTGGGTCTGGCGTGGCAGGTGTCACCCCCGCTAAGTTCACGGCGACTGTCGTGAATCAAGGGGAGGGTGCATGCGCAAGGCGCTCAGAGGCGTTCTGTCGCTCGCGGTGCTCATAGGCACAGTGAGTGCGACCGGGGCCTCGGCCGGTGCGGCCACCGCCGCGGAACCGGCCGCGAAGCAGAGCAGCGGCTTCACCACCAGCAGCAGCGAGAGCAGCGGCGAGGACATCAAGGACCGCATCCTGGCCATCCCGGGAATGAGTCTGATCGAGGAGAAGCCCTACCCCGGCTACCGCTTCTTCGTCCTCGGATACACCCAGCCCGTCGACCACAAGAACCCGTCGAAGGGCACCTTCCAGCAGCGCGTCACCCTGCTGCACAAGGACACGAACCGGCCCACGGTCTTCTTCACCAGCGGCTACAACGTCTCGACCAACCCGAGCCGCAGCGAGCCGACGCAGATCATCGACGGCAACCAGGTCTCCCTGGAGTACCGGTTCTTCACCCCGTCGCGCCCGGCGCCCGCCGACTGGTCGAAGCTCGACATCTGGCAGGCCGCCAGCGACCAGCACCGGGTCTTCAAGGCGCTGAAGAAGATCTACTCGAAGAAGTGGCTCTCCACCGGTGGCTCCAAGGGCGGCATGACCGCCACCTACTTCGAACGCTTCTACCCGAAGGACATGGACGGCGTCGTCGCCTACGTCGCCCCCAACGACGTCGTGGACAGGGAGGACTCGGCGTACGACCGGTTCTTCGCGGGCGTCGGCACCGAGGAGTGCCGGGACCGACTGAGCGGCGTCCAGCGCGAGGCCCTCGTCCGCCGGGAGCCGCTGGAGAAGAAGTTCGAGGCCTTCGTCGCCGAGAACGGCCTGACGTTCGACACGGTCGGCACGCTCGACAAGGCGTACGAGGCCGTCGTCCTGGACTACGTCTGGGCGTTCTGGCAGTACAGCCTGCTCGCCGACTGCGAGGCCATCCCGGCCGACGCCCCGAACGCCACCGACCAGGAGATCTGGGACTCCGTCGACGGCATCTCGGGCTTCGCGGCCTTCGCCGACCAGGGGCTCAACACGTACACGCCGTACTACTACCAGGCCGGCACCCAGCTCGGTTCTCCCGACATCGAGCAGCCCTGGCTGGGCGATCTGAGCCGCTACGGCTACCAGCCGCCGCGCAACTTCGTGCCGCGCTCCATCGCGATGAAGTTCCAGCCCTCGGTGATGCGTGACGTGGACCGCTGGGTCAGGAACAACGCCAGGCAGATGATGTACGTCTACGGCGAGAACGACCCGTGGGGCGCCGAGCCCTTCCACCTCGGCAAGGGCGCCCGGGACAGCCACGTCTATACCGTGCCCGGCGGTAATCACGGCTCGAAGGTCTCCGGTCTCGTCGCCGACGAGAAGGCCGAGGCCACCGCGGCCATCCTGCGCTGGGCCGGGGTCGCGCCCGCGGCCGTCGAGGCCGATCCGGCGAAGGCCAGGCCCCTCGCGAAGTTCGACGCGCGTCTGGACGTGCGGGACGCCGAACTCCAGCGGGACCGGGGCACGCTGCGACCGTAAGGCGCGTTCCGAAGTGGGCCGTGCCCGCCGGGTGTTGTTCGCACCCGGCGGGCACAGCCCACCGGCTCGTCCCCGCCCAGCTGCACGAAGAGATCCGTCGTGTCGGGGCAGAGGGCTCGCCGGGTCACCGCCGAGCCCACCTCGAACTGCGGGGGCCGCTCGCCCGATCCGTCGCAGGCCGTCTCCCGCACCTCGCCCTCGCGGAAGCTGTAGACGCAGTCCCCCACGATCGTCAGCGGGCCGCCGCCCTGCCCCGGATCGCCGGGGTGCGGGGACTCCAGATTGCGCATGCACGCGTACCCACGGGGCACGGCGGGGCTGCTCGACGATGCCTCAGGCCCGCTCCGGGACGGCACCGGTGGGGTGGTGGGGCCGTTCTGCCCGATGTGCAGGACGAAGTCCGTCGTCGGCGGACAGACCGGCCCGCCCGACGGTGCGCCCGTGTACCGGGCCAGCACCCGCGCATGCGCCTTCTCGCTGCCGCACCACACCTCGCGGAACACCTCGCCGCGCGAACTGCAGTCGGCCGGCCCGAGGAACTCCACCCCGTAGCCCGAAGGTGCAGTGCCGACGGGCGTGTCCGACGCGCTGTTCGCCGGTTGCCGACAGGCGCCCAGGCAGAGCACCGCGACGACGGGCACGAGGGCGCGCAACACCCCCACGGCACGGCGCTCTCCCATGATCAACCCCCCGATGCGCCCGCAAGGGCGTGCACCCAGCGTGACCCGCAGGAGCGGGGCACGCCAGGTGCACGGGTGTTTTTAGCTCTTTGGGGTGATTAGGTCGAGGGTGTGGCGTAGGGGCGGTACGACAGTCCGTAGCCGACGGGGTACAACGCCTGTGTGGGGGCGTCCGCCCGCTGCACCGGGACCGGCTGCCTGCTCTCCGGCCGTGTGCCCGGAACGTCGAGATCGGCGCCGGCCACACGGCCCGCGGGTTCTGTCATGCCCCTGAGTCGCCGCGGTCGAGGCGGGGGTCCCAGGTGATGCGTGTCAGCCGAGCATCAGACTTCTGACAGCCGCGACCACAGGGGCACCCGCCTCCACGAGCCCCGCGATCCCGTTGATCTGCTGGAGCATCCTTCTGAAGCGACCTGGCTCGGGGTCGGAGCCGAGTTCCGCGACCGCCTCTTCCATACCGGCCCGGTCCTCGTCGCTCAACTGCGGCATGAGCGATTCGATCCGGTCCAGCAGTTCCCGGAGTCTCGGGTCCGCCGAGGCGGGCCCTGCGCTCTTGCCCCCCGCGACGATGTCACCCGAACCGTGGTGTTCGGCCTTGCCGATGTTGTGATCACCGGTCTGCTGGAAGACGTCACCGGTCATCGTCCACCGATATTTCCCGGCCCGCTGTGCTGGGCCTTGCCGATGTTGTGGTTTCCGTACTGCTTGATCAGGTCACCGTGCACCGCGTGCTCCACGTTGAAGACCACTTGTGCCGCCTCGGGCTTGCCGACCGCGCTGGTGACCGTGTGCACCAGTTCGTCGATCTCGCTCTGCCGCGTGGACCAGACCGCGTCGAACTGCGTGCCCGACGTGTTGAGGATCAGGCCGTACAGGGGCGGCTTGCGCAGGTCGCCCACGAGTGACCAGATGATCAGCCCTTCCACCGCGAGCAGGATGAGCGTGCCGATCACATCGAAGACGGCGGCGATGATCCCGCCGATGAACAGCCAGCCCAGCGAGATGAGGAAGAATTCCTTCCAGGCCTTGCCCAGGTCGACCGTCAGGCGCCGCTGTGCCACATGCGAGATGTTCCGCATCGGATAAGCCTCGCCTCCCACCCACAACACACCCTCTTTTATGCGCACTTGAACCACGAGACGCGCCCCCCCCAGGTTGTTTTCGGTGTGCCTCGATTGTGCCTGAGGCGACGCGTGGCAGCGTATGGAAACGGAGGCCCGTGATGCTTCGGTTACCAGCGGGACGTCCGCGTGGCTACCCACCCGGCCGAGAGGCCCGGCACACGCTGATGTGCCGGGCTCCCGGTCGTGTCATCGGCCGGCCGGTCGGAGCGCTCAGTACGACAGTCCGTAGCCGACGGGGTACAACGCCTGTGTGGGGGCGTCCGCCCGCTGCACCGGGACCGGCAACCGCCCCTCCGGCCGGGCCCGCCCCGCGATCACGCGGGCGGCGGCCCGCAGTTCGACGTCCGTCCAGGAGTACGCGGCGAGGCTCGCGGCGTAGCCCGTCCCGGCCAGCTGGGCGATGTCGTACGGATTGCGGATCGCCAGTGTGATCACCGGGACGCCGGTCGCCGCGAGGGCGCTGACCAGGGTGCGCTGGGAGCTGGTCGCGGTCACGTTGTACGTGCCCACGATCACCGCGTCCTTGCCCTCCGCTGCGGCCACGGCCTCCGCGATCTTCGCCTGGGAGGGCGCCGTGCCGGTGGACAGGGCGGTCGCGGTGTACCCCAGCTCCTCGAAGGCCCCGGCCAGCGTGGCCGTCGGGGGGCCGGTCGTACCGGAGGGCGAGGCCGGGTCGGCGCCGACCACCAGGAGCTTCCGGTGGGACCGTCGGGAAAGGGGCAGCACCGCACCGGTGTTGGCCAGCAGTGTGGTGGTCCGCTCGGCGATCCGGTCGGCCGCGGCGAGGTGCGCGGGGACGCCGACGGTCCGGTCGACGCCCCGGCGGGTGACGTACGGGTCGCGGAACAGCCCGAGCTTCGCCTTCAGCCGCAGGATGCGCAGGATCGATTCCTCGATGCGGGCCTCGCTGATCTCGCCGCTCCTCACGGCGTTCAGGACGGCGGTCCACGCGACCTTCAGATCCGGCGGGTTGAGGAGCTGGTCGACCCCGGCGAGCAGGGCGAGGACGGGGACGCGCTCGTCGCCGTACTTCGTGCGGACGCCCTCCATGCCCAGGGCGTCCGTGACCACGACACCGTCGTAGCCGAGTTCCTCACGCAGGATGCCGGTGAGGATCGGGCGGGACAGGGTGGCCGGGTCCTCCGACGGGTCCAGGGCCGGCACCACGATGTGCGCCGTCATGATCGAGTCGATACCGGCCGCGACGGCTGCCCGGAACGGCGGTGCGTCCAGCTCGGCCCACTGCTCGCGGGTGTGGTGGATGTAGGGCAGACCGGTGTGGCTGTCGGTGCTGGTGTCGCCGTGGCCGGGGAAGTGTTTGGCGGTGGAGGCGACCCCGGCGCTTCGGTACCCCTTCACCTGCGCCGTGACCAGCCCGGCCACCGACTCCGGGTCGGAGCCGAAGGAGCGTACGCCGATGACGGGGTTGGCCGGGTTGACGTTGACGTCCGCGTCCGGCGCGTAGTTCTGGTTGATGCCCAGCGCCGCCAGTTCGGCACCGGCGATCCTGCCCGCCCGGCGCGCGTCGGAGCGTGAGCCGCCCGCGCCCAGGGCCATCGCGCCCGGCAGCAGCGTCGCGGGTTCACCGACGCGGCACACGATGCCGTGTTCCTGGTCGGTGGAGACGAGGAGCGGCAGCGGCGTGGGCCCGGCGAGCCCGGCCCGCTGGATGCCGTTGGAGAGCTCGGCGATCTGGTGCGGGTCACGGGTGTTGTGCGCCCAGGCGAAGTAGATGATGCCGCCGACGTGATACGTCGAGATCAGCTCGGCCGCGTCCCGGACCCCGATCTCTTCGAGGTTGGCGTCGACGTCCGCCTGGTCCGGCTCGGTGGCCGAGTGCCCGTACACCCGCATCACGAAGAGCTGGCCGACCTTCTCCTCCAGGCTCATCCGGGCGATGAGCCGCTTGAGGCGGCTGTCCGGGGAGGTGGCCGAGCCGGCTGCCTGTGCGGCGCCGGGAAGAGCGGCGACGCCGGTCGCCGCGGCTGCGGCGGTTGCCGCGGTGGCGGTGAGGAGGGTGCGTCTGGAGGTGCGGTGGTGCACGTGAGCCCCTTCCGGTGCTGAAAGAAACTTCCAAGAAGGTACGGATATATGGAAAGTAACTACCAGTCAAGGGGGCGGCCCGGAAACGGCGTGACTCGCGGAGGGACGAGTGGTGTCCCGGCGGGACGGGCACCGGGCACGGCCTCAGGAGAGACCCGCCCCTGTGCCGTGCCCCTGCAGCGCCGACACCGCGGCGATGATCGCGGGCCGTCGCGCCGCCTCCGTGCGCCACAGCGCGTACAGCCGCCGCACCGGCACGGGGTCCAGCCGCACCGCGATCACGCCCGGCGGCAGCGGCCCCCGGCCCAGCCGGGGGATCATCGCCACGCCGAGCCCCGCCGCGACCAGGGCCAGCTGCGTGTGGTTCTCCTCCGCCCGGTGCCGGATGTCCGGCTCGTACCCCGCCGCCCGCAGCGTCCGTACGAGCCAGTCGTGGCACACCGTGCCGGGCGGCTGGCACACCCACCGCTCCTTGGCCAGCTCCTCCCGTCGCACCGCCTCCCGGCCGGCGAGCGGGTGCCCCTCGGGCACCAGCAGATCGCAGCGGTCGTCGCCGAGCACCGCCTGCGCGACGCCCTCGGGGGCGGGCAGCGGGCTGATGTCCCAGTCGTGGGCCACCGCGAGATCGATCACGCCCTTCGCCACCAGGTCCACCGAGAGATGCGGATCGACCTCGGTGAGCCGCGCGTCCAGCGCCGGGTGCTCCCGCTCCAGCTCGGCCAGCACGCCCGGCAGCAGCCCTCGCGCCGCCGAGGCGAAGGCGGCGATGGACAGCCGCCCCGTCGGCTGCCCCCTGCGCTGTTCCAGCGTCGTCTCGGCCTGCTCCACGATCGCCAGCAACCGCTGGGCGGTCTCCGCGAGATGAAGGGCCTCCTCGGTGAGCGCCACCCCGCGCCCCCGCCGCTCCAGAAGCATCGTACGGGTCTCCCGCTCCAGTTTGGTGATCTGCTGGGAGACCGCGGAAGCGGTGTAGCCGAGTGCGGCGGCAGCACCCGCGACGGAGCCATGGACGGAGACGGCGTGCAGGGCACGCAGCCGGGACAGGTCGAGCACGGGGGCCTCCGGGCGGAGCGGAAACAGTAAGCGGTACTCAATCGAACCATGAAGGAATCCGCGCTGGTGCTACACGGTCCTGGCGTCGGATGCTCGGTCCATGCGTCCCCTCCACATCGCCCTGGCCGCGCTGGTCGCCGCCGTCTGGGGTGTGAACTTCGTCGTCGTCGAGCTGGGTCTCGACCACTTCCCGCCGCTGCTCTTCTCCGCCCTGCGCTTCCTCGTCGCCGCGGTGCCCGCCGTGTTCCTCGTCGGCAGGCCCACGGTGGCCTGGAGGTACATCGTCGGCGTGGGTCTCGCCCTGGGGGTGGCCAAATTCGGGCTGCTCTTCATCGGCATGGACCAGGGGATGCCGGCGGGGCTCTCCTCCCTGGTCCTCCAGGTGCAGGCCGTCTTCACCGCACTGTTCGCGGCCCTGGTCCTGTCCGAACGGCCCGGCAGGACACGGGTCCTGGGCATGGGTGTCGCGCTCGCGGGCATCGGCGTGGCCGCGGTCGACGAGGGGGCGGGCGGGCCCGTCCTCGCCTTCGTCCTGGTGATCGCGGCGGCTGCGTGCTGGGGCGTCTCCAACGTGATCACCCGCAAGGCGGCCCCGCCCGACTCCCTCAACTTCATGGTCTGGGTCTCGACCGTGCCCGTACTGCCGCTCCTCGCGCTGTCCCTGCTCTTCGAGGGCTGGGACCGTGACATGGCGGCCCTGGCCGCGCTCGACCGGAGCGGCGTCGGCATCATCGTCTACGTCGCCTGGGTCTCCACCGTCTTCGGCTTCGCGGCCTGGGGCTTCCTGCTCCGCCACCACCCGGCCTCGTCCGTGGCGCCGTTCACCCTGCTCGTGCCCGTCTTCGGGATGTCCTCGGCCGCGCTCCTCCTCGGCGAGCCGGTCAGTCCCCTGCGGTGGTGCGCGGCGGTGCTGCTGGTCGGGGGAGTGGCCCTGACCTCGCTCACCGGGCCCCGCCGCGCTGCCGCACCACCGCTGCCGGAGCCCCAGGAGGTTCAGGAGGCGCGGGCCTGAAACCTACTGCTTCGGCGCGCCCAGCCGCAGCAGGTGCTCCCGGCCCGCCGCCAGCAGCCCCGGCAGCTCGGCGGCCCCGGCGTACCAGCGCTTCTCGTACTCCCAGCAGACCCAGCCGTCCGTGTCCACGGTGTCCAGGCAGGCCTTCAGCGGCAGGACCCCCGCTCCGAGGGGCAGGGGCAGGGTGTCCTCGGCGGAGGCGATGTCCTTCACCTGTACGTATCCCAGGTGCGGGGCCAGCACCGCATGCGAGGCCACGGGCTCCTCGCCGGCCAGCCAGGTGTGCATGACGTCCCAGATGGCGCCGATCTGCCCGTGCCCGACGGTGCCGACCACCCGGGCCACATCAGCACCGGCGCGGTGCGAGTCGTGGGTCTCCAGGAGGATGCGTACGCCGTGATCGGCGGCGTGCGGGGCGGCGGCCCCCAGCCGCCGTGCGCCGATCGCATCGGCCTCCGCGGGGTCCTGGTCCCCGCCGCCCGGGAACACCCGGACGTACGCCGCGCCCAGGTCGTGGGCCAGCTCCACCAGCTGGGCGAGCTCGGCGAGCACCGGTTCGTCCTCGCCCTCGGCGGCGACCCGCGCATACCCGGCGACGGTCAGGATCTCCACCCCGCCCTGCGCGAACTCCTCGACCACGGAGGCCCGTTCGGGCCGCGTGAGGCCGGGGTGGACCGGCTCCTCCGGGTGGGCGCGCAGCTCCACGCCCTGGTAGCCGGTCCCGGCGGCGAGCCGCACCACGTCCGCCATGGGCATCCCCGGGACTCCGAGGGTCGAGAAAGCGAGCTTCACGGTCTGTGTCCTTTCGTCGGCGCGGTCTGACCGGTACCCGTGATCCCGGCGGAGAATCCTCAGTCCGCCCGGGGCGGCGCCGTCGAGCCCCGTTCCATCAGCTCCGCGGCGATGGTCGCCACGCCCCCCGGCGGGGGTGTCTCCTTGTCCATCGCCAGCCGGCCGGCCCGGGCCCCCGCCTCGAACAGCGGCAGCCGCACGGTCGTCAGGGCGGGTACGGCGTCCACCGAGAACGGCAGGTCGTCGAAGCCGGCCACCGAGACGTCCTCCGGGATGCGGAGCCCGAGGTCCCGGACGGCCGCGCAGGCACCCAGTGCCACCGTGTCGTTGGCGGCGACCACGGCCGTCACACCGGGCTCGCGGCGCAGGAGTTCGAGCGTGGCGTCGTAGCCGGAGCTCCGGTCGTACGGGCCGTGCACGGTGACGTTCTCCTCGTCGCCGTACAGCCCTGCGGCCTTCATGGCCTCGCGGTGCCCCTCCAGCCGGTGCCGGGTCGTGGTGCGTTCCACGGGGCCGGCGACGTAACCGATGCGGCGGTGCCCCAGGGCGATCAGGTGCTCGGTGAGACGCCTGGCGCCGACCCGGTTGTCGAAGGTCAGCGCGGCGACCACCGCGTCGGAGTCGGGCAGCGGGGGCCGGCCGCAGAAGACGATCCGGGTTCCGGCGTCCGCGAGCTTGGCCAGCTTCGCGGCCATCGCCGCCTGGTGGGCCGGGTCCTCCAGCGCGCCGCCGGTGAGGACGACGGCCGCGGCGCGCTGGCGCTGGAGCAGGGTGAGATAGGTGAGTTCGCGCTCGGGGGAGCCGCCGGTGTTGCAGACGACGGCGAGCTTCTCGCCGCCCGCGCGGCCGGAGCCGTCACCCGGGCCGCCGATCTCGCTCTGCGCCGCTCCGGCCATGATGCCGAAGAACGGGTCGGCGATGTCGTTGACCAGGATGCCCACCAGATCGGACGTGGCGGCGGCGAGCGAGCTGGCCGGCCCGTTCAGCACGTAGTCCAGGTCGTCCACGGCGCGCAGGACCCGCTCCCGGGTGGACGAGGCCACCGGATAGTTGCCGTTCAGGACACGGGACACGGTGGCCGGGGACACCCGGGCGCGGGCCGCAACGTCCGCCAGGGTGACTGTCATCGCTCTCCTCCGGGGAGTTGTGAAGCGGCCCCCCTTGTCCGGGCCGCTGTCGGCAGGCTAGCGTCATACTGCATAGAAAGCGCTTGCTACGGCTGTATGGAGGGAACTTTCGTGACACGCAGGACAGTGCGCATCGCCATGAACGGCGTCACAGGACGCATGGGGTACCGGCAGCACCTGGTGCGCTCGATCCTCGCGATCCGCGAGCAGGGCGGCCTCGATCTCGGTGACGGCGACGTGCTGTGGCCGGAACCCGTGCTCGTCGGCCGCCGCGCCCACGCCCTGGAGGCGCTCGCCGCGCGGCACGGCCTGACCGAGTGGTCGACCGACCTGGACGCGGTGCTCGCCGACGAGTCCATCGACATCTACTTCGACGCCCAGGTCACCTCGGCCCGTGTCGAGGCGATCAAGAAGGCGATCGCCGCGGGCAAGCACATCTACACCGAGAAGCCCACCGCCACCGACGTCGAGGGCGCGCTCGAACTGGCCCGCCTCGCCCGTGACGCCGGCATCAAGCACGGCGTCGTCCAGGACAAGATCTTCCTCCCCGGGCTGCTCAAGCTGAAGCGCCTCATCGACGGCGGCTTCTTCGGCGAGATCCTCTCCGTGCGCGGCGAGTTCGGCTACTGGGTCTTCGAGGGCGACTGGCAGGACGCCCAGCGCCCGTCGTGGAACTACCGCGCGGAGGACGGCGGCGGCATCGTCGTCGACATGTTCCCGCACTGGGAGTACGTCCTGCACGAGTTGTTCGGCCAGGTCACGAGCGTCTCCGCGCACGTGCAGACCCACATCCCGCAGCGCTGGGACGAGCAGGGCAAGCCCTACGCCGCCACCGCCGACGACGCCGCGTACGGCACCTTCCAGCTGGCGGGCGGCGCCGTCGCCCAGATCAACTCCTCCTGGGCCGTGCGCGTCAACCGTGACGAGCTCGTCGAGTTCCAGGTCGACGGCACCCACGGTTCCGCCGTCGCGGGCCTCCGCAACTGCCGTGTCCAGCACCGCTCGGCGACCCCCAAGCCGGTCTGGAACCCGGACCTCCCGGTCACCGAGCCCTTCCGCGACCAGTGGCAGGAAGTCCCCGACAACGCCGAGTTCGACAACGGCTTCAAGGCCCAGTGGGAGCTCTTCCTGCGCCACATCGTCCTCGACGAGCCCTACACCTGGGACCTGATGGCCGGCGCCCGCGGCGTCCAGCTCGCCGAGCTCGGCCTCAAGTCGTCCGCCGAGGGCCGCCGCTTCGACGTACCGGAGCTGAGCCTGTGACCATCCATCTCCCCCAGGGGCCCTACGAACCCCGGGCCACCCCGCTCGACCTGGCACCGTCCGGGGTGCCGCTCGCCTCCCGCACGGTCTTCTCCGCCGCCCATGTCGTCGCCGACCCGTACGCCGACATCAGCCCCGACGACCCCGTCGCCGTCGACTGGGACGCCACCCTCGCCTTCCGCCGGCACCTCTGGGCGCACGGCCTGGGCGTCGCCGAGGCCATGGACACCGCGCAGCGCGGCATGGGCCTGGACTGGGCCGGAGCGGCGGAGCTGATCCGCCGCTCGGCCGCCGAGGCGAAGTCCGTGGGCGGCAGGATCGCCTGCGGCGTCGGCACCGACCAGCTCACCGGCCCCGCCACCCTGCCCGAGGTGCGCGCCGCGTACGAGGAGCAGCTCGCCCTGGTCGAGGAGAGCGGCGCGCAGGCCATCCTGATGGCCTCCCGCGCGCTCGCCGCCGCGGCGAACGGCCCGGAGGACTACCTGGAGACGTACGCCCATCTCCTGCGCCAGGCCACGGAGCCGGTCGTCCTGCACTGGCTCGGCCCCATGTTCGACCCGGCGCTGGAGGGCTACTGGGGCAGCTCGGACCTCGACGCCGCCACGGACACCTTCCTGAAGGTCATCGGCGAGCACCCGGACAAGGTCGACGGCATCAAGATCTCGCTCCTGGACGCGGAGCGCGAGATCGACGTACGGCGCCGCCTTCCCAGCGGGGTGCGCTGCTACACCGGCGACGACTTCAACTACCCCGAGCTGATCGCGGGTGACGACCGGGGCTTCAGCCACGCCCTGCTCGGCATCTTCGACCCGCTGGGCCCGCTGGCCGCGCACGCGGTGCGGGTCCTGGACACCGGGGACACCGAGGGCTTCCGCGCCCTCCTGGACCCCACGGTCGAGCTGTCGCGCCACCTGTTCGAGGCCCCGACCCGCTTCTACAAGACGGGCGTCGTCTTCCTCGCCTGGCTCGCGGGCCACCAGGACCACTTCACGATGGTCGGCGGTCTGCAGTCCGCCCGGTCGCTGCCGCACCTGGCGAAGGCGTACGAACTGGCGGACCGGCTCGGGCTGTTCCCGGACCCCGAGCTGGCCGAGGCGCGCATGCGGGCGCTGCTGTCCGTCCACGGAGGAAGCCGATGAGCACCGATCTCTCCCGCCTGTCCATCAACCAGGAGACGGTCCGGCAGCTGTCACTGCCGGAGCTCGTCGAGGGCTGCGCCAAGGCGGGCATCGGCAACGTCGGCCTGTGGCGCGCGCCGGTGCAGGAGTACGGCGTCGAGCGCGCGGGACGGCTGATGAAGGACGCCGGCCTCACCGTCACCAGCCTCTGCCGCGGTGGCTTCCTCACCGCGACCGACCCCGCCGAGCGCGCCCGCGCGCTGGACGACAACCGTGCGGCGGTCGACGAGGCGGCCGGGCTGAACACCGACACCCTGGTCCTGGTCTCCGGCGGGCTCCCCGACGGGGAGAAGGACCTGTACGCCGCGCGGGAGCGCATCGCCGAGGCGCTGGGCGAGCTCGCCCCGTACGCCTTCGAGCGTGGCGTCCGGCTCGCGATCGAACCGCTGCACCCGATGTTCGCGTCGGACCGCTGCGTCGTCTCCACGCTGTCGCAGGCCCTGGACCTCGCGGAGCGCTTCCCCGCCGAGCAGGTCGGGGTGGTCGTGGACGCCTACCACATCTGGTGGGACGACCAGGTGCCCGCGCAGATCGCGAGGGCGGGGGCCGGTGGCCGGATCCACTCGTTCCAGCTGGCCGACTGGGTCACTCCGCTTCCGGCGGGCGTTCTGGTGGGCCGGGGCCAACTGGGGGACGGGAGCGTGGACTTCCGCGCGATGCGCCGTCAGGTCGAGGCGACCGGCTTCGACGGGCCGATCGAGGTGGAGATCTTCAACGAAGGGCTCTGGGCCCGTGACGGCGCCGAAGTGATCGCCGAAGTGGCCGCCCGGTATCTGGAACACGCCTGCTGAGAGCCGGTTGGTCACGCAAAGGTAAAGAGATCGTCAAGGCGTGCAACCTTTGCGTACCTCCCCCGGTCGTACTCAGCGTCGGGACTTCCGGGGAGGGGTCCGGGGGGATCGGGAAGCCCGACGGAGGGGGAGAGCGAGGGGGGTCCGGCCTGTGGGCCGGGCCCCATTCCGCTTTCCGGACCGCGCGCGTTCTGCGGCTGGCAGGATCTCCAGGATGCCGAAAGAATTCACCAAGACCTACAGGTGCATAGGCGCGCTCCTCCACGAGACCGGCATGGTGTCCGAGGAGAAGGCGCACAGCGTTCTCGAACGCGCCGCCGCCTATGCGGACGTCCAACTGGACCAGTACGCGGCGGCCCAGGCGTTGGAGAGCTTCGGAGTCGCGGTCTCGGTGCACGCCGACGACATCGACTCCCTCCGCGACGGTTACGCGAGCCTGCTGGCGGCTGCCGCCGAGGCCGCCGGCGGCAGGGTCACCATCTCCGACGTCCGGATCGTCGCGGGCGAAGGCGACTTCGCGGGCGGCCGCCGCGATGCTCTCGCGTTCGAGAGGGACGGTGAGCCGGTGTCCGTCCCGGCCGAGCACTTCGCGGAGGACTACTACGACCACGGGGCGGCCTGCCGGGCCATCGCCGAAACCGCCCACGGCGACGATCCGCGCTCTTGGCGCCAGGTCGGCTTCGCGCGCGAGTCAGGCGCCGGCTACGGCAGCGTCATGGTCCTCGCCACGCCCGACCAACGGGAAGCGCTCCACCAGTACCTGGGTCTGACGTCCACCTGAGGGGCGGGCGCCGGGCTCCGGGGCAGGGATCCTCGGGCCCGGCGGCGCGTCGTCCGGCGTCAGCCGCCGTCGAAGCCGCTCCGGGCCGCCTCGATGTGCCCGATGTTCCGGTGGGTCCAGTCACACATCACGTCGACCGTCTTCCGTAGCCCCTGGCCCGGCTCGGTCAGGGTGTACTCGACCTTCGGCGGAACCGTGGGGTACACGGTCCTCTCGACCAGGCCGTTGCGCTCCAGCATGCGCAGGTTCTGGGTGAGCATCTTGTGGCTGATCCCCTCGACCTCGGACCGCAGCTCGCTGAAGCGCAGAGTTCCCTCGCCCAGGACCTCGATGATCAACAGCGCCCATTTGTTGGCGACGTCCGAGAAGATCTCCCGCGCGAGCGAATCCGCCCGCCTCAGGTCGGCCTGTTCCTCGGGAGTGCCGCTGAACTGCTTGGTCACCATGAGGTTCCCCTGTCACTGAAAAGTGCGTTCTTCCACGTCAGCGCTCACTCTCCTACAGTTCCTGAGTAACCACAAGAGAGCAAGTGTGGGCCGCTCGGCCTGCGCGACAAGGAGGCGTACGACATGGCCATCACCCTGGTGAACCCCGCCGGACTTCCCGAGACCGGTATCTACCACCACGTGTCCGTCGCGACCGGCACGAAGCTGGTCTCCGTCGCCGGCCAGGTCGCCTGGGACGTCGACGGCGTCACGGTCGGCGAAGGCGACCTCACCGCCCAGGTCGAGCAGTGCTACGTGAACGTCAGCACCGCGCTGGCGGCAGTCGGCGCCACCTTCGACGACGTGACGAAGCTGACGGTGTACGTCGTCGACTGGACCCCCGACAAGATGGACCTGGTCCTCGCGGGCATCGCCCGGGCCACCGAGAGGCTGGGGATCACCGCGGCTCCGCCGGCCTCGCTCTTCGGGATCGTGGCGCTCGACATCCCGGAGCACCTGGTGGAGGTGGAGGCCACGGCGGTCATCGACTGAAGCGGCCGGGCACGCTCCCCACCGGGGGTGGGGTGCGCTCCTCCAGCTGACGCGCCGGTGGGACGGCAGATGGTGGGAACAGCCCGAGACGGAGATCAAGTATCCCCGCAGCGGGCGGACACACTTCCAGCCACCCGGGGGCTCGAAGGGGCGGGCCGTCGGTGGCAGGCTCCGTCGGCCGACCATGGCCGACGGAGTTCCTGTACCGTCGCCCCGGGCTCGAACCGTTCAGGAGTGTCAGCCCTTACTGCCTGCCAATATGCTGGCTCCGCCCGGGACTTCGCTCATCCGTCGACGGGGGAGACCGAGGTCCGGTCGTGCGTGGGTGCGGAGCGGGACACGACGCCGAACCCACATATGAGTGAGGAAATTGCATGGCACGTGAGCATGATCCTTCCAGACGCATACCGCCGAGTTCGGGCACGTCCTCCGGTGCGTCCGGGAGTTCGCCGGATTCGGCCCGCCGGGCGGTGCCGATGCAGGGGGCGGCCGGGGACCCAGGTGACGCCCTGAAGCCGGGCGGTACGGTCGGCCGCAAGGACACGTCGTCCACGGCGGCCGACCCGGACGCCGGCGCGCAGGGCCCGACGAGCGAGAGCTCCGAGAACGAGGCTCCCGAAGGTGCGGGCACCGCCGGAGTCACGGCTTCCGGCGCCGGTGCCGCGCGCGGCACCGGCGTCCCGGAGCCGTCGGCGGCGAAATCCGAGGAAGCCACGTCGGCTTCGGCTTCGGCTGCATCCGCCTCCGACCCGGCCGCAGCGCAGACGACCACCGGTGCCGTCGACCGGACCCCGGTCGTCGCAGTCGCGGCGGCATCGGTCAGCGGCAGTGCGGGCGCGGGTACGCGCGCGGACGGCGAACCGCTCAGCAGCCGACCGAAGAAATCGATACTGGCCGCGGCCGCGATCATCGGCGCGATCCTGATCTCCGTACCGTTCCTTGTGTCGGGCCAGGACGACCGCAAGCCCGAGAAGGACCGTACGCAGAACGTGGCAGGCACGATCCTGGGCACCGAACGCTCAGAGCCCCCGGAGACCTACACCAGCAAGTCGCCGAGCCCTTCCGTGACTCCGAGCAAGGAGAAGGCGCAGGGGAAGCCATCGGAGTTGCCGGTCGCCGAGCCGGTGATGGTGCCTCCGCCGACCAAGCCTGAGCGCAAGCCCGCGGCCACGGTGACGGCGAAGGCGCCGCCGAACACGGCTGCCGGCGCGTTGAGCAGCCTCGCCCAGGCCGACCCCGAGGGGCGGCACATCTGCTACCGGGCCTTCGTGTCCGGGAGTGGCTGGCAGGCACCGGTGTGCGACGGGACGATGGCCGGGACGGCGGGCCAGGGCAAGCAGATCACGGCCCTCAACATCGCGGTGTGGAACGTCGGCGGATCCTCCGCCAACGCCCTTCTGCACGACCAGGGTTCGACGAGCGGCAACGCCAAGTGGGCCCCGAGCTGGACGGCCCTCGTCGCGGACGGCAAGGACAACTACATAGGCAGTCCGCAGCAGGGCGCCCCGTTCCTGACGGGCTTCGCCATGAACGTCGGCAAGGGGAGCGTCTGCCACTCGGCCAGGTTGCGCGGCGGCGGCTGGGGCCCGCAGTTCTGCAAGAACAGCCGCCCCGAGTACATGTTCGTCGGCACCACCGACAACAAGAGCTGGTTCGAGGCTGTGAAGCTCACGGTGTGACCACCGAGCTTCGGCCCGCGAGGCGGAGCCCCCTGGTTGTCACCGGGGGGCTCGCCGAGAAGTGGCCTCCCGGTCGCCTTGGTGCCCGGGAGGCCCGGGGTGCCGGTGGTCAGGCTTCGATCTCCCACTCGACGCAGTGGTGGCCCGACTCCTGTTCGTAGGTCGACGGCCGGTAGTACAGGAAGGGGGAACCCTTTTCCAGGGAGTCGGCCAGGACCCGGAAGAGCTCTGCCGGACCGGTGGCCCAGAGCGTGCCGTCGAGGTCGCCCGACCCGATGCCCATCTCGTACACGTGCCCGTACGAAGGCCCCGGGCGGTGATCGACGAAGGCGACGCCCCCGTCGTTGGGCAGGGCGATCGGCACGCACAGGTGCAGATTCACAGCCAGTTCCTCGTCATCCCATAGATCGGCTTCGATGTTGCTCTCGCCGACGCCCACGAGGATCTCGTGCATCATCACCATGTCGTCCACCCCGCTCAGGCGGTGTCCCAACGGCAGAAAGGTCCCGGCGGGCAGGGGGAACGAGCCCGGTTCGGCCACAGGCGGGGCCGCGCCGTCATGAAGCTCCAGAAGCCTCCTCAGCTCCGGGTGCAGGGCGAAGCCCAACCGCGATTCCAGCCTGGCTATCGCCTCAGGGGCCGCCGGCCCTCTCAAGGCCGCTTGATCGGCGGGCGAATGAGCCGAAAGCCATGACTCGAAGCGAGCCCACTCGTGATCGAACGCTGCGGTGTCCACCTGAGTCATGCGCCGACGATAGATGTGCCCACTGACACCAGGGGGTCAGGGTGGCAGTTGGTTTCCACCCCTACAGGAGATGCTGCCGGCCGAAGCCGCTGCAGTGACCTGAGTCACGGGAACCGCCCCGAACCCCCGGACAGATAAGGGGACATGGAGAGACCACTGCGGGTCCGCATTCGGGACGGCGACGAGGATGCCTTCGCCGACCTGTTCGACAGATACGCGCGTTCCGTCTACAACCACGCGTTCCGGCTGACGGGGAACTGGTCCATGGCCGAGGACGTGGTCTCGTTGACGTTCCTCGAGGTGTGGAGGCTGCGAGGCCGGGTGAACGCCGAAGGCGGATCGTTGCGGCCCTGGTTGCTGGGGGTCGCGACGAACATGGTGCGCAACACCAGGCGGGCAGCGGCCCGGCACGCAGCCGCGATGTCACGTCTGCACCCAAACCCCCAGGGTGGCGCGGTCGGGGACTTCGCCGACGAGGTCGCGAGCCGTATCGACGACACGGAGTTGCTGGCCGCTGTCCGGCTGGCCCTGGACACCCTGCGGCGCAACGAGCGCGAGGTGCTGGCGCTCTGTGTGTGGGAGGGCCTCGACTACGCGGCAGCCGGTGAGGCGCTCGGAATTCCCACGGGAACGGTCCGCTCACGGCTGTCCAGGGCCCGGCGGAAGCTCGCGGCATCCGCAGAAAGCGGGGAACCGCTGCGCGCAGCCGGACAGATGAAAGAGGGCCGCACCGATGCGGCCCTGCCCGTACAGGAGGGAAACCGATGACGCACGACACCTCGTCGCTCCCCGAGAGGGACCTCCCCCCGGGCCGTCACCGCCAGCTCAAGGAGCATGTGATGCGCGAGATCAGGCAAGCCCGGGCCGAGGACGAGACGACGAGCCGTCGCAGGAGGTGGGCGCGGCCGGTCGTCGCGGGACCCGCGATCGCGGCCGTACTGGCCCTCGCCGTGATCACGGGAGTGACGGTGACCGGAGGGGACAGTGGCTCCGGCGCCGGTCCCGGCTCGAGTACCAGCGCCAGCACCAGCTCCCCGGTGGGCAAGGACGGCAGGGCGACCTACGCCTTCGCCCCTCTGGTCAACGGCGACACCAAGGGCGGTGCGGCGGCGTTGCTCGACCGCGTCGCGACGGTCGCGGCGCAGTCACCGGCGGACGACGTCCGGGACGACCAGTTCGTCTACATCCGAAGCCTGGTCGCCTACGCGACGATGTCGGAAGCCATCGGGGCCGAGCTCGAACCCCTCCACGAGCGTGAGGTGTGGATGTCCGTGGACGGCACCCGCCCGGGGCTGTCCCGTGAGCCGGGCGACAAGTTCGGTGACGAGAGGGAGCTGGAACCCGCCCCGGCACCCGGTGAGCCCGGCTACGAGACGAGCACCCACTACCGGCACCTCCAGACACTGCCGACGGACGCGGACGCGATGCTGAAGTGGCTGCGCTCCCAGGGGGGTGAGAGTGGTGAGGAGCGCAATCCCGACCAGGACGCGTTCGTCCTCGTCGGTGACCTCCTCCACGAGTCGCTGATGCCGCCGGACGTCAGCGCCGCGTTCTTCCGCGCGGCGGCGAAGATCCCCGGGGTGGTCGTGGTGCCCGACGCGGTCAACGCCGAGGGCCGTCACGGTGTCGCGGTGGCGCGCTACGACTCGTACAACCCGGGGGTCCGCGACGAGCTGATCTTCGACAAGAAGACCCTGGAACTCATCGGGGTGCGCAACGTGGCGACGAAGGCGATCGACAAGATCGAGGCGGGCCAGGTGCTGGGGACCACGGCGGTACTCCAGCGCGCCGTGGTGGACACGAAGGGGGAGCGCCCGTAACCGGCGGAATCTCGTGACGACTTGGTAGCGGTGGCGGCGGGTGCGCGTTCCCCACCGCCACCGGCCGGGACACAGGCTGCCATCAGCTCACCGGGCCTGGCGCCCGGCCCGGTGAGCCTCCGGACGACGCAGCACGCCCAGTACGAGACCGACCGCAAGCAGCAGGACCGCCCCCGCGCCCGTACCCGGGCGGCCGCCCGCCGCCAGGCCGCCCCGGCTGATGGTGGTTCCGTCAGAGGCCGACCGGCCCGGTCACACGGTCGCGCACCGGGAGCCCTCCGGTTCGCGGGCTGTCAGGGTGCGGACTCACACCACGCGGACATGGCTCGTGAGCCTGCCTTCCTCGTAGAGGTGGAACGTGAGCGAGGGCGGCGCGTCGTAGGTCTTCCAGGAGGAGTCCGGGCCCTGTTCCCAGGGCATCAGGGCCGTCGAGGCGATGCCCGGGGCGCACAGGAGCGGGAGACCGGCGAAGGTGGTCGCGGCGGCCGTGTGGGCGTGTCCGCAGAGCACCGCCGCCACCTGCGTGTGGCGCCTCAGGACCTTGGCCAGGGCGTCCGGTTCGCGCAGCCCGATGCGGTCGATGTACGGCAGGCCGAGCGGCACGGGCGGATGGTGGAAGGCGACGAAGGCAGGCCGGTCGGGGGCCGCGGCGAGCGCGTCGTCCAGCCACTCCAGCGTCTCGGGTTCCAGCAGGCCCTCGGGCCGGCCGGGGACCGAGGAGTCGCACATCAGCACCCGGACCCCGTCCGCTCCGACGGTCCGGGCCTCGTTGACCGGAGCCGTGCCGCTCCCGCCGAGCAACACCTCCCGGTACTCCGCGCGGGAGTCGTGGTTGCCGGGGCACAGCAGTACGTGGTGGCGCTCGTACAGCGGGGCGAGGAGGTGACCGGCCTGGCGGTACTCCTCGGCGCTGCCCCGGTCGGCGATGTCCCCGGTGACCAGCACGGCGTCCACCGTGCCCGGCAGCCCGGTCAGGTGGGAGACGGCCCGGCGGGTGCGTCCGGCGGTCTCCTCGGTGCCGTCCAGGTGCAGGTCGCTGAGGTGGGCCAGTACGGTCACATATTCGCCTCTGCCCGGGCCGGCACGTCCTGTCCGGGCTTCTCGGCGCCACGCCTGCCCACCCGCCAGCGTGCCCAGGTGCCCAGGCACATGGCCAGCGAGATCGCGAGGACGCCGTAGAGGGTGTCCTGCGACTGGTGCAGCCGCGGGTCGACGTACTGGACCACGTAGGTGATCGCCAGGTTCGTTCCGAACAGCAGCGAGACGGTGATCGGTTCGGACCGGACGATGCCCTGCTGGAGCAGGTACAGGGAGATGATCACGCCGACGAGGCTGATCGCGAGGATCGCGCCGACATTGCCCGGGGAGTACGGGCCGAAGCTGTCCCGCACCACCAGCAGGACGAAGGTCGCGACGACGAGGACGACGAACCGCGAGGCCATCATCTGCCGTACCGACATCCCCGCGTCGCCGAGCCGCTTGGTGTAGTAGGTCACACCGGACAGCGAGATGGTCGTCAGCACGCACATCACGATCCCGAAAACCAGCTGCCCGGTCGGTACCTCCCCGATGGCCGACTCCCCCTGGTAGGCCGTGACCAGCAGGTACACCATGGCGGCGATCATCCCGCCGGCGGCGACGAGTTCGAGCGGCAACGCCTTCGTACCGGGCCGCAGCTTGAAGCCGAGGGCGATGGTGACGGCCGGGCCCAGACCGATGATCATCGAGTTGGCCAGGGCCGGTTCGAAGACGGTGAAGGCGTACAGCACCGCGATCCAGCACACCGCCGTGGACAGGTTGAGCATCACCACGTCCGGCAGGCAGCGCCTGATCACGTCCCTCAGCTCCCGCTTGTCGCGCAGGGTGAGGAAGTAGAAGGCCTGCGCCACCAGGAAGGAGTTGAAGGCGATGAACTCCGGCGAGAGGTCCTGGACCAGCGCACCCTCGAACACCGACTTGGTCGAGTTGATGACGCAGTAGCCCAGCACCAGCAGCGGACCTGCGGCCAGGGCGAAGCGGCGGCTAGACGACATCGTAGAAGCCCTCCCCGTCCAGGTAACGCGCCGTCATGTAGTCGTGCGTGACGACTCCCTCCACCTCGTGCAGGAGATGCACCAGCATCGGGTACGTCATGTCGTTCACCGTCCGTGCGATCTCCTCGCCGGGCCGCACCTTCAACAGGACGTCGTGGAAGCTCTCCAGGGCGCGCAGCTCGGCCATCTTCGGGAACTCGACGAGTTTGCCCGCCTCAGGCGCGACCATGTTCACGCAGACCGCGTGCCGGGCCACCTCGTACTCGGTGTGACGGCGGGCCTCGAAGCCCTCCGGGTCCGTGTACGCCAGCACCGTCCACTCCAGCTGGCTCTCGCCGATGGCCGCCCGGGTGAGCAGCGGGAGCATGGCGCCGCACACCCGGGCGCCGGTCTCGACCAGCCGGGGGCCCTGCGGAGTCAGCTTCAGTTCGGTGTGCGCCGGGCCGTTACGGATACCGAGCGCGTCCAGCACGGAGAACGCGTACTCCGTCAGCAGGTCCTGTTCCGGCCCCCGGCGGACCATCAACGCCGACCCTCCCAACAGGTCACGGACGCCGTTGACTCCGAGGTGCTGGGTCTTCCAGAGGTCGCACACGTAGTGCTTGCCGTCCAGACTGACCGAGTTGACGTAGTACTCGGCGCCCACCAGGTACTCCTGGGCGACCACGGCGTCGTTGCGCAGACCGAGCGCGCTGTCCGCGCCGACCAGTCTCTCGAAGGCGGCCCGCACCTCCCCGGCCGTACCGCAGAAGGACACCCCGTCGTTCAGCGCGCTGCGGACCGGCTTGAGGACCACCGTCCGGTCGGCCGGGCCGTACCAGTCCAGCAGCGTGTCCAGGTCCGTGGCCAGGATCTGGTCGACGGCGGGGATACCCGCCGCCCTGACGGTCTCCATCATGCGGAACTTGTCCCGCCTGGCGATGCTCAGATCGGTGCCGTTGCTCCGCAGTCCCAGCGCCTGGCTGAGCACGTCGGCCAGTTCGACACCGATCTCCGCCCCGGGCAGCAGGGCGACCGGCGCGTACGGGGCGATGGCTGCCAGGGTCCGGGCCGTGTCGCCGCGGTGGACCACCGTGGAGAGGAAGTCGTCGGGCCGGAAGGACGTGCCGAAGACGGTGGGCGGCTGCTCCAGACTCTGCACGTGCAGACAGTCGTAACCGGCTTCGTGGAAGAGCGGTGCGAGATGGCCGGCGCTCGAGTAGGCGTCGACTATCGCGACGACCGGCCTGGGCTTCTGGGGGTTGCTCACGCGAGGGTTTCCTTTACCGGTGGGGCGGGATGATGCGGATTCAGGTGATCGGGCGAACGATGGCACCGACGGGTGTCCGGGCTGGGGCGGGCGGCGGGCCGTTCAGCCCGTCCTGGTCTCCACGGGCGGTCCCTTCGCGGCCTTCGTGTCCGGTGCGCGCGGCACGAAGGCGCTGTCCGCGTCGAAAGACCCTCTGGAGACGGCCCGTTCGAGCCACCAGCCGGCCAACTGCGACGTGACGATCGCGGTCAGTACCAGGGTCGTGAAGAGCGAGGCGTTGACGATACCCGCGTCGAAGGAGACCGTGGCGAGCACGATGCCCGGCCCGCCCCGAGCGTTCAGGGCGATCGCGAGGTCGAGTGACTCGGACTTCGGCCGGTCCGAGAGCCGGGCCCCGGCATACGCGCTCGTGGCCTTCGCCAGGCACGCGGTCAGGATGAAACCGATGGTGAACCACAGGTCGAAGGAGTGCACCAGGTCCAGCTTGAGGCCGACCGTCGCGAAGTAGACGGGGACGAAGAACCCCGTGGCGAACCCCCGCAGCTGTCCCAGGGAATCGTCCTGTGCGCCGGCCTGGCCACTCGTACCGGGGTCGTTCATCCCGGAGAGCAGCCCCACCACGAACGCCCCGAACATGGGGGCGACCCCGAGAAAGACACAGCTCGCGCACACCGCCAGGAGCATGGCCATCCGCACCGCGACCGTGGCAGGCCGGGCGGGCGCGACCGTCCTGCCGCGAGCGTGGCGCCGTACCGCCATGGCCCCCAGGGTCATCAGCCCGAAGAAGGCCACCGAGGCGACCGAGTGGTAGGCGGCCGAGGCGTTGGCGGACTCGATGCCCAGGGCGTGCGCCAGTCCGAAGCCGCCCTCCCCGCCTCCCGCGACCATGCCGAGCGCGACGGAGAGGATCACGTTCAGGATGACGTCCTCGACCACCGCGACCGACAGCACCACCCGGGCGAACCGGGTCCGGATGATGCCGAGGTCGAGCATGATCCGGGAGATCACCGGGATACTGGTCACGGCGATCGCGCAGGCCAGGACCAGGGTCAGCGCGGGCACGTCGCCGGCCGGGCCGAGAAGGGCTTCGGTGTCGACGGCTCCGACGGCCAGCAGACCGATGCCGAAGGGCACCGCCATCCCGGCCACCGCGATCACCGCGACGGACCGGCCGTCCTGCCGGGAGAAGACCCGGCGCATCTGGGCCCCGGCGGTGAACATCAGCAGGAGCATCCCGAGCTGGTGGACCAGCTCGATCCCCGACGCCACCGGCCCGTCCTCGGGGAACAGCCAGTTCCCCGTTCCGGGCAGCACCTGCCCCAGCACCGTCGGCCCCAGCAGGAGACCGCCGAGGATCTCACCGATCACGGGCGGCTGACGGAAGCGGGCGAACAGCCTGCCCATGGCGTGCGCCGCGAACAGCAGCAGGGCGATACCCGCCAGGACGCGGAAGAGCTCAGTCTGCGTCATGGGCGTCCTGACTGAAGCGGGAAGCGACAGCCGAGGTGGAGCCCGTGTACTTGCCGTCGTAACCAGCCGCTTCGCCCTGCATCGACCAGAAGGCCAGCTTCCCGATGACCATCCCCGGATACACCCGCACCGGGTGCGCGACCTTCATCTCCAGGGTCCACGGGAAGATCGCCCCGCTGTGCCCGAGCGGCGCGGAGAACTGGATCCAGATGCCGAGCGTCGAGGCGGACCGGCAGGCGTAGAGGGTCGCCGCGTAGTGCGGGCTGCCCATGGACTCCATGGTGCCGCCGAGGTAGAAGCGGCCCGGCTCCAGGACCATGCCCTCGGGACCCATCTTCAGGTGCTCGGCCTTCGGCGGTTCGAAGCAGTCGATCACCTCCTGCTCGTACCGGAGGATGTCGTCGGCGAGCCGGAAGCCGTAGCTGTTCGGCTCCAACCGCTCCGGGACGAAGTCACCGATGTGGATCCGTCCGGCGCGTACCTCGGACAGGATCTCGGGCCCGCTCAGAATCACAGCCAGCTCCCCAGCAGCGTGCGGACGGCCGACCTGTACGCGTCCAGACCCCGGCTGTTGTCGATCACGGCGTCCGGGGTGATCAGGTCGATCTGCCGGGTGGATCCTTCGGCGTGCGAGAGGTCGCCCCGCCCGGCCAGGCGCTTGCGGCGCAGTTCCTCGTCGCAGGTGACGCGCAGGACACGGAAGCCCTGCCCGCGCAAGGCCGGGGCATCCACGTGAGGGTCGCGCAGGTCGTCGTTGACGACGAGCCGGGCGTCGGTGTCCGCGAGCCGGGCGGTGAAGTCCGCGGCGAGCGAGTCGGGGCGGACGCGCCGCATCGCGTCGGCGAGCGCCTCCATCAGGACCTGGTCCTGCGCCCCTTCCCCGAGCACCGCGCCCGCCCGCCGGTAGACCTGCTCCTGGAGGTCGTACAAGGGCTTGGCGAGCTTGATCCGGGCGTGTGTCAGGCCCGTGTCCCGCGCGTACTCCTCCATGAGGGAGGCACAGGTGGACTTGCCGGAACCGGTCAGACCCACGACGGATATCCGGAGCGAGGAGCCTCTGTCCGCCGTCATCGTGTTCCCTCCCCACCGGGGGCGCGGCCCAGCACGGCGTCCGGGTCGACGTCGAGGGTGCCCCGCAGCCGCACCATGTCCACGGACCCGAGAGCCGTGCGCAGGTCGGCCAGGCCCCGGTAGAAGGCCGCGTAGTCGGGGACCAGGTAGGTCTGCCAGGTGAAGAAGGTCGTGTCGACCTGACGGTCCACGATCTTGTTCAGGTGTGCCCAGCGCTCGTTCCCGTCGGTCAGGTGCCGCGCGGTCAGCGGCTCCCCGGGGACGACCTCGGGCAGCAGCAGCGCCGCCAGCCGCTTGGGCTCGCCCGTGAACTCCGTGCCGAGCCAGGACTCGAACACATCGGGGTCCATCAGGATCTTGTGGCCGGGCTCGTGCGTGTCGATCAGGGCATCGACGTCGTCGCGGACCATCTTCTCCAGACGGGCGTCCGCCCGGATCGTGCCGACCCCCACGTACGGGTAGTCACGCCAGGGGTGGACGAACACCTCACCGTCCTCGATCGTGCAGAACAGCTTGTCCCCGGTGAAGTACTCCCAGCCCGGCCGGCGCAGGGCGGACAGCAGGGTGGTGGTCTTCCCCGCCCCCTTCGGACCGGCGATGATCACGGCCTCGCCGTCGCGGTGCAGGCCGGAGGCGTGCAGGACCACCGTGCCGAGGTTCTCCTCGTGCCGGATCACGAGATCGCGCACGAAGTCGAGGATCTGCACCGTGGACCGCTCGGTGATCCGGACCAGGAAAAACGTGTCCTTCGCCGTGTCGGCCGGGGCGTCGAGCAGGGTGGCGCGGTTGACGTACTGCCGGCGGCCCTCGGTGTCGACGAGGTGCGCGTCGAAGTTGAACTCGGCCGCGTTGCTGCGCCGGATGACCGACTGCGGCAGGTCCCACACCTCGGGGGCGACGTCGGTGTCCGGGGCGTAGGAGCGTACGTCGACCGAGAAGGTCACCTCCCCGGCCGGTGCCGGGGCCATCAGATGCCGGAAGAAGCGGCGGACGGGCTCGAACACCTGCTGCGCGTCCTCGGCCACGTCGAACTGCACGGTCGTGTGGAGGAAGTTCAGGTAGACGATCATGCTCAGGTCGCTCTCTTCTGCGCGGCGCAGGCCGAGAGGGCTCGCAGCAGCTCGTCGGCATGGGCTCGGAAGGACTGGGACCAGATGGGGTCGAGCAGGGGCGCGAGACCGTCGACGCCCAGTTCGTAGGCGAGGGTCAGCGAGACACGGGTGCCGGTGCCGGCCGCGGCCAGTGACCACTCACCGGACAGCCTCTCCAGATCACCCTCGGTCTGCTCGAAGCCCAGTCGCAACCCGGGCCCTGCCGCCTCGCGCTGGCGCCAGGTCACCTCGCTGCCGTTGAGCCGCACGGTCCAGTCGTTGGTACGGAACGCCCTGCCCGGCTCGGACACGGGGCTGACGGCCACCACGTGTCTGGCCCGGGACGCCACACGCGAGCCGTCCTTGACCCAGGCCCACACCTCGTCCGGGGTACGTCCCTCAATCAGCGTCTCCGCCTGAATCTCAGGCATGTGCACCTCACTGCTTCTCTGTCGCGGACGGTTCAGGCTGCCTTCATCAGCGGGGCCAGGAATCCGATGTCGAGCCCGGCGGCGCGGGCGAGCTCCGCCCAGACCCGCAGGGTCCGCAGCATGTCCCGCTGCCCCTCGGCGACCAGGCGGTCGGGCAGCTCGCCGGGGAAGCCCTCCAGCAGCCGGTCCCACAGCACGTGGATGTCCTCCACCGCACAGGTGCCACCCCCGAACTCCTCGTGGAGGCCGAAGACCTCGGCCAGTTCGGGACCGGTCGCGTCGACCACCTCACGCATCCCGTACTCCAGCGCCAGCGCCAGGCAGTGCTCGTCGTCCACCGCGACCCGTCCCGACAGCCGCTGGTCGATGTCCAGGAGCTGCTCCAGGAACCGGAGCTTGGCGGCCTGCTGCATCTGTGGCTGCTCGGTGCCCCCTTCGAGGTCCTCGACGTACGCCCGCCCTTCGGCGAGCATCAGCCACGCGGCCTGCACCCAGACCTCGACGGACTGCGGGCCCGCCATGACGTGTCCGGCCCGCACGGACGGGAACGGCGTCAGTTCCCGGGCGCCGCGCGATGTGCGCGGTGCCCCACTACGGTCGTCGCTCATGTGCTGCCGGCTCCTGTCCGTCGTGGTGGTGGTCTGTCCTGTCATCGCCCGGCCTCCTCGTCCCGGTAGCCGATCCGCAGCCGGGCGGCGCCCGCCCGCAGCGCCCGCAACAGGGAGGCGGCGGTCGGCGCGTCGAGCGCGGCCAACGCGTCGAGCCCCACGGGACCACGGGTGAAAGGCAGGTCCGACTCGCCGCCCACGCCGGGCAGCACCACACCGCCGTCCGCTCCGACCAGGAGCGAGGCGCCGGGCAGGAAGGCCTTGACCCGGGCGGTTACTTCGACCTCGACCGTGACGGCCCCGGCGGTGCCCGTCGCCCGGAGCGCCTCCAGGGTCAGCTCCGCGAACCGGGCGGCGATCGGCTCACCCGCCCGGGCGGGGCCGAGGAAGGTGTGGACGTCCCGGCGGAGCCGTTCCAGAGTGGAGGCCACCGCCCGGAGGGACGCGTCGTGCCATCCGCCCTCCGCCATCAGCCGCGTCCAGCGCAGCACGTACCACTTGCGTGTGGTGTACACGTCTCCGTGGTGCGAGAGCAGGCCGTCCATGAGGTGCAGCAGCACGTTGTAGGCGTAGCCCACACGCCCCCGGGTCTCGCCCGCCCTCTCGGCGAGCGTGGTGTGCGCCACCTGCTCGACCGCGGTGTGCAGTGCGGCGCGGCACCAGACACGGCTGAGGGCGGGCAGCGCGCCGAGATAGGGCGCGGTGCCGTCCATGGCGATGCCGTTGACGATGCGTTCGGTCTGCTTGCGGCGAGGCTCGCGCTGTCTGTCCCAGGCGCGGAGGCCCGCCACGGTCTCCTCGGGCAAGAGGCCGGCGAGGCGTTCCAACTCAACGATGTTGGAGGCGAGTTCGGTTTCACTGAAGGAGACGACCTCCAGGTGGTGACCCTCCTCGAAGATCTTGGTGGCTATCCGGGGGCCGTCGACGGCGGCCTTCTGGATCCGGATGAAGTCCAGGTCGCTGGTCGGATTGGCCAGTCCGTGGACCGGAGAACTCGTGAGCAGCAGCAGGCCGTCGCCGACGCGCTCGCGCATCAGCTCCGACAGCCACAGGCGGTCCAGGGCGCGGCCCTCCAGGAAGGCCGTCACCTGCCCGTGGCGGCGGGCTGTCAGCTCGTCGGCGGAGAGGAAATGAGGAAAGCTGGACGGCATGACCATCATCTTTCGTCGGTCGGTTCGGGAGTGCGGGTGCGGTACATGGACCCGGCGTCCGGGCCCAGGCCGAGCTGCCCGAGGACCAGGGCGGCCACAAGGGTGTTGTCGACCGGACCCGCCGCGGTGCCGGGCCCGATGCCTGGGCCGACCGCCGCGTGGACGGCGTGGAGCCTGCTGTCACCGGTGTTGACCACATGGGCTCCGGTCTTGGCCAGCCGCCGCACCGTCGGTGCCTCCCCCAGCAGTTGGGCACTGGGCTGGTAGTCGTCCGCCAGCGCGACGTAGGCCACCCCGGCACTCTCCTGAGCACCGCTGAGCGGTTCCCCGTCCCGGTCGAGGAAGCCGGTCACCACCCGGCGGCCCGTCTCGGGATCGGTGATCGACGACAGGGCCTCCCGCGCGCGCGACATCACCTCGCTGACCTGCGCGGGATCGTCGGCTGTGCCCTCGGAGACCCACAGGGAGCCGTTGTTCGCCGGGTGGTAGAAGACCTGAGAGCCCTCCGGGTCGAGGTCTCCGGAGAAGTCACGGGCCGCCAGACCCGCGTCGACCAACCGGTCGTTGAGATGCACCAGATGGGTGCTGCCGACCATCCCGTGGTCGGCTCCGAGCACTACGGTGTCCTCGGGCCCTGCCCGGTCGAGGACCTGACCGAGGAGAGTGTCCGACCAGGTGTAACAGCGCCGGATGTACGACCACACCCGGGTGGATATGTCGGGGCGGTGGGCCGCGCTCCGCTCGTCGCACCAGCCGAGTAACTCGTGGCCCACGTCGTCGGTCATCGGCAGGTAGATGACGACCAGGTCCGCGTCGTGCGTCTCCAGGACCGCCTCGGCCGCGGCACCGAAGGACCGTGCGACGCATTCCACCGAGGAGAGGAAGACCTCCTCGGCCGAACCGTCCCCGCCCTCGGCCAGCCGGGGGCCGAAGGCAGCCCCGCGGTAGAGCGGGCCCACCCCCTCGCCCGCGAAGGGCGGGCCCTGCCCGAAGCGGTGCAGCAGCTTGGGGTTGCGTCCGGCGGTGCGCGTCCTCCACACCCCCGTGTGCACCAGCACCAGTCGCCCGGCCACCCGGAGGCAACGCACCCAGGTGCCGTGGTACCGGTCCAGGCCCAGGGGCCGCCACCCCTCGTCCGCCACGAGCAGCAGCCGCTCACCGCCGGTGATCCGCACCCGGGCCGCCCCGTCCGCGCCGTGCTCGACGGTGGCTTCCACGCGGAACGTACCGATGTCCCAGTGCTGTGCCCCGGCACGGGTCTCCGGCGTGTACAGCGCGGGCCTGGTCAGCCGGCCGCTGTACGCCTCCACGGCGCCGTCGACGTGCGGCCCGACCCGGTCATGGGCGTCGAAGACCCAGGGGACATGGACCAGGGCGCTGGTCAGGTCGTTCTCGGATATCGCCTCCCACACCGGCGGCGTGGCCGGGTAGGCGGGCGCGAAGCCGCTGACATGGCTGGCGACACCGCTGCCCGCCCCCGGAACGGTGTATCCGGTGACCTGGTGCTCCGCCGGCCAGGTGCCGGTGAACAGGGTCGCGAGGGACGGCGGGGTCTGGCAGTTGGGGCGTGCGGGCCGCGCGGCGCCGAAGGCACCCCGCTCGCGCATCCGGGTCACGGCGGGCAGGGCGCCCTCACGCTCCAGACGGTCGACGACCCAGTGCGCCCCGGCATCCCAGACCACCCAGTAGACGGTCATACGACGCCCCACTCCCGCACGAGCCGCGCGATCCCCGCCACGGAGTCCAGCTCGTGGGTGGCCCGCCCGGTCAGGCCCTCGGCCCGCTGGTCCTCGTACTTGCCCGTGCGTACCTGCACGGTCCCGCACCCGGCGGCGCGACCGCCCGCGATGTCGGTGGTGGCGTCGTCTCCCACCACCACGCACGCGGACACCGGCACCCCCAGGGACGCGGCGGCGAGCTCGAAGAAGTCGGTGGCCGGTTTCCCGAGCACCCTGGCCTCGGCCCCGGAGGCGTACGTGACGGCCGCGACGACCGCACCGGTGTCCAGGTGGTCCCCGTCGGCCCGCTTGAAGTAGCGACCCGTCTGGAGGGCGAGCAGCACGGCCCCGTCCCGTACGGCCCTGAACGCGCCGTCGAGGGCGGCGTAGTCAAGGGTGTCCCGGCAGTCGCCGATCAGCACATGGGTGTAGGGGGGTTCGTCGGCCAGGGTCGGCAGTACCTCGCGCAGTTCCCGCGAGACCAGGGGATAGGTGCGGGCACCGGCGGCGGACAGCAGCTGCGCGGCCGCCACCACCGGTGTGAAGAGTTCCTCCGCCGCCACGTCGAGCCCGTAACCGGCCAGTTCCGCCTGGATCCGTTCCGCCGGCTTCGAGTCGGTGTTGGTCAGGAAGCGCAGCCCCACGCCCAGCTCACGCAGCGCGGCCACCGCGTCGGCCGCGCCCTCGATCACGCTGCCCCGGGCGTACAGGGTGCCCTCCAGGTCGAGCAGGACCGCCCGCACCGCTGCGTCGGTCATCGGCCGACCTTCCGCGCCAGCTCGGGCCTGGCCGCGACGGCATCCTTGAGGAAGGTGCGCTTGGAGTAGAAGCCGCGCGCGTCGTCGAGACCGTGCGCCCGCAGGAAGGCCTCCAGCCGGACGGCGATCTCGTCCATCTCGGTCAGCACCTCGGCCGGGTCGGGCTCGACGGCGACCCGGCTGCGCAGGTACTCCAGCTCGCACTGGTTGAGCGTCACCTCACGGGCATCGACCAGGCTGCAGTGGTCGAAGAAGATCCCGTAGACGTGACCGGTGCGCACCGACTCGAAGTTCACGTCGTAGCGGACCCGCCGGAACGAGGGCAGGCGTACGGCCTCGACCTTCAGCTCCTCCAGGATGTGGCGCTCGAAACCGCCGTCGTCCGCCAGGTCCAGCCCGTAGGTGTGGCTCTCCCTGCGGTCGAAGGTGTCCTGCGCGTACCACTTCCGTTTGAGCAGGTGCTTGCCGTCGGTGGTGGGGATGAAGGAGGCGTAGCCGAGCTCGGCCTCGGTGGGGCCGGTGACCTCGAAGAGGTGGTTGAGGTAGTCCCAGGCCTGGTACTCGTCGCGGTACTCCATGATGTAGCCCGGCAGTCCGCCGTTCAGCAGGGTCTGGTACAGCTCGACCGTCAGTGTCCAGACGTCCACCGGTGGGGTCAGCGTGTACTTGTACTCGAGCTCCTGGCCGCTGAAGCACTTGCGGTAGTAGCGCTGGTGGTTGTTGAGGAAGAGGAAGCCCTCCGCGTGCAGCCGGACCGCGTCCGCAAGCCATCCGAGGGTCTCGACGTCCGCCGTGGCCACGGGCTCGGGGGTGACCCGGATGAAGCAGGCGTCCTCCGCCAGGAAGCGGATCTGGCTGTGCACGTGGGCCCGGTCGCCGTCCGCGGTGACGTAGAAGAGCGGGACGACGGGGCCGGCGGGCAGGCCGGTGACCCCGGTGACCGCCTCGCGCAGGGCACTGCCCACCAGCATGCCGGGGAAGAGCTCGTCCCCGCGGGCCTTCGCGGTGTGCCGGCGCGTCCCGTCGACCGTGCGGACCGCCAGTTCCAGTTCCCCGAGCCGGTCCCAGCGCAGGACGACGGTGTTGCTCGGGAAGTCCTGTTCCACCGGCGCGCCGAGCTCCACGAGGACCACGGGGTCGGCGCCGGACAGGGGGGCCGTGCCGTTGAGGAGGTGCAGCCCGCCCAGGATCAGCCAGGACCGTCGTCCGCCGGGGGCCGCCTGGGGGGTGGATGTGGGGGTGTCGCTCACGGTCGTTCTCCCTCGTGGCCGGTCGTGGCGACCGTGCCGTCACTGATCACTGCTTCGGTCCCTGAGATCCCCGCGGCGGTCACCGCCGGGATACCGGCCTCGCGCAGCAGGATCGCCAGGTGCCCCAGCACGGAGCCCTGGTCGAAGACGAATCCGGCGACGTGGTCGAGCAGGACGGAGAGCACCGCGTAGGGCCGTGCGGCGCTGATCACGGGCTTCTCGTCGTACGACGTGACCAGGGCCAGGACGCGTGCGAGCCCTTCGTGCTCGGTGACGTCCTGGGACTTGTCGATGCTCACGGCCGGGCCGATGGAGAGACGCCGCAGCAGCGCGTCGTCGTCCAGGCGCAGGAGCGGACCCCGGGCGGTGCCGGGCGAGATGCAGACCTCCCCCCGCGTGACGGAGACGGTGTCGTCGCCGCCGAGTACGGAGTAGTCGACGAAGTACAGCGTGCCCTGGTCGAAGACCCACTCAAGGGTCACCGGTCCGTGCTCGGCGTGCATGGCCGCCGTGAAGCGGGCGAGCTCCCCGAGGTGCGGAAGGAGGGCCTCCCCGCCGGCCGGGCAGGTCACGTTGGCCGCGTCGTCGAATCCCGCCGCCACGTCCGTGACGATGACGGCCTCTCCGCCCGCGGTGCCGCGGTTCAGCGCCATCAGGCCCTCGTCGGTGTACTCGACGACGAGGCCCCGCTCGCCCGCCTTGCGGGAGATCACACCGAGTTCGCCCCGTATGAAGTCGCGTACGACGACCGTGTGCAGCCCGGTGCCGTCCGCGGTCACCCCGGTGGTGACGGCCAGCTGGCGCGGCACCTCCTCCTTGGGCACCACGATCTGGCGCAGCGTGTCGCCGAAGTCCAGTACGCATTCGTCGGTGCCGCCCGAGAGCGTGTCCGCGAGGGCGGCCCTGCCTGCGGCGCCGTGCAGACCACGGCCGTTGAAGCGCAGGACCCAGCCCGCACCGGTGGACACCTCGTGCGCGTGTGCCAGCCGGTGGGCGGGGCCGCGCTTGGCGGTGTACCCGCTGTAGACGGCGGCCACCGCGCCGAGGCCGAAACCGGCGGGGAGGTCGGCGGTGTACAGCGGGTGCGCCTCGGTGACCGGTTCGGCGGAGCTCCGGGAGATGTCACGGGACGCGGTCAGCGGGCGCACCTGGACGAGGTGGACGCCGTCCGCGTCGGCCGCCCATTCGACGTCCACGTCGTGCCCACGGCTCTCGCGCAGGCTCCGGGCCAGGCCGACCACCTCGACGAGGACGTCGTGTTCGGCCGGTCCGCGTCCCGGCGGGCCTGCGGTGAGCTGTGCGGAGTCGGTGCGCCGGGGCACGGCCACGCCGGCGACGAGCTCGTCGGCGAGGCCCTCGACGTACTCGACGGACACCAGGTCCTGGTCGCCGTCGAGGCCGGTGAACGCGACACCCGCGAAGGCCGGGCGGACGAGCTTCTGCACGATCACGGCCAGGCGCGGGGCCGGGGAGAAGTGCCCCGCCCGGATGCGGGCGGCGACGGCCGGTGCGTCGTAGTAGGAGCGCCAGCACTGCTCGACGGCGTCGATGACGGCCTCGGCCCCGCCGACACCCAGGACGGTCCGGTGGATCCCGGCGAGACTGGAGCCCGCCGTGTCCTCGTCCAGTCCCGAGGACCGCACGGCCAGTTCGGTCTCCGTGCCCTCGGAGCCGGGGAACATCTCGTTCAGCCGGGCGGTCAGCAGGGTGCGGGCGGACTCGGGGACCCGGATCTCGGCCCCGATCTTCTGGATCTTCGCCACGGAGTCGGTGAAGAAGGCGCCGACGGTGGCCTTCAGGTCGCCGAAGGCGTCGGCGAGCGCGGCGTTCTGCTCGGCGGTGAGCGCGTCGGTGAACTCGCCGGCCGGTATGCAGAAGGCGGTCGGCACGCGGAAGTCATGGCTGGAAGCGGAGAGCTGGGCGAACTTCGGCCCCAGCTCGGCCCCCTCGATGCTCGCGCCGAGCCCGGGGAAGCGCTGCCGGGCGAACTGCTTGTCGAAGTCGACGTGGATGTCGCTGGAACGGGGGCCGACGGAGCCCTGGTACTTGCCGTCGTAGAGGACGATCTCGCCCTGCGGGCGCCACCACATCATCTGGCCGATGTTGATCCCGGGATACACCCGGACCCGGTTCATGGTGTAGAGCTGCAGCGTCCACTGTCCCGTGTAGCCGATGTCACCCAGGCTGGCGGACAGGTTGATGAAGAGACCGAGCCGGGCGACCGACGAGCGTGCCGCGAAGGTCGGCGCGTAGTGCTCGCTGCCCAGCACCTCGATGGTGTGCGCGAGATAGAGACGGCCGGGCTCCAGGACGTATCCGTCGTCCGGGATGACGATCTCTTCGAAGTCGTTCGTGCGCCGGGCGTCGAGCGATGTGCCCCGATAGGTTCGCAGGGTCTTTCCGAGACGGAAGTTGTAGCTGTTGGGGTTGACCTGCTCCGGAGTGAACGGCTCGATGGTGATGCGGCCGTTCGTCCGTTCTCGCTCGATCTCGGAACCCGTCAGAATCATGGGGCGCCCCGTTCGCTCGTTCTCGGCGGATGGTGTGGAAGAGCCTTTGCGGCCGAAGTGGATACCGGCCGAGGGGGTGTCAGCCCCAGCCGGTGTCGAGGACGCGGCCCGTGATCGTGTACGCCTCGCCGTGGCTGTCGGTCGCCTCGGCCGCACGGCTGCCGGCGACAGGGACCGCCTGTAAAGCAATCATCAAGATGCCTTCTTCGCACGCGTGTTGATTTCTGTTCATCCGCTCACCGTGCACACTCCCTTGTGCCACGGGACTGCGGGATGAATCACCATGCCAGAGCTTGTAGAGGCATGTGTGGGAAGAATGGAGCAGCAAGCTGCATGGCAGCATGCTGCCACGCTACGTAGTGGGGGGAATGATGGGGAATATCGCCAATGCGGACATGAGTGGACCACCTGAAGCGAACCTGCGGACGGTGTATGAATATGCGCTGCAATGCGCCGCCGAAGAGACACTTTCGGCCAATTCCATCAGCGGCCGTACGGGCCGGCCCTCCGCGCAGGTGGGAGACGCCGTGCGGGAGCTCCTCGGCATGGGCCTCCTGCGCGTCGGTCCCGGGGGCGAACTCCGTGCGGTGGCACCGGAGGAGGCCGTGGCCGGGGTGGTCGGTCCCCTCGACCGTGACATCCGCACCCGCCGCGCCGTCGCGGAGCGGAAGCGGGAGTCGATCATGGCTTTCCTGCCGGTCTTCCAGTCGAGCCAGTACTCCCGCGAGAGGGAGAGCAGGTTCGAGGTGCTGGAGGACCTCGGCCAGGTCCGCGGGGTCATCACCGACCTGGCCGCGCGGTCCCGCACCGAGATACTCACGGCGCAACCGGGAGGGGGTCGCGACGAGGGAAGTCTCAAGGAGGCGGAGCCCCGGGACCAAGAGGTCCTGGATCGGGGCGTGCGGATGCGCGTCCTCTACCAGCACACCGCACGCTTCAGCCCGTACACGGCGGTCTACATCGATCGCATGCTGGAGTTGGGGGCGCAGGTCAGGACCCTGGACGACCACTTCAGCCGTCTCCTCGTCTTCGACGCGGAGACGGCCATCATCTCCCTCCCCGCCGACCCCCAGGGTGCGGTGGTGATCCGTGAGCCGCACACGGTCGCCTTCATCGTGGAGACGTACGAGCGGCTGTGGCTCTCGGCCGATGCCTGCACGGGCACCGCGGGTGCGCGGGCCGGGGTCGCGGGCGATGTCAGGCAGGCCATCGTCCGCCTCCTGGTCGAGGGGATGACGGACGCCTCCATCGCGACGCGCCTGGGCATGTCGGTACGGACCTGCCGTCGGCACATCGCCGACGTGATGGAGGAGTTGGGTGCTCAGAGCCGGTTCCAGGCCGGTTACCTGCTAGCGTCCCCGCCCGGCGGGACCGGCGATGCGCACGCGTAGGGCGTCGGCATGCCCCGCGACCATCCGGGCAGAACTGGGCGACCGCATCCGCATGGGAACGAACAGGGGAAGCATGTTGACGAGCGACCACGAGAACGGCCCGGTCCAGGGGCACGGGGAGGCACGGGTGCACGGGGAGGTGCACGCCGGCTTCGAAGGAGTGCGCGCGGCCTTCGCGCACGTGGTGCGGGAGCAGCCCCTGCCGACCGGGCAGCAGTTGGCGGTTCACCGGGACGGGGTGCGCGTCGTGGACCTCTGGGCCGGACCGGGGGTGGACGGGGACACGCTGACCGGTGTGTTCTCGGTGAGCAAGGGGGCCGTGTACATCGTCGTGGCCCTGCTGGTCCAGGACGGCGTGCTCGACCTGGACCGTGCGGTGTCCTCGTACTGGCCCGAGTTCGGCGGCGCGGGGAAGGAGCGGATCACGCTGCGGCAGGTGCTCGCCCACCAGGCGGGCGTGGTCGGTGTGGACGAGGTCTTCACCATCGAGGAACTGGCCGACGACCGGCTCATGGCCGGACGCCTCGCCGCACAGGCCCCTTACTGGACACCCGGTACGGCGTTCGGCTACCACGGGCTCGTCGTCGCCGCCCTCGTGGGCGAGGTCGTCCGCAGAGCCACCGGGCGGAGCCTGCAGGACTGGTGGGAGTCGCGTGTCCGCCGACCGCGCTACGTCGACTTCTTCCTGGGACTTCCCGAGGAACTGGAGCCCCGCTACCTGCCCGTGACACCCGCGGTGCCCGAACCGGGGGCCGAGGAGCCCGCGCAGGAGCCGCGCAGGCTGAGAGACATAGCCTTCAGCACGGCCCACCTCCCGGACCTGTCCCCCTTCCCGAACTACCGGCTGACCAGGGCACTCGGTCAGGGGTCGGCGGGCGGTGTGGCCTCGGCCCGGGGAGTGGCGGCCGCCTACGCGGCGGTCATCGGCGCCCTGGACGGCAGCCCCGCGCTCCTCGACCCTGACACGATCGAGACGTTCACCCGGATCCACTCGGAGGGGACCGACCTGGTGGGCGGTGGGGAGAGCTGTTTCGCCCTGGGCTTCCAGCCCCTCGGCGAGCGGTACGCGGCGCTGGGTACGGACGCCTTCGGCCATGGAGGCGCGGCCGGCGCCATGGCGTTCGCGAGCCCCGGTCAGGGCCTGGCCTACGCCTACATCCGGAGCCGGTTCGCACTGGGGGACAGCGCGGACAAGGAGAACACCCTGCTGGTCGAGGAGGTGCTCTCGGCCGTTCGCGGTCGGAAGTAGGGAAGACGCGGCGGCGGGGCGGCGGGGGCCGGTCGTGTCCGGCACGCCGCCCCGTCGCGGGGGCGCCGCGCGGTCATGAGCGGTGAGGGCGGCGTCCTCCGGCGTTCTCCTGGCGTTCTCCTGGCGCCCTCCTGGCGCCCTCCCGGCGTCAGGGACGCGGCCGGGCCTCCGCCGGGCGCCCGCAGGCGGGTCCGCGTACCGCACTTCGGGAGTGACGTCCCGTTTCTGCATGTTCAGACCGATGAGCCAATATCATCGTCCGGGCGGTGCCCCCGCAAGGGGCCTGTCCGGTCCGTAAACGGGGGGGGCGAAATGAACAGAGAAGGAACGGAACCACCGGCGGCGACATCCGGGACGAAAGACCTGCGATTCCGGATCCTCGGGCCGCTGGAGGTCTCGGCCGACGGGGTGAGGCTGTCGTTGGGGGGCGCGGTCCAGGAGCGGGTGCTGTCCGTCCTGCTCCTGGAGCCCGGCCGGGTGGTGCCCATGCCCCGCCTCGTCGAGGCGGCCTGGGAGGACGACCCGCCGGCGACCGCCTCGCACCAGGTGCGCAAGGCGGTCTCGGACCTGCGGCGCCGGATCCCCGGTGACGGGGTCATCTCCACCGAGGGCAGCGGCTACCGCATCACCATGACCGCCACGCAGCTCGACCTGCTGGAGTTCAACGACCGCGTCCGGACCGCCGAAGCGGCCCTGCGCGAGGACCGGCGGCCCGAGGCCGCCGCCGAACTGGAGGCCGCACTCGCGCTGTGGCGCGGGGCCGTCCTCTCCGGCCAGGGCGGAGCGGTCATCGAGTCGGCGGCCACCGTGCTGGAGGAGCGCCGACTGGTGGCCACGGAGGAGCTCTTCGATCTGCGACTCGGCCTCGGCCTCAGCAGCGAACTGGTCGCCGACCTCAGGAACGCCGTCGCCGCGCACCCGCTCCGCGAGACCTTCCACGGCCATCTGATGCTGGCCCTGTACCGCAACGGGCGGAAGGCCGAGGCGCTGAACGAGTACGCCCGGGTCCGCGAGATCTTCGCCGACCAGCTGGGCGTGGACCCCGGGCCCCCGCTGGCCAGGCTCTACGAGGACATCCTGCGCGACGACCCCGGGCTGCTCCTGCCGCAGCAGCCACCGCCGCCCGCCCGGGAGAGACCCCCGGCCCAGCCGCTCACGGTCTGCACCCTGCCCCAGCCGCTGCCCGACTTCACCGGCCGCCAGAGGGAACTGACCGAGCTGCTGGGCTACGCCCTCGCGTCCGACGCCGGCGACCGCTCCGCAGGGGTCGTGGCCGTCGACGGCATGGGCGGCTCAGGGAAGACCTCGCTCGCGGTGTGGGCAGCCCACCGTCTCGCCGACCGGTTCCCCGACGGTCAGCTCTACGTGGACCTGCGCGGATTCACTCCGGGTGAACAGCCCCCGGTGCCGGCCGGCGCGGCGCTCGACCACCTGTTGCGGTCCTTCGGCGTCAGCGACGACCGCATCCCCGGCGACACCGAGGCCAGGGCCCACCTGTGGCGGGCCACCGTCGCCGGCCGCAGGCTGCTGCTGCTCCTGGACAACGCGGCCCACGCCGAACAGGTCATCCCGGTGCTCACCGCATCGCCGGGCTGCCTGGTCCTGATCACCAGCCGCTCCCGGCTGCTGGACCTCGACGGAGTCAACTGGGTGTCCGTCGGCCTGATGACGCCTCAGGACAGTGCCGCCCTGGTCGCGGCGACGCTCGGCACGGACCGGGTCGAGGCCGAACCCGAGGCGGCGGCCGAGCTGGCCGAGCTCTGCGGACACCTGCCCCTCGCCCTGCGTATCGCCACCGCCCGGCTGCGGAACCGGTCGTCGTGGACGCTGCGCTACCTCGCCGAACGCCTCCGGGACGAGACCCGCAGGCTCGACGAGCTGCGCTCGCCGCAGCGCAGTGTCGCCGCGACGCTGCGCCTGTCGTACATGGCGCTCAACGTACGGCAGCGGGTCGCCTTCCGTACCCTCGGACTCCACCCGAGCACCGGGATCGACGTCCACTCGGCGGCCGCCGTGCTCGGCACCGACGTCCACGATGCCGAGTCGACCCTGGAGATCCTGCTGGACATGCGGCTGGTGCAGCAGCCGGTGGTCGGCGTCTACACCCTGCACGACCTGGTCCGCAGCTTCGCCCGGAGCCTGTTCGGGCCCGGGACGGCGGAGCAGGACTCCGCAGCGGTGGAGCGGCTGCTCGGCTACTACCTCACGGCGACGGACGTCGCCTGCCAGATCCTCTTCCCCGGCCGGGAGCAGCGCGGCACCGGCATACCGCCGTACGACGGCAGTCTTCCCCCCCTCGCGGACGCCGAGGCGGCTCGCGCCTGGTTCGACCGCGAGCACAGCGGGCTGCTGGCGGCCGTCTCCCTGGCGGAGCTGAACCAGCTGCACCGACACACCGTCTGCCTCACCCGCAACCTCAGCTTCCATCTGAACGCGCGCGGCCAGTTCGACGAGATGTGGAACATCTGCCTGACCGCGCTGACCGCGGCCCGCGGGCTGGACGACGCGCAACTCCTCTGCGTCACCCTGTCGAACGTCGGGGTGGCCTGCTGGAAGGTGGGCCGGTTCGAGAGCGGTCTGGAAGCGGCTCAGGAGGCCAGGGACGTCGCCGTCTCGCTCGGCGACCGGCGCATCCAGGCCCACAGCGAGTCGACCATCGGCCTTCTCGCGTCGATGCTCGGCCGGTACGAGGAGGCGCTCACCCTGCTGAGCGAGGCCGTGGCCAGGTCCGAGAAGCTGGGTGCCATCCGTGCCGAGGCCGAAGGGCTGTCCACGCTGAGCACGCTGTACGAGAAGTGGGGCCGTTACGACGAGGCCGCGCAGACCGCCCGCCGGTCCCTGGAGATCAGCCGCTCCCTCGGCTACCACGGGAACCTCGTCATGGCGCTGACGGACCTCGCCTTCGCCCAGGTGGGCCTCGGTGAGCTGGAGGAGGCCGACGCGAGCCTGGAGGAGGCGCGCCGGCTGAGCGAGATGCGGACGGCTCCGGGGGATGTCGGTCTGGTGCTGGCGCTCTCCGCCCGTGTGGCGCACGCCTGGGGGAGGACCGCCGACGCGGAGGGCTTCGCGGTGCGTGCGCTGGAGCTGTCGCGGACCGGTGCCACCCCGGTGCGGCGGGCGGAGGTGGAGAACATCATCGGTCACCTGCGGTGCGCGCTGGGTGATCCGGCGTCGGCCCTCGAACTGCACGGCCACGCCCATCGTGCCGCCGTGGACATGGGCTTCCGCTCGGAGGAGGCGTCCGCTCTGAGCGGTCTCGCCCGGTCCCTGGAGCTGCTCGGCGACGTGGTGGCGGCCGAGGAGCGTCAGGCAGAGGCCGACCGGCTCTACGTGTTGATGGGGGTCCGGAACCCGCGGGCCGTCTCCGCCTGATCCCGGAGGGGCCGCGCCGGCCGGTGCGTCAGGGGGAGACGGGCGGCGCGGCGGGGCCGGCGTTGTTGGCGAGCACCACCGTGGCGCCGGCCGCGCCGCTCCTGGGCACGTCGTTGCCGGCGACCACGGTGAGGGCGAGCCCGGTCATCATCAGGGCCACGATCACGCCGGCGACGCCGCGGGCGGTCCGGACCGGGTTCGTGTTCAGGTTCTCGCTCATTTTTCGCTCCTGTGAAGGTGTTCGGGACGGGGTGAGCGGTCCGGGGTTCCGGCCCGCTCTCGATGGATCCCAAGGTGCCCGGAGCCGTTCCTGAGCGGCTACTGCGTCGTTCCCGCCGTCAGGGAAGCAACCAGGAACGGCGTCCTGGCCATCTCCACGGGGCGGGGACCGGCCGCGGTGAGCGCCACGCTCGTCCTCATACCTCCCGATTCATGCCCGATCAGATCCAGCACACCGCGGACCGTCTCCCGGACGCCACCCCGCTCCGGCCCCTCGAACGGCTCGACCGTGTCGGGCCAGGCGATGGCCAGCAGGAGGTGCATGCCGTCCACGGACACCGAGTCGACGTGGCACACCGGTGTCGGGCCGTCCTCGCCCGGAGCGGCCGGCGGCGCCGGGGAGTCGTCGAGGAGCCGCCGCAGTTCGGCCTTGTCCGGGAGCCACGTCCCCGTACCCGTCGGCGGGGGGACGAGGTCGCGGACGGCGTCGAGCACGGCCGGTTCGGCGTCGCCGCCGCACAGGACGAAGTCGATGCCGTGCTCCGCGCGGACATCGGTGGCCAGCTTCCTGAGGGTCCGCGCCGGGTCCTCGTCGGTCAGTGTCCGCTCCGGCGGCACTCCGTCGTGCGTCCCGGACAGGGAGCCGCCGGAGCGGCGGAGCGCCCAGGCCTCCAACCCGATGTCCGACACGGCACGGGCCAGGACGGCGTCGGGGGTCAGCAGGAGGACTCTGCGTGGATTGCGCATCATGACCGTCTCATTCGTGGATCGGCCCCGTCGGAAGGATCGGGGTCGTCGGGGGTGGTGTCGTGCAGGCGTCCGGTGGCCAGCGCCGCGTAGAGGGCTGCTCCCGGGCCGAGCACGGACTCGTCGAAGTCGGCCAGCGGGGAGTGGTTGTCGGGTGCCGTTCCGGGATCGGCGCCGGGAGTCGTGGCCCCGAGGAACACCATCGCGCCGGGTATCTCGTCCACGACCCGGGAGAAGTCCTCCGAACCCGTCATCGGCCGGGGCAGGGTTTCGTAACCGTCCTCGCCGAAGAGCTCGGAGACGGTCCGGGCGACGGTGTCCACCGCGGCCGGGTCGTTGACGGTGACCGGGTACAGGGGCTGCCATCGCACCTCCGCCTCGATCCCGTGCGCGGCGGCCACGCCGTGGCACACCTCCGTCAGGCACCGCTCGGCCCGCTCCCGGGCCTCGGGGGAGAACGTGCGGACGGTGGTCTCGAAGACCGCGGTGTCCGGGATGATGTTGTTCTGTGTCCCCGCGTGGAAGGACCCGGTCGTCACCACGACCGGGTCGAAGACGTCGAACGCGCGGGTGACCCTGGTCTGCAACGCCACGACCATCTCGCACGCCACCGGCACCGGATCCTTCGCCGAATGCGGCATGGCCCCGTGCCCGCCGGCCCCGCGGACCGTGACGGTCAGGTTGTCGACGGCAGCCATGGTCGGGCCGCCCCTGGCGCTGAACCGGCCCGACGGCCGCCCGGAAGCGGTGACGTGCAGGGCGTAGGCCGCCACCGGCCGGGTCCCCGAGGCGTCCAGGATCCCCTCCTCCAGCATGTGGCGCGCCCCGTCGTACCCCTCCTCACCGGGCTGGAACATCAGGACGACGTCACCGGCGAGACGGTCCCGGTGGTGGGCCAGAAGCCGGGCCGCGCCGGCCAGCATGGCGGTGTGCAGGTCGTGTCCGCAGGCGTGCATGGCGCCGTTGCCCGCCGCGAAGTCCAGCCCGGTGCGTTCCGTCACCGGCAACGCGTCCATGTCGCCCCGCAGGAGGACCGTCGGGCCGGGCCGGGCACCGCGCAGCACGGCGGTCACGGAGCTGAGCCGTCGCCCCGTGGTGATCTCGAGCCCCAGTCCGTCCAGTGCCCGGAGCACCGCCTCCTGGGTGTGCGGCAGATCCAGACCCACCTCGGGCCTGGCGTGCAGGGTCCGCCGCAGTCGGACCAGGTCGTCCTGGACGCCCCGTGCGTCGTCCAGCAGTCCGTCGGTGGGGCGCCGCCCGTTCATCGCGCCACCGCTTCGCGCAGTCGGGCCGCGCCGCGGGGCTCCGGCTCGGCGCGGATGACGTCGGCCAGCCGCCGCACGCCCTCCCGGACCTGGCTCACGGAGGGGTAGGAGTAGGAGAGCCGCAGGTTCCGCTCGCCGCCCCGGGTGTGGAACCCGGTGCCCGGCACGTAGGCCACCCCGCCCCCGATCGCCCGGGGCATCATCGCCCGCGCGTCGAGGTTCCCCGGCAGCGTCAGCCAGACGAAGAACCCTCCGGCGGGCACCGTCCAGGACACGCCCTCCGGCATGGTGGCGGCCAGCTCTTCGAGCATGGCGTCCCGACGGACGCGGTACAGGTCCCTCGCCACACCGAGGTGCCCCTGCCACGACCGGGTCTCCAGGAAGTGGCTCACCGCCCGCTGGGTGAGCCTCGAGTGGGAGAGCATCGCGCTCTCCGCCGCGAGGACGAGTTTCCCGGTCACGGTCCGTGGAGCACGGACCCATCCCACGCGCAGTCCGGGCGCGAGGGTCTTGGAGAACGACCCCAGGTAGATCACCCCTTCCGGGGCGTCGGCGCACAGGGCCCGGTGCGGCCGCTCGCCGAAGTGCAGCAGCCCGTACGGGTTGTCCTCGACGACCAGGACGCCCGCCCGCCGGCAGATCTCCAGGACCTCCTTCCGGCGGTCCGCGCCCAGCACCCGGCCGGTGGGGTTCTGGAAGGTCGGCACCGTGTAGAAGAACTTGGCCGGACGCCCCTCGGCGGCGAGCAGGGCGAAGGCGTCGGCAAGGGCCTGGGGGACCACCCCGTCGCGGTCCATGGAGACCTCGACGACCCGCGCCTGATGGGCGGCGAAGGTGCTGAGCGCGGTGACGTAGGTGGGGCCCTCGGTCACCACACTGTCCCCGGGGTTGACGAAGACGCGGGTCACCAGGTCGAGCGCCTGCTGCGACCCGACCGTGACCAGGACCTCGTCCGGTGTCGTCTTGACACCCTCGGCCGCCATGACCTCGCACATCCGCTCGCGCAGCGCCAGGTCCCCCTGCGCGGAGCCGTACTGGAGGACGCTCGGCCCTTCGGTGGCGAGCACCTCCTGCAGGACCGCGCGCAGCGCCTCCGCGGGAAGCGCCTCCGGGCTGGGCATCCCTCCGGCGAGGGAGACGACGTCCTCCCGGGCGGCCATCGAGAAGAGGGCCCTGGTCTCGGAGGGCACCATCCGGTGCGTCCGGTCGGCGAAGAACAGCGGCGGGGAGGGGACCGTGTCCGGGGGCGAGGACGGCTGGAACGAGAGCATGGCGTCTCCTGGTGGCTCGGGTGAGGGCGGGGGAGCGAGGGGCAGCGGGTCAGGCGGCAGGCGTCAGCTCCGGCTGCCGCTGTGCCTCGTCCTCCGCCCTGTCCGCGGCCCGGGGGCGGAAGCGCAGCGCGGCCCACAGACCACACGCCGCGAACGGCACCAGCAGGGCGGCGACGGTGAGGAAGGCGGAGGTGAGCGACTGACGTGCGGCCAGTCCCACCACGGGCATCAGGGCGGCGGTCCCGAGACCGATCGCCAGCAGCCGCAGCGACGCCATCTTGGCCTTGTCCAGGGGACCGGCCTGCTGCTGAAGAAGGGTCAGGAGCAGGGTAATGGCGTTCAGGTTGGCGAAGCCGGCCAGGAAGAATCCCGCGTAGTGCAGGGCCGGGGTGGTGGTGAAGGCCAGCCCCGCCGCGAGCACCGCCTGGAGCGACACCCAGACCGGCAGCAGTGACAGACGCACCGTCCAGCGGGTGAAGAAGGTCGCGGCGATCATCCCTGCGCCCAGCGTGCCCTCCAGGGCCGACACGGCCCACGGCTGTCCGCCGTGCCAGGCGTCGACCAAAGGCACCACGAGGGTGGAGAGGCTGTAGGAGTACACGAAGTCACCCGCGCACATCAGCACCATCGCGAAGACGACGACCTCGTGGCGGTGCCTGCTGAACAGTCCCGCCCAGTCCCGGAGCATTCCGGGCAGGGCCGAGCGCAGGGTGCTGTCGCGCAGCCGGCCCGCGGACTCCTGACGCGGCGCTCGCAGCCGCGAGACCACCAGCGCCGCCACCAGGGAGACCGCCACGTCGATCAGGAGGGCCTGGGTGGCCGTGCCGATCATCAGGACCAGACCGAGCGACGCCATGCCGATGAGGCTGCCTGCCTGGATCGCGATGCCGATCAGGCTGTTGAAGGCCACGGCGCGGTCCCCCGCGATGTGGTGCGCGGTGAACTTGAAGAAGGCGGTGCGCTGTACGTTGTCGAACACGGCCAGGAACACGGCGGCCGTGCCCACCACGCTCACCACGGCACCGTCTCCGGTGGAGAGCGCCACCACGATGACGCCCACGGTCAGCGCGCGCAGGAGACTGCACAAGACGTAGACGGTCCTGGAGTCGAGGGCGTCGACGAGCGGCCCCGAGAAGGGGAGCACCGCCACCGCCCCCAGACCCTGGAGGGCGAAGATCATGGCGAACGCCTGGGCGTCGCCGGTCTGCTGGAACAGTGTCTGGCCGAGTGCCAGTGTGTACAGGCCCATGCCGATGCTGGAGACGAGCATCGAGCCGAGCATGGTGCGCGCAGTGGTGTCCCGCAGGATCATGACGCCGTCACCCGGACCATCGCCTTGCCGGTGTTGCCACCGGCGAGCATTCCCAGGAAGGCGTCGACGATCCCGTCGAAGCCCTCGGTGACCGTGTGCCGGTCGGTGACCGTGCCGGCGGCGAGGGCGGGAAGCAGCAGCTTCTCCAACTCGTCCTGCGCGTCACGGTGGTTGCGGACCAGGAAGCCCTCCAGCCTGACGCTCTTCTCGACCAGGTCGAACAGGTTGCGAGGCGCCGCCGGAGGCTCGGTCGCGTCGTACTGGGCGATCGCGCCGCACCAGGCGATCCGCCCGTACTCGCGCATCGCGCCGATCGCGGCCTCCAGGTGGTCGCCGCCCACGTTGTCGACGTACACGTCGATTCCGTCGGGCGCCGCCTTCGCCAGCTGCTCGGGAAGCCGTCCGTCGCGATGGTCGAACGCGGCGTCGAAGCCCAACTCCTCGGTGAGCAGGCGGACCTTGGCCGGCGAGCCGGCGCTGCCGACGACCCGGCCGGCTCCCATCATCCTCGCCAGCCGTCCCGCCGCGCTCCCCACGCCCCCGGCCGCCGCGGAGATGTAGACCGTCTCGCCGGGGACGAGCTCGGCGATCCGGGCGAGGGCGACGTAGGCGGTGAGACCCGTGCCGCCGAGGATCCCCAGGAAGGCCTCGACCGGTACGCCGGGCACCTCGGGCAGGACGCGTACGTCCTCGGGGCGCACCACGGCGTGGGTACGCCATCCCTGCCGGTGGAACACCAGGTCGCCCTCGGCCAGCCCGTCGGTCCGTGAGTCGGTCACCCGCCCGATGGAGCGGCCCTCCAGCGGGGAGGACAACTCCCAGTCGCCGTCCATGTTCTCGCGCATGTACGGGTCGACGGAGAGCAGGACGTTCTCGACCAGCGCGGCGCCCGGCTCAGGGACCGGCACCGGTCCCTGGGTGAAGGCGAACTCTGCGCCGGTCGGCCGGCCGGCGGGGCGGCTCACCTGCTGGACGAATCGTGCGGTCTGTGACATCAGGGGGCTCCAGGAGTGTGCGAGTGGGAACGGGCGGAAAGAGAGGACGGGGTGGAGGGGCGGATCACGCCGGTGGAGCCGTCAGCCCAGCCGGCGGTCGATGACGGTCCGGATCTTGCCGCTGACCGCGTTCCGCTCCAGCGCCCCCTCGGGGTGGCACTCGACGACGAGCTCGAACATCCGCAGCCCGTCGTCGTAGAGGTGGGCGTCGCTCAGGGGCGGGAACGCCTCGGCGAGCGCGGCCCGCAGGACGTCCGGGTCCAGCTCGTCGCGCGACTCGGTGCGCAGCACGAGCGTCTCGGTGCCCTCCCGCGTCATCAGTTCCGCCTGGAGCTGGGACACCCGGAACTCCTCCAGCGCGGCGAGGATGTCGCCGTAGAGCACCGTCGCCGACTTGAACTTCAGCAGCCCGTCGCTGCGCCCGAGGTATTCCAGCACGCGTCCGGACACCCCGCAGGGGCATTCACGGACGTCCATCCTGCCGATGTCACCGATGCGGTAGCGGATCAGCGGTCCCTCGAACTTCTGCATGGAGGTGATCAGCAGATGCCCGGTCTCCCCGTCCGGCAGGGGCTGGTCGTCCTCGCCGACCACTTCGACGAGGTTGTAGTCGTCGTTGACGTGGTGCAGCGTGCCGCCGAGCCGCTCGCACTGGTAGCCGATCTGGGCCCCGTCGTTGGCGGCCAGGATGCTCGTGATCGACCGTGTGCCGAGCTCGTCGCGCAGCCACTGTTTGTCGGACTCTGTCATCGGGGTGCCACCGTAGACGACCTTCTCCAGGCGCAGCCCCGGATCCCTCCGCCTGGCCTCACGGAGCAGGGGCAGGACGACGGCGGGCTGACCCAGCAGGACGTTCACCGAGAAGTCGCGGGTCAGCATCAGCAGCAGGTCCGCGGTGACCTGCTGCCCGGCCGAGAACGCTTCCACCCGCATCCGGGTCAGCTCGCTCGACGTCGTCATGAGGCCGCCGTACAGACTGCCCCCGACCAGCGCGTTGAGGACCCGGTCACCGTTGTGGATGCCCAGAGCCCGGAGCAGCGGGATCGCCTCGCGGACCATGTTCTCCCAATCGGTCCGCGAGTAGACGATGTACCGCGGCTCCCCGCCGGAGGCCCCGCTGCGCAGCACCTCTCCGCTCGGACCGTCACCGCTGGACATGGCCCGGGCGCGAGGCAGCGAGCCGGCCTCCAGCGTCGCCTTCTCCAGGACGGGCAGCCGGGCCAGATCGGCCATCCCGTCGACCTGCGGCAGGTCGCGGTAGTGGGCCGTCCGGCGGGCCATTCCGACGAGGTAGCGGATCCGGGCGTCCATCCGCGCCGCCCCGTCGGGGTCGCCGTGACGCGCGGCGTCCAGCGAGGTTCCGGCCAGGTAGACGGAGGTGAACAGCTCCCGGAACCAGGGCGAGCGGCAGTCGAGGTCCGCGACGGGCGCCTGCGGGCCGTCCGCCCCGGGCGTGAGGCGGATACGGACCGCGGGCACCCCCGGGCGCCCGGATCCCGCGTACAGCTCGCCCGAGACGGTCGCCGAGTCACCGGAGAGCACCACCAGGTCAGGAACGGTGACCACGACGCCCTCGGCCCGTGCTCCGGGCTCCGCCGTCCGGGCCGCGGGCAGCGGGAACCCGGGCTCGCGCAGTACGTCGAACACGTCGCGCCACAGACCGGGGCGGGCGGTACGGACGGTGACCGAGTTGCCCACGGACCAGGCCAGCAGCAGGCCCCGGAGCGTGTTGCCGGCCCTGGTGTCGTCGAGGAGCACGTGGCCCACGGGCGACTGCTCCCAGACGTCCCCGGTGTCGGTGAGCGGGCGGTAGGGGAACTGGCTGAGACCGCCGAGTGCTTCGTCGAGGGCCTGCGCCAGCGCGTCGGCGTCGAACAGACAGCCGAGTTCGAGGAGGTCGGCCTCCTTCAGGAGACGGGCCGTCGCGGAGGCCGGGTCGGAGGCCAGATCACGCTGGACACGGCCCACGGCCAGCAGGAGGTCGGTCGGGTAATGGCGTGTCATGCCGCGCTCCCCAGCTCGGCGTGGACACGGGACCGGGAGAAGACGGCGATGCCGTCGGCGCAGGCGCGCAGGAACCGTCCCAGCTCCTCGGCGTCGGTGTGCGAGGCCTCGACGAACACCGGGCACTCCCATTCCTGGTAGGTGATGTGGCCGGGCAGCGGACGGTCGGGGGGCAGGACGTACAGCTGGTCCACGCAGGGGTGGCCGGCGAGACCTGCGGGGAGCACGACCTCGGCCGTGCCGGCGGGCAGGTGATGGCCCGGGAAGGCCAGCCAGCCGTGGTAACGGCCACTGGGCGGCGCCGACGGCGGACGCTCCAGCCCCAGCCGTACGGCGATCTCGTGGGACGGCAGGTGCACGCCGTAGCGCCGCTCGTGCGCGGTGACCACACCGGCCCCGCCGACCCGGTTGGCGACCTCCAGGAAGACCAGCTCGTCCGAGGCGGTGTGGAACGCCTCCAGGTGGACGCAGCCGTCCTCGACACCGAGGGCTGTCGCCACCTCCGACGCGAGGTCGCGGTGCGCCTCGGTCAGCGGGATCTGGTGCGAGCCGAGCGGCAGACCGCCCGCGAACTCCACCGGCTTGTTGACGTACCGGCTGGCCGCCAGTTCCAGGAACCGGCCGTCCTGCATCAGCCCGTCGATGTGCAGGATGTCGCCCTCGATGTGCTCCTCGAGCTGGTAGTTCCCCGGGTCGGGCAGCTTGCGGTAGGCGCTGAGTGCCTCCCGGGCCGTCTCCAGCACCATGACGCCCTCGCTGGAGGCACCGGCACGCGGCTTGAGCACGGTCTTCCCGCTCCACGGCAGCGGCCCGCACGCGGGGGGCGCGCTCACGAAACGGGGGTACCGGATCCCGGAACCCGCCAGGGCCTCCTTCATCCGGACCTTGTCCCGCACGAGCTCGACGCGGGCCGGCGAAGGGCCGGGCAGCCCCAGGTGGCGGCGTATGTGCACCGCCTCCAGGATCCCGAACTCCGAGAGTGACAGCACCTTCTCGTAACCGTCCGACGGCTGCACACGGGCCGTCACACCGTCGACCAGGGCGTCGTCCTCCCCCAGCGGGATCCGCGAGCAGCGCAGGTCACCGGGGATCTGCCGCAGCGACGCGGGACGGCCGACGTACGTCACCTCGTGCCGGTCGTGGTCGATGCCGAGGTGGTAGGAGATCTTGCGGTAGGGGACCTGGTGGATCACGAGAATCTTCATCCGGAGTACTCCAAGGCTGTGACGCCCCAGCTGAATCCCATGGCACTGGTGGCCAGCAGGATCAGATCCCCTTCACGGAGTTTCTTCTCCTCCATGAGGTCGTCCAGGGCGATCAAGGTGTCGGCTCCGCCCATGTGGCCGAGCCTTCCGTAGTTGAAAACGCTGCGCTCTGCGGGGATGCCGAGGGTCTTCATCAGACGTTCGTGCATCCCCTTGTCGCCCTGGTTGATCAGGAACCAGGCGATCTCGTCCGTCTCGCGTCCCGTCACCGTCAGCGTCTCGCCGACCAGGCGGGTGAAGTTCTCCACGTAGGCGGTCGCGAGCCCCCGCCGGTGTTCACCCCGCCGAATGACGACACGGCCGTCGCGCCACTCGCCGTGGTAGTAGTCGGACCAGCGGGGATCGGTGCGCATCGCCGAGTGGAGGACCCGGAAAGCGCACCCGTCATCCGCCAGCAGTACCGCCGCGCCCGCATCACCGAAATTGAAGAGCGCCTTGGAATCCGGGTCACGGTAGTCCACCATCCTGCTCAGCCGGTCCCCGATGAGGACGAGCGTGTACGCGCCCGGCCGGGACGATTCGGCCGCCAGCCGGATCGCCGTCAGGCCCGCGTTGCAGAAGTTCCCGACCTCGTAGCAGTGCGCGTTCCTGATGTCGAGCTCGCCGGCCACCCTGGCGGCCGGCGACCAGAACGGGATGTCCCATTCGCCGGAGCCCGCGTAGACCACCTCCCGGATGGCCGAGCGGTCGGTACCGAGCCGGTCCAGCAGTCGGGAGGCCGCCCTCAGGGCCAGGTCCGAGGACGCCTCCCCGTCCGCGAGGACCGGGAACGACTCGGTGTGGGTGATGGCCGCGAGGTCCGCGACGGGCACACCCGAGACCAGATGCATGTCCCGGATGTCCGCCGTCGCGGACGGGAAGCACACGTCGAAGTCGACTATGCCGCCCACGGATCCCTCGCCTCGATGCTCACGCGGTGCACGGTGCGGTCCACACCGGGCGCCACCGCGGTGGCCGCGTGGTAGGTGAGCTCGCACTTCCAGACCACCAGGTCACGAGGGGTCCACCGGTGCTCGTACACTCGCTCGGGGTCCTGGATCAGCTGGTCGAGCAGGGCGAAGAACTCCTCGTTCTCGTTCGCGTCGAAGCCGATCACCCGCTCCATGTACTCCGGAGCGCCGTACACGTAGCGCCGGCCGGTGGTGGGGTCCGTCTTGATCAGCGGGTGCTGGACGGGCGGGTGCTGCTCCTCCACCAGCGCCTTGAACTCCGCGATGGAAAGGCCGGCGTGCTCGGGGGAGATCCGCTGGCGCTTGGAGACGGTGTGCACCGCGACGCGGCCCTCGACCTTCGCCTTCCACTCCTGGGGCAGGCGGTCGTAGACGTCGGCCGCGTTGGCGTACAGGGTGTGGCCGCTGTCGCCCGGGACGTCGACGCCGTGCAGCATCGTGTAGGGCGGCGCCTCCTGCTGGTAGGTGGAGTCCTGGTGCCAGAAGTTGCCGACCCGGGCGACACCGATCGCCATGTCGTTCTTCTTGGCGTTCGAGGAGATCATGATCTCCTCGTGCTCCGGGTGGCGGTACTTCGCCATCAGGAAGGGCTTGGGCCGGCCGATGCGGTTCGCCAGCTCGATCTGCTGCTCCGGGGTGATGTCCAGGGAGCGGATGACGACCAGCTCCCGCTCGTGCAGCAGCGTGGTCACCCTGTCCCAGAGCACCGGGTCCAGGAGGTCCTCGTACGTCGCCCCGGTCATCTCCGCTCCGATGAACGGCGTGAGGTCGTTGATCCGGACGGTGCTCTCGGTCATGGTCTCGGTCATGGTCATGGTCGCTTTGTCTCCTTGGTCGGAAAGTGGGGAAACAGCTTCAGCTGGGGTCGTCCGCCAGGCACTTCGCGAGCGCCTCGACGAACCGGTCGATCTGCGCTTCCGTACGGAAGGGGGCGACGGTCACGCGGAAGCGCTCGCCGCCCTTCGGCACCGACGGGAAGTTGATCGGCTGCACGTAGACGGAGAACTCGTCCAGCAGCCGGCGGGAGATGCGCTTGACCCGTTCGCCGCCAGGAACCAGGACCGGGACGAGATGGGTGGGCGCGGGGACGTGGGTGATGCCCGCCTCGGTGAGCCGGCGGCGCATCAGGTCGGCGTTGGCGCCCAGTGCCGCCCGCATGACGACGCCCTCGGGACCACGGATCACGGACAGGCTCGCCAGGACGGCGTCCAGGGAGGCCCGGGGAATGGTCGTGGTGAAGATGAACCCCGGGGCGTGGGACCGCACGTAGTCCAGGGGGACGTCGGGCCCGGCCACATAGCCGCCGGTGCTGCCCACGGCCTTGCCGAACACTCCCTGGACGAAGGTCGCCCGGGTCTCGCCGATCGCCTCGCAGATGCCGGCTCCGGTCGCCCCGGACACACCGATCGCGTGGGTCTCGTCGAGGTAGGTCTGCGCGTTGTAGCGCTCGGCCAGGTCGCAGATCTCGCGGATGGGCGCGATGTCGCCGTCCATCGAGTACACCGACTCGAAGACGATCAGTTTCGGGCGGTCCAGGGGCTGTGCGGCGAGCGCGAGTTCGAGGTCCGTCAGGTCGTTGTGGGCGAAGATGTACTTGGTGTTGCCCGAGGTCCGCACACCCTCGATCAGGGAGCGGTGGTTGAGCGCGTCCGAGAACACCATCGTCTCCGGCTCGGCGCGCAACAGGGTGGACAGGGTCTCGACGTTGGCGACGTAACCGCTGGTGAAGACCAGAGCCCGCTCCTTGCGGTGCCAGACGGCGAGCAGCGCCTCCAGCTCCACGTGCGCCTCGCTGGTTCCCGCGATGTTGCGGGAGCCGCCGTTGCCGGTTCCGTGCCGCAGGGTGGAGGCGATCTGGGCCCGCATCACCTCCGGGTGCTGGCTCATGCCCAGGTAGTCGTTGGTGCACCACACCTGGATGCGGCGTCCCTGGTGCAGCGCGTGCCCCCGGTCCTCCGCGAGGTAGGAACAGGCGACGAAGTCACGGTAGAGGCCTTCCGCCTTCAGCCGGTCGAGACCGGCCCGAAGACCGGCGTACACGTCCACTGCGTGGGGCGGAGCAAGGGTGGAGATCACGGTGCTGCCCTCTCGGGTCGGATGACTCGGTCTGGGAACACCATGGATCCCGCCGTTCCCGTTCCGGTCCCGGCTCCGTCCCGGCCCGACGGAGCGGAGCGGTACGCCGGGGTGGCGCCGTCACGCCGGCGGTCCTGCGGCCCCCGCAGGGGCGGGGTCCCTGCGGGCTGTCGGTCGCAACGGATACCGTCGGCACATGTCCAACACCGCCGTCCTCGAAGGTGTCCTGGAGCGGATCACCTACGCCAACGAGGAGAACGGGTACACGGTCGCCCGCGTCGACACCGGGCGAGGGGCGGGCGATCTGCTCACCGTCGTCGGGTCGCTGCTCGGTGCCCAGCCCGGTGAGTCGCTGCGGATGGAGGGGCGTTGGGGCTCCCACCCGCAGTTCGGCAGGCAGTTCACCGTCGAGAACTACACGACGGTCCTCCCCGCCACCATCCAGGGCATCCGCCGTTATCTCGGCTCAGGGCTGATCAAGGGCATCGGGCCGGTCATGGCCGACCGGATCACCACCCACTTCGGCGTGGACACCCTGGACATCATCGAGCAGGAGCCGAAGAGGCTCGTCGAGGTGCCCGGGCTCGGGCCGAAGCGGACGAAGATGATCGCCGCGGCCTGGGAGGAGCAGAAGGCGATCAAGGAGGTGATGATCTTCCTCCAGAGCGTCGGTGTCTCGACCTCCATCGCCGTGCGCATCTACAAGAAGTACGGGGACGCCTCGATCGGCGTCGTCAAGAACCAGCCCTACCGGCTGGCCGCCGACGTCTGGGGCATCGGCTTCCTCACCGCCGACCGCATCGCGCAGGCCGTCGGGATTCCGCACGACAGCCCGGAGCGGGTCAAGGCAGGGCTTCAGTACGCCCTGTCGCAGTCCACGGACCAGGGGCACTGCTTCCTGCCCGAGGAACGGCTGATCGCGGACGGGGTGAAGCTGCTCCAGGTCGACACCGGGCTCGTCATCGACTGTCTGGCCGAGCTCGCCGAGGATCCTGAGGGCGTCGTACGGGAGAAGGTGCCGGGTCCCGAGGACGGGCAGCCGGTCACCGCCGTGTATCTGGTCCCCTTCCACCGGGCCGAGATCTCGCTGGCCGCCCAGGTGCAGCGGCTGCTGCGTACGCCGGAGGACCGGATGCCGGGCTTCCAGGACGTCGACTGGGAGAAGGCGCTGGCCTGGCTCGCGCGGCGTACGGGGGCGTCTCTGGCGCCCGAGCAGGAGGCGGCCGTGCGGCTCGCGCTCAGCAGGAAGGTCGCCGTCCTCACCGGCGGTCCCGGCTGCGGGAAGTCGTTCACCGTCCGTTCCGTGGTCGAGCTGGCCCGCGCCAAGAACGCCAAGGTGGTGCTGGCCGCGCCCACCGGGCGGGCCGCGAAGCGGCTCTCGGAGCTGACCGGGGCCGAGGCGTCCACCGTGCACCGGCTGCTGGAGCTGAAGCCGGGCGGGGACGCGGCGTACGACCGTGACCGGCCGCTGGACGCCGACCTGGTCGTCGTCGACGAGGCGTCGATGCTCGACCTGCTCCTTGCCAACAAGCTCGTCAAGGCGGTGGCACCCGGTGCGCACCTCCTGCTCGTCGGCGATGTGGACCAGCTGCCCTCGGTCGGCGCCGGGGAGGTGCTGCGGGATCTGCTCGCCGAGGGCGGGCCGGTCCCGGCGGTCCGGCTGACCACGATCTTCCGACAGGCCCAGAAGTCCGGCGTCGTCACCAACGCCCACCGGATCAACTCCGGGGTGCCTCCGCTGACTCAGGGGCTGGACGACTTCTTCCTGTTCGTGGAGGACGAGACGGAGGACGCCGGGGTGCTCGCCGTGGACGTGGCGGCGCGTCGCATTCCCGCCAAGTTCGGCCTGAACCCCCGCCGTGATGTGCAGGTCCTCGCCCCGATGCACCGGGGCCCGGCAGGCGCCGGTCATCTCAACGGGCTGCTCCAGCAGGCCATCACCCCGGGCCGGCCTGACCTGCCGGAGAAGAGGTTCGGCGGCCGGGTCTTCCGGGTCGGCGACAAGGTGACCCAGATCCGGAACAACTACGACAAGGGGGAGAACGGGGTCTTCAACGGCACGGTCGGTGTCGTCACCGCTCTCGACGTCGACGAGCAGAAGCTGACGGTCCTCACGGACGAGGACGAGGAGATCCCGTACGAATTCGACGAGCTGGACGAGCTGTCCCACGCCTACGCGATGACCATCCACCGCTCGCAGGGCAGCGAGTACCCGGCGGTCGTCATCCCCGTCACCACCAGCGCGTGGATGATGCTCCAGCGGAACCTGCTGTACACCGCGGTGACCAGGGCCAAGAAGCTGGTCGTCCTGGTCGGTTCGCGTAAGGCGATCGGGCAGGCCGTCCGCACTGTTTCCGCTGGCAGGCGCTGTACGGCGCTGGATTTCCGGCTTCGTGGCGGAACCGTCGAAGACTCCTCCGAAAAAATGATCGATCAAAACGGTGGGATACGTCACTGAGCCCTTCCGGAACCGGATCTCAGCGGGCAGGATGAGAAAGTTGACGGCACTCAGTGCCGCCAGTAGGTCCAATGGACGACCCCGAGTGCACTCTCCTGCGCCAAATGGGGGAGGGTGGAGACAGTCAGGGCACCTCGAAGAAGAGGCACTACGTCGGTGAGGGATGACGTGAGCGAGCACACCAACAACGCTGTAGTACTGCGGTACGGCGATGACGAGTACACCTACCCGGTGATCGACAGCACCGTCGGCGACAAGGGCTTCGATATCGGGAAGCTCCGGGCCAATACGGGCCTGGTCACGCTGGACAGCGGATACGGCAACACGGCCGCGTATAAATCCGCCATCACCTATCTCGACGGCGAGCAGGGCATCCTGCGGTACCGCGGATACCCGATCGAGCAGCTTGCGGAGAGCTCGACGTTCCTCGAGGTCGCGTACACGCTGATCAACGGTGACCTTCCCAAGGCCGAAGAGCTGGCGGCCTTCAAGAACGAGATCACCCAGCACACGCTGCTGCACGAGGACGTCAAGCGCTTCTTCGACGGCTTCCCGCGCGACGCCCACCCGATGGCCATGCTGTCCTCGGTCGTCAGCGCGCTGTCCACGTTCTACCAGGACAGCCACAACCCGTTCGACGAGGAGCAGCGTCACCTCTCGACGATCCGGCTGCTGGCCAAGCTCCCGACGATCGCGGCGTACGCGTACAAGAAGTCGATCGGTCACCCGTTCGTCTACCCGCGCAACGACCTCGGTTACGTCGAGAACTTCCTGCGCATGACCTTCTCCGTGCCGGCTCAGGAGTACGTGCCGGACCCGGTCGTCGTCTCGGCGCTGGAGAAGCTGCTGATCCTGCACGCGGACCACGAGCAGAACTGTTCGACCTCCACCGTGCGTCTGGTCGGCTCCTCGCAGGCGAACATGTTCGCCTCGATCTCCGCCGGCATCTCGGCCCTGTGGGGCCCGCTGCACGGTGGCGCCAACCAGTCGGTGCTGGAGATGCTCGAGGGCATCCAGGCCAACGGCGGCGACGTCGACAGCTTCATCCAGAAGGTGAAGAACAAGGAGGACGGCGTCCGCCTGATGGGCTTCGGCCACCGGGTGTACAAGTCCTTCGACCCGCGCGCCAAGATCATCAAGGCCGCGGCCCACGACGTGCTGTCGTCGCTCGGCAAGTCCGACGAGCTGCTCGACATCGCGCTCAAGCTGGAGGAGCACGCGCTCTCCGACGAGTACTTCGTCTCGCGCAACCTCTACCCCAACGTGGACTTCTACACGGGCCTGATCTACCGCGCGATGGGCTTCCCGACCGAGATGTTCACCGTGCTGTTCGCGCTCGGCCGGCTTCCCGGCTGGATCGCCCAGTGGCACGAGATGATCAAGGAGCCGGGATCGCGCATCGGCCGCCCGCGCCAGATCTACACCGGCGAGGTCCTGCGCGACTTCGTCCCGGTCGAGGGCCGCTGACGCTCTCAGGACCGCTGCTGTAACCGGCCGCTCCCGGCCGGCATCCTTCGCCCCGCGTGCCGCGCTCGAACCCTCGGAGCGCGGTGTCCGGGGCGATTCGGCGCTCCGGCCCCCTCGCGCTCGTGTTCCGGGCCCGCCGTCGTCCGTGCGTGGACGCGAGAAACGCCCCGCCGTCGATCCCCCCACGGGTCGACGAACAGGGCGTTTCCCATATCCCGGAGCGGATTCCCCCCACGGGATCCGGCCGGGCGTCTGGAGGGAGCCTGAAACTCCCGTTGTCCTTGCGGTGGTGCGTATTCAGTTGGTCCTGCTGCGCGGCTGCCGGGGTACGTACGCACGGGAGGGCCGCTCAAAGCTCCCCGGTGGACGTGCCCCGGCCGAACGCTTGCCAGGAGCGTCCCCCAAGACACTCCATCGGACGTCCCCCAAGACATCCTTGGCATCGCACTCTTAGACTCACCAACCCATCAGATGGTTACCCTCAAATCGGTGTGATCTAAGTCTCTTTGTGGAAATTGTGTGAAGGGGTGCGACCTCAGGCCGTCAGCTCACGCCGAAGATCGGCGTGAATGCTGCCGCCGCTCCCGTGATCAAGGGCCTGATCAGCGTGAACGCGTAAGAGGTGGTGCGGTCACGTGGTGGCCGAAGCCCCGGAAGAGGTTGCTTCCGATGGGTCACAGGGTACGCCTCCACGGCCGAACGGCGGCACGGTTCACCTTGAGATCTTCATGAACGGGCATGAGAGTGCCCCCTCCTGGCCGCCTCGGCGGGTTTCAGGCGCGGCCCACGAGCTCGTAACCCGCCTCGTCGACGGCGGCGCGTACGGCGTCGTCCGCCAGTGGTGCGACGGATGCGACGGTCACCCGGCCGGTGGCGGCCTCGGCCGTCACCGAGGTGACTCCCTCGATCTCCGTGATCTCCTCGGACACCGCCCCTTCGCAGTGGCCGCAGGTCATGCCCTTCACCTCGTACACCGTGGTGACACCCTCAGCCGGGGCGCCGGTCGCGCCGTCGTGGCGGGGGTCGGTGGACGAGCAGCAGGAGCCGGTGGTCCGGGGCGTGTCGGTCTCGGCGGTCATGACGTTCTCCTCTTCGCTGGTGCATGTGGATGGGGCGGGTGTGGCGCGAGGGGTGTCGGGGGCGCCCGGTGTGCCGGCCCGCGGAATCCACTATACCCCTAGGGGGTATGACGTGCTCACGGTCGTCCCCCGTCGCGATCCGACGCCGGACATGGTGGTGCCATGCGCGGGGGTGGGTGTGCGGGGCGGCCGGGCTCAGCGCTGCGACAGCCCGGCCGGGACGCGGTCCAGGCCAGGACGGTGCCGGCCCGCCGGCGGGATCCGGAGGTGCGGGCGGCTCAGGAGGACGGGCGTGCGGGCCCGCAGGCGCGGAGGAACTCACGGGTACGGCGTGCGATGGGCAGCGGCTTGTCGGGCGGGCAGGGATACATGTCCTGCTCGACGATGGCGAACAGGTCCGTGCCCAGGGCGCGCGCGGCGTCCAGTACGGGCTCGAGCGCGGGCACTCCGCCCGGCGGCTCGCACATCACGCCGCGCGCCACGGCCGGGCCGAACGGCACCTCGTCCGCCACGACATCGGCGAGCACAGCCGGGTCGACCTGCTTGAGGTGCAGATAGCCGATCCGCTCGCCGTAGGTCCTGATGAGCTTCACGCTGTCCCCGCCGCAGTACGCGTAGTGGCCGGTGTCGAGGCAGAGGGAGACCAGATCGGGATCGGTGGCGTCGAGGAAGCGGTTGACGTTCTCCTCGCTGTCGATGTGCGTGTCGGCGTGCGGGTGCACCACGATCCGCAGTCCGTAGCGGTCCCGCACCTCGCGGCCCAGGCGTTCCGTCTGGGTGGTGAGGTCACGCCACTGCGCGGGGGTGAGCGTGCGGTCCTCCAGCACCTCGCCCGTCCTGTCGTCCCGCCAGAACGACGGGATGACCACCAGGTGCCCGGCGCCCATCGCCCGGGTGAGTGCCGCGATGCCCGCGACATGCTCCCAGGTCCGGTCCCAGACCGCCGGACCGTGGTGCAATCCGGTGAAGACGGTCCCGGCGGAGACGGCGAGGTTCCGGCGGGCGGTCTCGTCCGCGAGCCGGGCGGGGTCGGTCGGCAGATAGCCGTACGGGCCGAGTTCGATCCACTCGTAGCCCGCCTCGGACACCTCGTCGAGGAAACGCTCCCAGGACACCTGCTGCGGGTCGTCGGGGAACCACACCCCCCACGAATCGGGTGCCGAACCGATGCGGATGCGGGCCGGGGAGGGTGCGGAGGAGGTCATATCGCCCACCCTCCAACCCCCGGAGAACAGTGTCAAGAGTACGTCCGAATGTCCGGACAAAGTGTTGACAGCGCCCCGGGCGAGGGCTAGACCTGGGAGCGGCCGCCCGGCCGTGACCGGTCCCCGCGGAGCGACGCGCGGGGCCGGAGCACCGCGTCGAAGGGATGCGTATGCCTGAGCCGTACGACGTGATCACCATGGGGCGCATCGGGGTGGACATCTACCCGCTGCAGACCGGTGTGCCGCTGGCCGAGGTCGAGACGTTCGGGAAGTTCCTCGGGGGCTCGCCGTCCAACGTGGCGGTGGCCGCCTCCCGGCTGGGACGGCGTACGGCGGTGATCACCCGGACAGGCCGGGACGCCTTCGGCGACTACCTCCACCGGGCGCTGGGGGAGTTCGGGGTGGACGACCGGTGGGTGAGCGCCGTGGCGGAGTACCCGACCCCGGTCACCTTCTGCGAGATCTTCCCGCCGGACCACTTCCCCCTCTACTTCTACCGGCAGCCCAAGGCTCCCGACCTGGAGATCCGCAGCGGTGAACTCGACCTGGACGCGGTGCGGGCCGCCCGGGTCTTCTGGATGACCGGCACCGGACTCTGCGCCGAACCCAGCCGCACCGCGACCCTCACCGCACTCCGGGCCCGCGGTGCGCCGACGGCGCCGGACGCGCCCGGGCAGCCGCGCGTCACCGTCTTCGACCTCGACTGGCGCCCCGTGTTCTGGGGCGAGGGCAAGGACGGTGACGAGGAGACCGCCCGGGCCCACTACCGCGAGGCGCTCGCCCACGCCACGGTCGCCGTCGGCAACCTCGACGAGTGCGAGATCGCCACCGGGGAGCGCGAACCGCACAGGGCCGCCCGCGCCCTGCTCGCCGCCGGACCCGAACTCGCCGTCGTCAAACAGGGCCCGGCGGGTGTCCTCGCCGTCCACCGTGACGGCACCACCGCCGAGATCCCGCCCCTCCCCGTCGACGTCGTGAACGGGCTGGGCGCCGGGGACGCCTTCGGCGGCGCCCTCTGCCACGGGCTCCTGGCCGGCTGGGACACCAAACACGTCATGCGCTACGCCAACGCCGCCGGGGCCATCGTCGCCTCCCGCCTCGCCTGTTCGTCCGCGATGCCGTACCCGCACGAGGTGGAACAGGCCCTGGCCGACGGCGTGGTCGGCGCGGCCACCGGAGACACCCGATGACCCCGCCCGCCGCGGCCGGCGTCGCCGATCTCGTACGGCTGCGCACCCACCGCCCCGAGGCCGTCGCGGAGTCCGCAGCCGCCCGCCGCCGACGCCCCCTCGTCGGACCCTCCGGACGGCTGATGATCATCGCGGCGGACCATCCGGCCCGCGGCGCCCTCGCCGTCGGAGACGACGACCTGGCCATGGCCGACCGCTTCGACCTGCTGGAACGCCTGTGCCTCGCCCTGGCACGCCCCGGCGTCGACGGAGTCCTCGCGGGTGCCGACGTCCTGGAGGACCTCCTGCTCCTCGGCGCGCTGGAGGACAAGGTCGTCCTCGGCTCGATGAACCGCGGCGGCCTCGCGGGAGCCGCCTTCGAGCTCGACGACCGCTTCACGGGCCACCGCCCCGCCGACCTCTCCCGCCACGGCTACGACGCGGGCAAACTCCTGCTCAGGATCGACCACGACGACCCGGGCTCCCTGGACACCCTGCACACCGCCGCGCGCACGGTGGACGAGATGGCCGCCCTCCGACTGCCGGTCTTCGTCGAGCCGTTCCTCTGCCACCGCACCCGGGACGGCCTCCGCACCGACCTGACGGCCGCAGCCGTCACCACCTCCATCGCCATCGCCTCGGGCCTCGGCGGAACGTCCGCGTACACCTGGCTCAAGGTCCCCGTCACCGACGACCCCGAGGACATGGCCCGCGTGATGCGGGCCTCGACCCTCCCCGCCGTGCTGCTCGGCGGCGAGGTCACCGGAGACCCGGACACGGCGTACGAGCGATGGCGCGGCGCGCTGCGGCTGCCGACCGTCCAGGGGCTGGTGGTGGGCCGCTCACTGCTCTACCCCGCCGACGGGGACGTGACCGGCGCGGTCGACACCGCCGTGGGACTTCTGTGAACGAGCCTCTGTGAGCGAGCGGGACGACGGGTAGGGATGCGGCCATGACGACGACCGAAGAGCAGCGGAGACACCACCTCAGGGCCGGCGAGACCGCACAGGGCCCCTACGCCCTCGACATCGGCCCGGAGCGCGCCGGGTGGGAGCGGTCGAGCCTGCGCGTCCTCGAGCTGGAGCCAGGTGGTGTTCATACGCTGGTAACCGGGGAGAGCGAATGGATCATCCTTCCGTTGTCCGGTGGCTGTACCGTGCGGGCAGCAGGTGAGATCTTTGAACTGCTGGGCAGAACAGACGTGTTCGGCGCGGTGACCGATTTCGCCTACGTCCCACGTGACGCCCGCGCCCAGATCGCCTCCGGCGCAGGAGGCCGCTTCGCCCTGGCAGGAGCGAAGTGCGAGCGACGACTCCCCGCTCGCTACGGCCCCGCGCCGGAGGTACCGGTCGAGCTCCGCGGCGCCGGAGCCTGCTCGCGCCAGGTGAACAACTTCGCCGCCGCCGACACCTTCGACTGCGACCGGCTCATCGCCGTCGAGGTCCTCACCCCCGGCGGCAACTGGTCCTCCTACCCGCCGCACAAGCACGACGAGCACCACCCCGGCACCGAATCCGTGCTGGAGGAGATCTACTACTTCGAGGTCGAGGGCGACGGCCTCGGCTACCACCGGGTCACGCCGTCCCGCCCCGGGGGCACGGACGTCCTCGCCGAAGTCGGCACGGGGGACGCCGTCCTGATCCCCGACGGCTGGCACGGCCCCTCCATCGCCCCGCCGGGCCGCACCCTGTACTACCTGAACGTCATGGCCGGCCCGGGCGAGCAGCGTGAGTGGCTGATCCGCGACCATCCGGACCACCGCTGGATCCGCGACACCTGGCCCGCCCAGCCCGTCGACCCACGACTGCCGCTCCCCGGCCCGGAGGCCACCCGGTGACCACACCGCAGAGCACGCCCCGCACCACCGCGATGCCGACCCGCAGGCTCACCACCGCCCAGGCCCTCATCGCCTTCCTCGCCCGCCAGTACACCGAGCGTGACGGCCGCCGGCACCGCCTGATCGACGCCACCTGGGGCATCTTCGGCCACGGCAACGTCGCCGGCATCGGGCAGGCCCTCGTCGAAGCGGGCCCCGCGATGCCGTATCTCCAGGGCCGCAGCGAACAGGCCATGGTGCACGCCGCCGTCGGATACGCCCGCCAGTCGGGCCGGCTCTCCGCCCACGCCGTCACCACCTCCATCGGCCCCGGCGCCACCAACCTCGTCACCGGTGCCGCGCTCGCCACCGTCAACCGCCTGCCGGTACTGCTCCTGCCCGGCGACACCTTCGCGACCCGCCCCGCCGACCCCGTGCTCCAGCAGCTCGAAGTGCCCCACACGGGCGACGTGTCGGTCAACGACTGCCTGCGCCCCGTCTCCCGCTACTTCGACCGGATCACCCGCCCCGAGGCCCTGATCCCGGCCGCCCTCCAGGCCATGCGCACCCTCGCCGACCCGGCGGACACCGGCGCCGTCACCCTCGCGCTGCCCCAGGACGTCCAGGCCGAGGCGTACGACTGGCCGGCGGAGTTCTTCGCGACGCGCGTCTGGAACGTCCGCAGGCCCGCCCCCGATCCGTACGAGCTGGAACAGGCCGTGCGCGCCGTGCGCTCGGCGCGGCGCCCCCTGATCGTCGCGGGCGGCGGCGTCCACCACAGCGCCGCCGAGGAGGCCCTCGCCGCGTTCGCCGCCGCCACCCGCATCCCCGTCGCCTCCACCCAGGCCGGCAAGGGCTCCCTGCGCCACGACCACCCCGCCGATGTGGGCGGCATCGGCCACACCGGCACCGCCACGGCCGACGCGCTCGCCCGCGAGGCCGACCTGGTCATCGGCATCGGCACCCGCTACACCGACTTCACGACCGCGTCCGGCACCCTCTTCGCCGACCCCGCCGTCCGCTTCCTCAACCTGAACATCACCGGCTTCGACGCCCACAAGCTCGCCGCCCTGCCCCTCGTCGCGGACGCCCGCACCGCGATCGAAGCGCTCGGCGAGGCCCTCGGCGCCCGGGGCCACCACGTCGACCCCGCCTACGAGAGCGCGTACACCGACGCCAAGGACCGCTGGGGACAACGGGTCGACGCGGCCTTCGCCGCCGACGACCCCGACGCCCGGCCCACCCAGGCACAGGTCCTCGGGCTGCTGGACGAGCTGGTCACCGAGGACGACATCCTGATCAACGCGGCGGGCTCCCTCCCCGGTGACCTGCACAAGCTGTGGCGGACCCGCTCCCCCCGCCAGTACCACGTCGAATACGGCTACTCCTGCATGGGATACGAGATCCCCGCCGCCCTCGGGGTGCAGCTCGCGGCGCCGGGCCGTCCCGTCTGGGCGCTGGTCGGCGACGGCACCTACCTGATGAACCCCACCGAGATCGTGACCGCCGTGCAGGAGGGCCTGCCCGTCAAGCTCGTCATCCTGCAGAACCACGGGTACGCGTCCATCGGCGGCCTCTCCGAGTCCGTCGGTGCCGAACGCTTCGGCACCGCCTACCGGTACCGCACCCCGGAAGGGGCGTTCACCGGCGCCCCGCTGCCCGTCGACCTCGCCGCCAACGCGGCCTCGCTCGGCATGGACGTACTGCGTGCCGGGACGGTGGGGGAGCTGCGCGAAGCCCTCGCCGAGGCGCGCGGCGCGGACCGTCCCACTTGTGTCTACGTCGAGACCGAAACGGCAGACACAGTGTCGGGGCCTCCGCCGGCACAGGCGTGGTGGGATGTTCCCGTAGCCGAAACCGCGACCCGCCCGTCGGCGGTCGAGGCCAGGAAAGAGTACGACCGGCAGACCGCAGCCCGCCGCCGCCACCTGTGAAGGAGCACGCTCATGAAGACCGTCAACCACTGGATCGGTGGCAAGAGCGTCGAGGGCACGTCGGGCAACCACGGTCCGGTCACCGACCCCGCGACCGGAGCCGTCACGACCCAGGTGGCGCTCGCCTCCACCGAGGAGGTCGACGCGGCGGTGTCCGCCGCCAGGACCGCGTACGCGACGTGGGGCACCTCCTCGCTGTCCGCCCGGACCGCCGTCCTCTTCCGCTACCGCGCCCTGCTGGACTCCCACCGCGACGAGATCGCCGCACTGATCACCGCCGAGCACGGCAAGGTGCACTCCGACGCGCTGGGCGAGGTCGCCCGCGGCCTGGAGATCGTCGAGCTGGCCTGCGGCATCACCACCCAGCTCAAGGGCGAGCTGTCGACCCAGGTCTCCAGCCGGGTCGACGTCTCCTCGATCCGGCAGCCGCTCGGTGTCGTCGCCGGCATCACGCCGTTCAACTTCCCCGCCATGGTGCCGATGTGGATGTTCCCGCTGGCCGTCGCCTGCGGTAACACCTTCGTCCTGAAGCCCAGCGAGAAGGACCCCTCGGCAGCCAACCTCCTTGCCGAGCTGGCGTCCGAGGCGGGGCTCCCCGACGGGGTGCTGAACGTCCTGCACGGTGACAAGGTCGCCGTCGACGGGCTCCTCGCCCACCCCGACGTCGCAGCCGTCTCCTTCGTCGGCTCCACCCCCATCGCCCGGTACATCCACGCCACGGCCTCCGCCCACGGCAAGCGCGTCCAGGCACTCGGCGGCGCGAAGAACCACATGCTGGTCCTCCCCGACGCCGACCTGGACGCCGCCGCCGACGCCGCCGTCTCCGCCGCGTACGGCTCCGCCGGTGAGCGCTGCATGGCCATCTCCGCGGTCGTCGCGGTCAGTTCGATCGCCGACGAGCTGGTCGCGAAGATCCGCGAGCGCGCCGAGAAGATCACGATCGGCCCCGGCACGGACCCCGCCTCCGAGATGGGCCCGCTGATCACCGCCGCCCACCGCGACAAGGTCGCCTCCTACGTCACCGGGGCCGCCGCACAGGGCGCCGACGTCGTCCTCGACGGCACCGGCCACACGGTCGAGGGCTTCGAGGACGGCCACTGGATCGGCCTGTCCCTCCTGGACCACGTCTCCACGGACTCCGACGCCTACCGCGACGAGATCTTCGGCCCCGTCCTGTGCGTCCTGCGCGTCGACACGTACGAGGACGGCGTCGCCCTCATGAACGCCTCGCCCTTCGGTAACGGCACCGCGATCTTCACCCGCGACGGCGGTGCGGCCCGCCGCTTCCAGCTGGAGATCGAGGCCGGCATGGTCGGCGTCAACGTCCCCATCCCGGTGCCGGTCGGCTACCACTCCTTCGGCGGCTGGAAGGACTCCCTCTTCGGAGACCACCACATCTACGGCAACGACGGCGTGCACTTCTACACCCGGGGCAAGGTCGTCACCACCCGCTGGCCCGACCCGGCCGACGCCCCGGCGGGCGTCGACCTCGGCTTCCCCCGTAACCACTGACCATCCCTGACACGGCGGACACGGGCACTCGCCGGATGGAAGACTGACCGCGTGGAGACGACGGCGTCGCAGCTTCCGTTCGGCGAACCCCTGAGGGACCGCCTGGGCCCGCCCGCGCACCCGTCGATCCTGGAGAGCAGCCCCCGTTCACAGGTCTGGCGCATCGAGCTCGCCGGGCGCCCGGCCGTACTGAAACAGCTGGTGGCGGGCGCCGGGGCCGACGAGCGGTACGCCCGCGAGGTGGCCGCCCTGACCATCGCCGGCCGGGCGTCCGGCACCCCCGTCGTGCCCGCGCTCCTCGGCACCGACCCCGCCGAGCGGGTCCTCGTCCTCGAACACCTCGACCACCGGCGGCCCTCCGCCGACTGGATCGTCGACTACGCGGCCGCCCTCGCCCGGCTGCACGCCACCGCCGGCCCCGGCGACACGGAAGCCCTGCCCCGCTGGCAGGGCCCGACCGCAGCCGACGTCACCTCCTTCCTGACCCTGGCCGAGGCCCTCGGGGTCTCCGGGCCGTCAGGAGTACGGGACGAACTCCACGCCCTCGTGGAGCGCCTGGGCCGGGCGGAGGGCACCGCCCTGCTCCACGGCGACCCGTGCCCCGGCAACGACCTGCACACCCCGGAGGGCGTCAGGTTCATCGACTTCGAACAGGCGTCCCTGGGCAGCGGGCTGATGGAACTCGCCTACCTCCGCATCGGATTCCCTACCTGCTGGTGCGTCACCAGGGCGGCCGGCCCCCTGCTGGAACGTGCGGAGACCGCCTACCGCACGGCCTGGCACACCGGGACCGGCACGGCCCTCCCGGACACCGGCCTCGCCGACGCCTGCGCGGGCTGGCTGATCCGCGGCGACGCCCTGGTGCAACGCGCCCACCGGGGCAGCACCGACCACCTGGCCCGCGTCGCGGCCGAGGACTGGTCCTGGGGCACCGCCACCGCCCGCCAACGCCTCGCCCACCGGCTCGGCGTGGTCGCAGCCATGACCCCGGACGACGGGGACCTGCGGCATCTCGGGGCTCTCGCGGCGGACCTGCGCCGAGCACTCCTCGACCGCTGGCCTACGGTGCGGCCGGTGCCGGAGCGGCGTCCGGAGTAGTCACTGGAAGCTCAGGCGGTGCGGGTGGGCGGGACCGGCCGGGCAGGTGTGCACGCGCATCAGGCCGCGGCCGAGGTAGACCTCGGTCGGGTTGGTCGCGTACGGGTCTTGGCCGTCCCGGTCCTCGATCGGCAGCCAGCTGCGTGAGGCACCGTCACATTCCCACATGTTCACGGTGAGCAGCGGGGGCATGGCTGCCCCGCACACCTCGCAGTCGACCGGAGCGGGGTCGGTCAGGTGCCAAGAAGCAAAGCCTCCGACCTTCCAACCGGGCGCGATCGACAGATCGCTCATGTAGTCGATCTCTTCCGGTTCCTCGGCCCGGGCCGCGGCCATGGCCGTTTCGTACTCCTCATACGTCGCGTAGCTCCCCGGTGAGGAGGAATCGTCCTCGTCCCCCTCCTCGTCGAGGAGTCCTTCCTCCCACGCGTCGATCTCCTCCTGGAGTTCTTCGTCCAGCAGCCCCAGGTACTCGTGTTCCACGACCTGTTCCGGGTGCATGACGCACCTGGTCGGCACGCATTCCGCACGGCCGGCCACCGGAGGTTCGGGCTGCGGCGTGAGCACCGCACCGACGTCGCCCGAGCACCGCCATTTCAGTACGACGTCGATCGTGCGGTCGTCCCCGTGTACCTCGAAGGGGCACCAGAGGACCTGGAGCACGTCGTGTCCCTCCGGCCCCACGAGGTCCGGGATCTCTCGTGCGTACAACTGAGCAACGGCCAGCATCGGCAACGGGGCGTCGTCATGAAGCTCCGGAACGTGGTTGCCCACGCTCATGCCGTCGAGCAGGCGCTGCTCGTCCTCGGTGTACTCCCGTCCCCGCGCCGCCTCCTCGATCCGACGGCGCAGCCGCACGTCGGAGAGGAGGTGGCCCCTGCCCTTCGGATGTACGGCGGTGCACACCGGCCACGGTTCGTCGGCCGGCCACAGCAGAGGGCCCGCCACCGAACTCTCCCGCACTCCGGGCGAGCCATGACGGGGATGCAGTCGGGTGGCCGTCCGCCGGTGAGCCGCGAGGGCAGGGAAAACCGATTCCACGTCGAGGGGACGTGGCGGGGTGGTGCGGGTCATGAGAGCGCCTTTCGGGTACGGCAGGTGGTGACCTTTCCCCGGACGCAGCGAAAGCTGATGCACGGGCCGGCACGAGGGCTGCCGCGGTCGGTGCACAGGTTTTGGGACGTGGTCCGCCCGCGGACGCGACCCACGACGGGCCCCTCTCACGGGGAGAGGTGCCGGGCCTGTCGGGCCAGATCCTCGGAACACGCCTGGAGGGCTGTCCGGATACGGCCGACCGAGGCGCCCGCACCTGCGGCGAGACACAGCTCCACCGTCGCCGGGGCCTTCGCGAGGTGCCCCGTGCGCACGGCGCAGCTGACAGAAGAGAGCGGAGCGGTGACGTTGCGCGGAGCACACATCTCCACTTTGAGTTCTGCTCCCGGAGTCGATACGCCCTCGGTCTCCGACGGGACGGTCCAAGCCCACCGGCGAGCCGCGAAGTGATATGCGGACTGGTCGAGGGTTGTCGTCCCCCCGCCGACGCGCTGACGGTCCAACCCCCACAACTGGTCCGAGACCAGCGCGGACTCGGCACAGAGTCCGACGAAGTATTCGCGGTGCTCCGCGGGGAGGGCATCGAAGAAGTCCAGCACGGCGTGGTGGAGGTCAGGTCGGCCTTCACCACCGAAACTCGTCTGACTGAAGATCTGCCCGTTGACGAGAAGTGACGCTGCCACCCCGGGAACAAGGTCAGACAAAATAGTCCTCCGCATCTTCCATCTCGCTGCTCATCAGGCTCATCAGGGCCTCGTATTTTTCGCGCCCAAGGTGATATGCACCTGTGTGATGCGAAAAGAAGAAGCGTCCGTTCGTGTCCATGAGCAGGGTGGAACCGTCATAGGTGTCGTACCCCACAGGGAAAAGCTGCACGCCGAGGTCAGCGGCGAGTTCGGAGATCTCCTCGGCATCCCCCTTGAAGGCGAGATGCGGGGTGAAAATGGCGAAGTTCTCTGGTGCGGTGTCGATGACGGCCCGAAGGAACGAGTGCTCCCGAATGAATGCGAGGGAGTGGTCGGAAGGTTCGATCTCCACACCGTAGGAGCGGTATCGCTCGATGACGGTCTTGATCACTTCGAATGCCTCCTCCCCGACATCGCGCCCAGGGTGCCACCCGGCCTCTGTCAGCCAGGCGTCCACTTCTTCTTTTGTGTGCAGAATTGGCATGTTGCCCTCGCCTACGTGTGGGCCGTGACGCCGGTCAACGGGAGGATTCTGGAGCACGACCGGCAGGGTTCTTTGTAGTCCCGTGATTTTTGAACCCGGTGGGGGAGTCCTGCTCCCCGATCTGCAGGGAATACACGAGTGCGTCACTCATGACGCTGCGAATGTCATCCGGTGTGCTGATCTTCACGTTGTCCCTTTCTTCTGTGCTGCGCAGGCGGTGCCTTCGCTCTTGTTCATGGTCCCAGCGTGCTCGCGGGCGGCCGACCTGTCTGGCGGCATTGCGCCGTGGCGTTCCATCACCTTCCGGTCGGCATCAGCCCGACCGTGCTTCTACGCGATGTACGTGGTGCGGGGCCGGTGGACCTCCAGGACAACCGCCGTGCCCCCCACGGACCGGTCCTCGTGCATGGTGATCACCTGGCCCGGCTCCAGGCGCTGCCACCGCGAGGGATCAAGAGGTGCGAGCCGTACCGGGGCTCGGTCGCCGGGCTCCAGCGACGGCACGAACTCGGCCCATATCCGGGCGATGTCGAGGGCCGGTCCGCCGGCCGGGGACCGGTTCCCGATGTCCCACATCGGTCGCAGGACGCCGGCACCGGAGAAGGGCGTCCTCCGGCGCCCTTCGGCGGCAGGGCGGAGCGTGAGCTCGGCCCGGATGGTGCCGTGGCGTGCCTCGTAGCAGCGCCAGTGGCACCAGGCCGCGCTCCTTTCGAGGCACATCTGCTCAGCCGCGGTGGCCAGGGTCTCCCAGAAGTCCGGTGGAAGCGGCCGGACCTCACCGAGCTCCTCCAGCAGCCCGATCGCCACTTCCCACTCGTCATGGGTGAGGTGATCCCAGACGTCGTTCACGGTGATGTCGTTTCCGGTGGCGATCTCCTCGGGGACCAGCAGAGAAGCGGCTTCGAGCAGCGCGGGAACGTCCATGCACCGAGTCTGGACCACCGCCCCGCCGGCGCTAAACCAGATGCCGTGAAGGGGCGGGGTCCCGCATCCTGGGGCGCATGAACGACCAGATCAGCCCGCCCCGTTACGAGATCCGCGCCCAGCACACCGACACCACCGTCACCGTCTACCAGGCCTACCGGCCGGCCATCGGGCTGCCCGCCGCCCGTGACGGACGCTTCCCGTCCGCCTGGAAGCGCGACCGCATGACGTGGATCAAGCCGAGCTTCCTGTGGATGATGTACCGCTGCGGCTGGGGCACGAAGGAGGGCCAGGAGACCGTGCTCGCCGTCGAGATCACCCGTGACGGTTTCGCCTGGGCCCTGGAGAACGCCGAACTCTCGCACTACGTACGTGAGGTGCACGAGGACCAGGACGCGTGGAAGCGGGCGCTGCGGTCCACCCCCGCGCGCGTCCAGTGGGACCCCGAGCGTGACCTGGACCTGAACCCGCTGCCGCACCGGTCGCTCCAGCTCGGGCTCTCCGGGGAGGCCGCGCGGCGGTACGCGGACGAGTGGACCGTGTCCGTCCGCGACGTCACGCCCCTGGCCCGCGAGGTGCACGCGGCCGTCCGGGCGGGGGAGCGGGAGAAGGCCGCGGCCCTGCTGCCCGTGGAGACCCCGCTCGATCTCCGTGCTCCTCGGCCGGTTCCCCCGGCCTCCCGGATGTGACCCTGACTTTCGGCAGTGCCGGACGGGCGACGGATTCCGTAGCGTCGGACCGGTGAACCTGAACCTGATTCCGCGCCGGGACGTGAGCGCGGCACGTGGGGCGGCTGTCCTGGTGCCCGCGGCAGTGGCCGGATTCGGCGGGCTGAGTCTGGTGAGCCCGTGGTGGGCCGCGCCGACCGTGGTCGCGGCGTTTCTGGCGGGGCGGGGCCCCGGGCGTACCGGGGCGGTCCTCTGCTCGCTGGCCGCCGTGCTCGCCGCCGGTGCGGTGGCCGCCTCGCTGGTGCCGACCCTGCTCGCGCTCGGTACCCGGTTCGTGTCGGTGACGGTTCTGGGTGTCCTGCTGCCCTGGTTCGCCGGACGGTTCTGGCGGCAGTACCAGGAGTTGGTACGGGCCGGCTGGGAAAGGGCCGAACGGCTGGAGCGGGAGCGGCAGTTGACCGCGGAACAAGCCCGGCTGGCGGAACGGGCCCGCATCGCGCAGGACATGCACGACGTGCTCGGCCATGACCTGAGCCTGATCGCCCTGTCTGCGGGCGCGCTCCAGCTCGCACCCGGTCTCGACGAGCGGCAGCGGCGCACCGCTCAGGACATCAGGGCGCGGGCGGCCACAGCGGTCGAGCGCCTGGGCGAAGTGATCGGCATCCTGAGCGACCACTCGGAACCGCCGCCGTTGCGGCCGCACGGGCGGAAACTGGCCGAACTGGTCCGCGACGCGGCCGAGTCCGGGCTGAAGGTGGAACTGCGCGTCGACGGGCAGGCCGACGGGCTTCCGCCCGCCGTCGGACCGGCTGTGCACCGGGTCGTGCAGGAAGCACTGACCAACGTGGCCAGGCACGCTCCACGGGCGGCGACCACCGTCCACGTCAGGCATACCGAGAACGAGACCGAGGTGGTCGTGGTCAACGGCGCCGCGCAGGCTCCGGCCGGAAGGCCCCCGGGCTCGGGCGGGCGTGGGCTCATCGGTCTCGACGAGCGGGTCCGGCTCGCCGGAGGCACCTTCGAGCACGGCCCCCGGGACGACGGGGGCTTCGCCGTGTCCGCCAGGGTGCCGCACCGCAGGCCGGACCGTCCCGCACCGGCCGGGGCCGCCCGGCCCGAGGACGGGGCTCCAGCCCGGTTCCGCACCGTACGGCGGCGCGCCCGTCGCACCCTGGCCACCGCGGTCCTCGTCCCCCTGGGGGTGGGCGTGGTCCTGAGCGCCGTGGTGACGGGGTGGGACATCGTGTCAGCGGCACGGTCGACGCTCGATCCGGGTGACTACGCCCGGCTGCGGGTGGGGCAGGATCGTGCGGAGGTGCAGCGGGTGCTGCCGGAACGCCAGTCGGTCCACCGGCCTCCGGGCGGCGAGCGGCCCGAGGGACGAGGGGTGACATGCGAGTACTACGCGGTGACGGCCGACCGCTTCGACAGGCGGTCCGGAGACGTCTACCGGCTGTGCTTCCACGAGGACACGCTGGTCTCGCTCGACGCGCTGAGCAGGTGAGGACACGATGACCCGGGTACTGATCGCCGACGACGAGCCGATGATCCGGGCGGGGGTGCGGGCCGTGCTGTCCACCGACCCGGACATCGAGATCGTCGCCGAGGCGGGCGACGGACACGAGGCGGTGGAGCTCGTGCGGCTCCACCGCCCGGATGTGGCCGTCCTCGACGTACGGATGCCGAGGACCAACGGCATCGACGCGGCAGCGGAGATCAACCGGGCCGTGCCCGGCACCGGCGTCATCATGCTGACGACGTTCGGTGAGGACGACTACATCCTCCGGGCGCTGGGCTGCGGGGCCGCCGGCTTCCTGATCAAGTCGGGTGAGCCCGAGGAACTCCTCGCGGGGGTGAGGGCGGTGGCCGACGGTGCCGCCTATCTGTCACCGAAGGTCGCCGCGCGCGTGGTCGCGCACCTCGCGTCCGGCGGAGCCGGTGTCCAGGCCGGGCGCCGGGCCGCCGCCAGGGAGAGGGTCGCCGGACTGACCCCCAGGGAACGCGAGGTGCTGTCCTACCTCGGGAGCGGCCTGTCCAACGGTCAGATCGCCCGGCGGCTCCACCTGGTGGAGGGGACCGTGAAGGCGCATGTCAGTTCCGTCCTGTCGCGTCTCGGGGTGGACAACCGGGCGGCTGCCGCCGTCGTGGCCCATGAGGCGGGTGTCGTGCCCGCGCACACGGCGGAAGACCGCTGACGCTGCGTGCTCCAGCGGCTGTTGGGCGACGATCAGGAGTGCCGCGACCACGGCCGCCCCGAGCAGTGCCCCGGCCAGCACGTCGTGCGGGTAGTGGACTCCCGTCAGGACACGCAGCAGCGCAGCCGCCACGGCCAACGGCACGGTCGCGGCGGCCAGTCGGGGCCGCCGGAGCGCGATCCCGACCGCCAGTGCGGCGGCGAGCGTGGAGTGGTTGCTGGGGAAGGACCAGTCGCCGACCTCCGGACACGCGGCGACCGCTTCGGCACCGGGGACGGCCCGGCAGGGGCGCTCCTCGTCGACGACCAGTTTCAGCGCCTCGCTGATCGCGTACGCCGCCACCGTTCCCGCGCCGGTCAGGACGGCCCCGGCAGCCAGGCGGGCGTCGCTGCGGCGCACCGCCGTCCAGCCGAGCAGGAGCAGCAGCAGGCCCAGGGCGACCAGGGTGAGTTCGGTGACCGGTTCCAGGAGTCGGGCAAGCCGGTCGGGCGCGTCCGCGACCGCCGCCGTCAACGACCGGTAGAGGGCCACGGAGGTGCCGTGGGTCACCTCGGTCGGTTCCGGGCGGCCGACCCCGCCCGGTGACAGGAGTGCTACGGCTCCGGCGGCCGCTGTCAGGAGGGCTGTCCCGCTGAGCAGGCGGACGCCCAGGGAAGGTGGGTTCTTCATGCCGCCGAACGTACGAGCGCCGGCAGACCGGGCACCCGGGCCGAACGGCAGGGGCCGCATACGACGATCGTCAGGGGTGCGGGCCCGCCATCAGGCCGTCGCGCCCCCGCCCGTACCGTCGAACTCCCAGGTCATCATGGCGAACACGCCGTCGCCGGACGCCCCCGCCGAGCGGTAGGTGGCGAGCGCCGCCTCGTTGTCGCGCTCCACGCCGACCCACATGTCGTAGCAGCCGCGCCCCCGGGCCTCGGCGGCCAGGGCCCGGGTCAGCTCCCGTCCGATGCCGCGACGGCGGTAGGGCTCGTCGACGGACAGCTCGTACAGGCACATCTCCGTGCCCTTGTCCGGGTGCAGCATCTCGATGCCCGAGACGAATCCGGCCGGGACACCGTCCACGTACGCGATCAGCATCAGGTGACCGTCCGCCGCCAGGAAGCGGGCCGCCCACTCGGGGCGGGGCTCGGCGTCGTAGAGGTGCGCGACGGCGAGGAGCTCCGCGGCGGTGGTGGCGGGGAGGATGTTCATGTTTGAACCTTTCGTGACGGCGGCGTACCGCATGCGGAGTACGGGCGGGCCGTGTCGTACCTCTCAGGGAGGCTGCGGACTTCCCCCTGGCGGCATCCTGGCCCACCTCGCGCTCCGTTTAGGGTCGAGTCATGGATGAACCGACTTCCCGGTGGCGGCACCGGCTGCCCCGTACCCCAGGCCGGTGGGCCGCGGTCGTCGCCGCCCTCGCCGTGCTCGTGGGTGCCGGGACCTGGACCGCCGTCGCCGACGACAGTGAACCGCCCGTGCACCGGCACGACCGGATGATGAAGATGAACGGGGTGTCGGTCGACACCTCGTACTTCACGTCCGGAGGCACGCAGCGCCGGCCCGCCGTCCTCATCGGACACGGCTTCGGCGGCAGCAAGAACGAGGTCCGCGCGCAGGCGGAGAAACTGGCCGCCGACGGGTACGCCGTCATGACGTGGTCCGCCCGGGGCTTCGGCAGGACGAGCGGTGAGATCACGCTCAACGCCCCCGACGGTGAGGTCAAGGACGTGTCCGGGCTCATCGACTGGCTGGCGGACCGGCCCGAGGTCGAGCTCGACGCCAAGGGCGACCCACGCGTCGGTGTCACCGGTGCCTCGTACGGCGGCGCCGTGTCACTGCTCGCCGCCGGGTACGACGACCGGGTCGACGCCATCGCACCCGTGATCAGCTACTGGAACCTCGCCGACGCGCTCTTCCCGGACGGGGTGTTCAAGAAGCTCTGGGCCGGGATCTTCGTCAGCTCCGGCGGCGGCTGCGAGAAGTTCGAGAAGCAGCTGTGCGAGATGTACGAGCGGGTCGCCGTCAGCGGCAAGCCGGACGCCGCCGCCCGCCAACTCCTGACGGAACGTTCCCCCGAGGCCGTGGCCGACCGGATCGACGTACCCGCGCTCATCCTCCAGGGCCAGAGCGACTCGCTCTTCCCGCTCGGCCAAGCCGACGCCATGGCCAGGGCCATCAAGGCCAACGGCGCGCCCGTGTCCGTCGACTGGATCGCCGGCGGGCACGACGGGGGCGACGACGAGGGCGACCGCGTCGAGGGCAGGGTCGGCGACTGGTTCGACCGGTACCTGAAGGACGAGAAGGGCGCCGACACCGGGCCCGGGTTCCGGGTGACCCGGACCGGCGGCGTGGACTCCACCGACGGCGCCGCCCTGAAGCGGGGCGCCAGCAGTGCCACCTATCCCGGACTGGCCGACGGCGGACGGAAGATCCCTCTGACCGGGGCCGGGAACCCGCCCGCCACGGCGGGCGGGCAGGGCGCACAGACCTTCCGCAACCCCGCCGGAGCCAACCCGCCCTCCATCTCCGCCGTCCCCGGCGTCGGCGGCGGGCTCTCCCAGCTGTCCTCGCTCGGCGTCGGCTTCTCCCTCGACTTCCCCGGCCAGTACGCGCGCTTCGACTCCGCCCCCCTGAAGAGCGCCGTACACGTCACCGGATCTCCCACCGTCCGGGTGAACGTGAAGGCGGACCAGGGCGACGCGGTGCTGTTCGGCAAGGTCTACGACGTCTCGCCGGACGGGAAGCAGCAGGTGCTGCCCTCGCAGCTCGTCTCCCCCTACCGGATCACCCCCGAGGAGCAGGGCAAGCCGGTCGAGCTGACCCTGCCCGCCGTCGACCACGAGGTCGAGGCCGGGCACAGCCTGCGCCTCGTCCTCTCCGCGACGGACCTCGCCTACGCCTCACCCGCCGAGCCCGCGACGTACACCGTCTCCCTCGACGGGGCGCTGACCGTCCCCACGGCCCCCGCCGTGAAGACCGCCGCGACCACGATGCCCTGGTGGACCTGGGGCCTCCCGGCGGCCGCGCTCGTCATCGCCGCCGCCCTCCTGCTCACCGCACGCAGGCGGACGGCCACCCCCGCCCCGGACCCGGCGCTGACCGGCGTACCGCTGCGGATCACCGGGCTGTCCAAGAAGTACGCCAAGTCCGCCGACCGGTACGCCGTGCGTGACCTGGGCTTCCAGGTCGAGAAGGGGCAGGTCCTCGGCCTCCTCGGACCGAACGGCGCGGGCAAGACCACCACCCTGCGCATGCTGATGGGGCTCATCACCCCCGACGCCGGTGAGATCCGCGTCTTCGGGCACGCGATCCGCCCCGGTGCACCCGTCCTGTCCCGCGTGGGGTCCTTCGTCGAAGGCGCCGGTTTCCTCCCGCACCTGTCGGGCCGCTCCAACCTGGAGCTGTACTGGCAGGCCACCGGGCGGCCCGCCGAGGACGCCCACATCGACGAGGCCCTGGAGATCGCCGGACTCGGCGACGCCCTGGCACGCGCCGTGCGCACCTACTCCCAGGGAATGCGGCAGCGCCTCGCCATCGCCCAGGCCATGCTCGGCATGCCGGACCTCCTCATCCTCGACGAACCGACCAACGGCCTCGACCCGCCCCAGATCCGCGAGATGCGGGACGTGATGATCCGGTACGCGGCCGGGGGCCGCACCGTGATCGTCTCCAGCCACCTCCTCTCCGAGGTCGAACAGTCCTGCACCCACCTGGTGGTCATGGACCGAGGCCGGCTCGTCCAGGCCGGCCCGGTCGCCGAGATCACCGGCTCCGGTGACACGCTGCTCGTCACCACGGCCGACGAGGTGACCGAGCCGCTCGTGGACAAGGTGACCGCCCTGCCGGGCATCGGCTCCGCCGTCCGGCTCGACGACGGCCACGGCCTGCTGGTCCGCCTCGACGGCGCCACAGCCGCTCAGCTGGTCTCCGAACTGGTGCGTCTCGACGTACCGGTGACGGGGGTCGGGCCGCACCGCCGCCTGGAGGACGCGTTCCTCACCCTCATCTCCCAAGGATCCGCATGAGCTCCGCAACAGAGATCCAGGCCCTCGCCGAAGCCCCCGGATACCACGCACGCCGCACCCTGCCGCTGCGCGTGGAGGCGATGAGGCAGCTGCGCAGGCGGCGGACCCTGCTCATGGGCGGGGTGCTGGCCGCCCTGCCGTTCGTCCTGATCGTCGCCTTCGCGGTCGGCGGCACCCCCGGCGGCGACGAGGGGGGCGGCGGCGGAGGCGGTTCGCGGATCAACCTCATGGATGTCGCGACGGAGTCCGCCGCGAACTTCGCCGCCACCTGTCTCTTCGTCTCCGCCGGCTTCCTGCTGGTGGTGCCGGTGGCCCTGTTCTGCGGGGACACGGTCGCCTCCGAGGCGAGCTGGTCCTCGCTGCGCTACCTGCTCGCGGCACCCGTGCCCCGGGCCAGGCTGCTGTGGAGCAAGCTCGTCGTGGCGCTCGGTTTCAGCCTCGCCGCGATGGTGCTCCTGCCGCTCGTCGCCCTGGGCGCCGGAGCTGCGGCGTACGGGTGGGGGCCGCTGAAGCTGCCCACGGGCGGCGCGCTCAGCACCTCGGACACCGTGCCGCGCATCGCGCTCGTCGTCGCGTTCATCTTCGTCTCCCAACTCGTCACCGCCGGGCTGGCGTTCTGGCTGTCGACGAAGACGGACGCACCGCTCGGCGCGGTGGGCGGCGCGGTCGGCCTGACCATCGTCGGCAATGTCCTGGACGCGGTCACCGCACTCGGTAGCTGGCGCGAGTTCCTGCCCGCGCACTGGCAGTTCGCCTGGGCCGACGCGCTCCAGCCCGAACTGGCCTGGGGCGGGATGGTGAAGGGGGCAGCCGTATCGGTGACCTATGCCCTGATCCTGTTCGCGCTCGCCTTCCGGGGGTTCAGCCGTAAGGACATCGTGTCCTGACCTTGACGTTCCGCCTCGCCGGCGCCCGCTGTTGCGCCATCGAGACGGTTCCGCAACGCTTCTGACGACTCCGCCCGGCCACCTCGTACGTCACATTCACAGTTGTCGACGACGTGGGGGTACACATGGAACACAGGACACGGACACATCGCGGAGCGCTCGCGCTCCTGCTGGCGGGCGGGATCCTGATCACCGGCTGCGGCGCGGGCGGTACGCCCGCCGAGACCGCCCCCGACCGCGGCGTCGCCGAGAACCGCGTGCCGGCGGGGGGCAGGCAGCCCTCCGCCGCGCCGGGGCCGGAGGAGGCCGGGGCGAGTCAGACCGAGGGCGACACGGCGCGGGAGAGCGCGGCCCCCGACTACCTGTCGACCTTCGCCCTCGACGTGGACACCGCCAGTTACGGATACGCGCGCCGCACCCTCGGTGACGGGCAGCTGCCCACCGCCGACACGGTGCGCCCGGAGGAGTTCGTCAACAGCTTCCGCCAGGGCTACGAGCGGCCGAAGGGCAACGGGTTCGCCGTGAGCGTCGACGGCGCCCGCCCCGGAGCAGCAGCCTCCGACTGGTCGCTCGTACGGGTCGGGCTGGCCACCAAGGCGGCTTCGGACACCGCTGAACGCCCGCCCGCCGCACTGACCTTCGTCATCGACATCTCCGGGTCGATGTCCGAACCCGGCCGTCTCGACCTGGCGAAGACCTCGCTCGGCATCCTCGCCGACGAACTGCGCGACGACGACTCCGTATCCCTGGTCACTTTCAGTGGCGAAGCCGAGACCCGGTTGCCGATGACCCGCCTCCAGGGCAACCGCACCAAGGTCCGGGACGCCATCGAGGAGATGGAACCGGCCGACTCCACGAATGTGGCCGCCGGCATCGAGCGGGGCTACGAGGAAGCGGTCGAGGGCCACCGCAAGGGCGCCACCAACCGGGTCGTCCTGCTCTCCGACGCGCTCGCCAACACCGGCGAGACCGACGCCGACGCGATCCTGGAACGCATCGGTGACGCACGCGAGGAGTACGGCGTCACCCTCTTCGGCGTCGGGGTCGGCAGCGTCTACGGCGACGCGCTGATGGAACGGCTCACCAACAAGGGCGACGGCAACACCACCTACATCGCCGACGAGACCCAGGCCAGGAAGGTCTTCGTCGACCAGCTGCCCGCCCATGTCGAACTCCGGGCCCGCGACGCCAAGGCCCAGGTGGCCTTCGACCGCGAGACCGTCAAGCAGTTCCGGCTCATCGGCTACGAGAACCGCAAGGTCGCCGACGACGACTTCCGGGATGACAGCGTCGACGGCGGCGAGGTGGGCCCCGGACACACCGTGACCGCGCTCTACGCCGTACGTCTTCGCGAGGGGGCCTCCGGCCGCGTGGCGACGGCGACGGTGCGCTGGCAGGACCCGAAGACGAGGAAGACGCACGAGGAGACCGGGTCGGTGGAGACCGGCGCGATCGGCGGGAAGCTCTGGGACGGCGCGTCGCCACGGCTCCAGGTCACCGCGGTGGCGGCGTACTTCGCGGACACACTGCGCGGCGGAGACCTGCCGGACACACCCGCACTCGGTGAACTCGCGGACCGCGCACGGAAACTGGCCGCCGCCACCGAGGACAGCTCGGTGGAGAAGCTCGCCACGGCGATCGAGCAGGCCGACCGGATCACGAACGGTGGCGGTGACGAGCCGACCGGCGGCGGGGGCGAGGGCGAAGTCGGCTGACACGGCCGCCCGCGGAGACGACTGCACCGGGCTGTTGGGGGAAGTCGCCTTCACCGGACTCCGTTGAGGCAACCCCGAGGACAGCCGGCCACCCGGCCACCCGGCACGTGGTGAGCCGCTGCGTGCCTCCTCGCCGCTGCTGCTGGTCGACGCGTGCCGCCTGGAGCGAAAACCCGGTCGGGGTTCTACACGTACGGATGGCACGGTGAAGTCGTGGGCCTGACCTGATCTCTTCGGGTCAGGCCCACGCCTGTTCCTGCCCGTGCGATTCCACGGAGAGCGGCCCACACTCACGGGGTGAGTCGTACCCCGGCCCTTCGTGGGACACCGGCATCGGAGGTGTCACCGGCGTTGCGCGGCGACTGGGCTCTCATGACGACTTGCTGTCACACACATCCGACTTCTCGACCTGCGCGGTGAAGGAGACGATCAGACGCTTCATGGCGTCGGCGTCCTCGTGATCGGAACCGTAGGCCTGAACGCCGGTGTAAAGCTCTTGCCCGTACTTCTCGTCAACGCAACCTTCCGTCTTGCCGAAGGCCTGCCAGCCGGAATACATGTACCGCCCCGCGTCCGCGCTCTTCTCCACCCGATCGAGGGTCTGGCTGCCTAGGAAGTACGCCGTGTCAGCGCCGCCCTGCCACCATGTCTGGACCGTTCTGACGGCGAGCTTGCCGTCCACGGACACATCGCACCAGTAATTCGACGACGGGTTGACGTCGGGCTTGACGGAGAGCTTCTTCCCCGGCCGGAGGAACGGAGTGAGCTCCTTGGTGTCGAACGGTATGCCACAAAGGGTTCCTGGCACGGAATAGTCCCTGGTCTCCTCGTCGGCGCCGCATCCTGTGACCGTGGCGGCCAGGACGACGAGAACGACGGCGGCGAAGGCAGGAGCGGAGCGTGTTCCAGGGGCCGGTCGGCGGGTCATGGTGGTACCTCTCGAGGGCTGCTTGGTATCTGGAAGGCTTGGCTGATTCGTCAGGACGTTGTCCGGCTGCCCGGCGTACGGCCGTCGACGAGCGCCTGAGCGTCGTGGAAGCCCCGTGCGCCGCTTTCGCGGGCCCAGGCCTCGGCGTCGGAGGCGTCTACCATGCCGTATTCTTCCGCGGCCAGCCGAGCTGCCTGGCCCGAGCGGTTGCCGTTGCTCGTCAGGCTCTCTTGCCAGAGCTCGCCCCGCGCGTCCTCGGAATCCTCCAGTTCCGTGCCCTTGAAGTCCTGGAACATGGATTCGAGGACGGTGCCGGTGATGGTGGTGGTGGCTCCACCCGCGACGGCTCCGATCCAGGGGGTGGCGACGAAGGAGGTTCCTACGCCGACCGCCGTACCGAGACCACCCGAGATGCCGCCCTTGAGCAGATCCATCGAATCCTTGTACGCCTCATCCGCCTCCTTCCCGGCAGCCGCCAGTTCCTCCTGGCGACCCAGAGCGAGAGTTCCGGAGACCTCCCCCGACTTCTCCGCGATTCGCCGCACAACGTTTTCTGTGTCGTCGTCCACTACCTGACCGGCAGGCAGGTCGGGGTTGAGGTGGTACTCCATCAGCTGGCTCATGTAGGCCTTCTGGCCAACCTCTACCGCCGCGTATCCGTCCGGGCTCTGGCCCACGGTGAAGAGGAGTTTGGTCACGTCTCGCGGGTCGAGTACGGCCTCTTCCCCATGCATCGGGTACATCTTCTGCGCCCGATCCCACGACGTCGATTCGGAGTCGGTCCGATCAGCACCGCTGATGGACCGGCTGATGTCCGGCAGGTACTCGGAGGTGATCTGCCCGACGCTGTCGAGCATGTGTCCGTGCTTGAGCAGACGCTCGTCCGGGTCCTCACCGATGGACGACACGAGTCGTTCCATGAGCTTGGTCTGCTCGGCGTTGTGGTGCGGTGTGTCCAGAGTCGGCCGCTCACCGGCCGGGTGACCTGTGGTGGCTGCCTCAAGGGCCATCGCCAGGTTGTTCCGTCCTGCGATGCTCTCCTCGTGTTCGGAGTCGAAGTCGGTGGGCCAGTCGCGCTCCTCGAAGAGGTAGTCGAAGTTGGTCAGTGACTTCTTGACCTCCTTGTCGTCCTTCTTTTCTGTGAAGTCGTGGTCCTCGTCCTTGGTGAGGAAGCTGTCGTTGAAGAAGGTTGTCGCGGCGTCCGGGTTGTTGGCGAGTGCCTTGAGGTAACCCGTCATCGGGTCCCAGCCGGTATCCGTGCCGGTCCGGTTGAGTGTCGCGTCGGGCCCCAGACGCTGCCAGGCTCCGTGCTGCCCGTTGTCCGTGAGCTTCTTCTCCGTAGCCATGAGCTTGTCGCCGTAGCTGTTCAGGAACTGATCGTCGTAGTCGCCCCATCGCAATAGGTTGCTCATCACCTGTCCGCCCAGAGGGAAGCCCCCGCCGCGGCCTACGGGCTGATCGGCCAGGGCCACCATGTTGCCCTTCCAGGAGGACATCGCAACGCTGTCGCTCTGGGTGGCGTTGGCGAGTGTGAGGCTCAGGTTCTTCTGGAGGTCGTCGAACTGCTCCTGGCGGTCACGGCGCAGGTCCCACCCCGTGTTCGGGTCGGTGACGCCGGTCCAGAAGTCCAGTGTCTTCTGCGGTCCGAGCGTGGTGGCGAAGCGTTCGGCGAACAGTGGGTCGGCTGCGTACTGCTTCAGCCCCGCGTTGAGTCGGTCGAATTCGGCGGTGGAGAGCTCGTCCGGGTCCTTTTTGGCGAGTGCCGCCAGGTCGTCGGCGCTCCCGAGCGCTTCAGCTGCTGCATCCCGGTCCTTGTAACTGGCGTCACCGAAACCGTAGTTGGTTTGATCGGCGAGCGCCTTGAGGACAGCGCTGGCGGAGTTGTCGCTCTCGGTGGCCTTGCCGAGGATGCCTTGGATCTCGTCGCGCAGGGCGGTGACGTCGCTCTGGGCGTGGGAGGGCGGGGTATGGCCCTTCGCCGCGCGGTCCGGGTGGACGTTCATGGTCACCGTGAAACCGCCGTCACCGGTGTTCGTCACGGTGAGGTTCTTCTTCAGGCCACGGTCGATGGCGTCCTTCAGCTGAGTATGACAGCTCTTCAGCTCCCCGGCGGCGTCCTTGAGGATGCTGTGGATGGACTTGCCCTGGGTGTGGGCGTCCTTGATCTCGCCGGCCGTCTTGCCGATGAACTTCTTGGTGACCTGTGAGTTCTCACCGGCCCAGTTCGCCTTGTTGGCCGCCTGGTGCAGGCCTTTTTCGGCGTCCCTGGCGAGAGTCTGGAGGCTGCGGACGATGACCGCCCAGTCCTCGACGGCGTCGTCGAGCAGCTTGAGGTTGGCATGGCGCAGAGTGTCGAAATCCATGAGAGTTCCCCCGTTGTGCGGTTACTTTTTCTCGCCGTAGATCGGGTTCTTGTCCCCGGCCGTTCCGACCCGCTCGTCGAAACCGGCGTCGAGAGCGTCGATGCTGCTCACCTGCCGCAGGATGTAGGACTCGTCACCGTCATGGATCTTCTTGGTGACCTGCATGTGGTTGGAGATGTGCGCGCAGGCGTCGAGGACGCTGTCCAACTGCGTGGACCAGCGGTTCGACACATGCTGGAGCCCGGAGCCGAGCGCGAATCCCTGTGAGATCAGGTCGCTCGCCGCCTTGTCGACGCTCGTGTTGTCCAGACGGGCCTGGCCCCAGAGCTGGCCGTAGAGCGTATGCGCGTGGCTGCCGATCCTGGAGAGATCCTGCTGGTTGACGCTGAGGTCACCTGTGCTGCCGGGCGTCGTCGGGACCGGGCCCGGGCCGGAGTCACCGGGGTACTGGTTGAGCTGCATGTGCGTCGCGCTTGCCTGCTGGCGCTCCAGCGCTTCGGTCTTCAATTGTTCCCACTCGTTCCACGCCACTGACCTGCTCCTTTGCCCCCGACGGCCATCGCCAGCAGGCCGCCGAACGGCCCCGATCGCTAGCGTAGTCATTCGTCCTGGCGTTCGGGACCGCCACACCAAGTCTCCTTCGGATCCTCTACGGCTCGTGGCCCGGGCAGCGTGGGTTTCCAACCCGGAGTCGTTAAATGGCCTTCTCACCTGTGTCCGTGGACGTTGTGCTCTCACCCGTCCACGGGGACACGTAGGGAGCTACCCGTCTGTCCACGGTGTTCCTCGGAAGCCGGCGTCGGGTAGGCGATGAAGGGAGGGTAGTGGTCGTTCAGCCAGCACGTACGTACGGAGCATGCGCACACCCCTGCCCGCCCCCACGGCATCCGAGGACGGCAGGCGCACCGTCGTATTGAACGAGATCGTGGTGCGCAAGGCGTGGCAGGGGCGGGGCGTCGCGTGGCAACGGCACGGGGCCCGCAATGTCGGTGGCGGCTGGTAGAACACGTCGGACAGCCATCGAACGGACTGTCAGGAGCACTGCCTTGTCCTATGTCCACCATGTCCACCACGTCGAGCAGTTCCACGGGCTGCCCGCCTTCACCTTCCCGGCCTACGCGAACCCCGTGGACCTGCCCGACGCGGACGCCGTGGCCTGGCGGCTGCACTGCGACCCGTATTCCAGCGACGAGCGCTTCGATTCCTACTGGAAACGGTTCACCGAATCCGTCGACCTCGGGAAGATACGTGCCCTGATCCTCGGCAGCCCCTGGTACGACAGCGACGGCGGAGGAGGTCTGGACGGGCTGATCGGTCTGCGCGAGACGTTCTCGGGGTTGGAGGCGCTGTTCCTCGGCGACCTGGAGGACGAGGAGTCGATGATCTCCATGATCGAACTGGAGGACCTCACCGAACTCCTGGAGGCGTTCCCCGGTCTGCGGGAGCTGGCCCTGCGGGGCGGTGACGGCCTGGAGTTCCCCGTGACGGGCCATGCGGGGCTGCGGGTGCTGCGTGTCGAGTCCGGTGGGCTGCCCCCCGAGGCGGCGGCCCAGATAGCCGCCGCCTCGCTGCCCTCGCTGGAGCGGCTGGAGCTGTGGCTCGGCGACGACTACTACGGCGGCGGCACCACGGCCGAGCACCTGGCCCCGCTGCTCACCGGCGTCGGCAAGCCGGCCCTGCGCCACCTGGGGCTGCAGAACAGCACGGTGCAGGACGAGTTGGCGGCGGCCCTGGCCACCGCGCCGGTGGTACGCCGGCTCATCTCGCTGAGCCTGTCGATGGGCACCCTCGGCGACGAGGGCGCCGAGGCGCTGCTGGCCGGGCAGTCGCTGGCCCACCTCCGGGAGCTCGACCTCTCGCACCACTTCCTGAGCCAGGACATGATGCTGCGGATCTGGACGGAGCTGGAGCCGCAGGGGGTGCGCGTGAACCTCGACGGCCGTCAGGAGGAGGACACCGACTTCGGCGACGAGACGCGCCGGTACGTGGCGGTCTCCGAATGACGCGCCCCGCACCGTTCGCCCGCCCCGCACACCGCCCCCTCGCAGACGGAAGGCCCGCCCGATGAACGACGTCCCCACGCCCGAGGATCCGGACGACCGCCGGATCGCCAGCCGTGACCTGGACGGCACGCGCCCGCTCGAACCCGGCAGGCAGGTCCCGTACGGACACGTGCTGCACGCGGCCGCTCTGCTGGGCCGGAGCCCCGCGGAGGTGGTCGCCCGGCTGACCGCGCTGGGGTACGCCGACATCCAGGGCGCCGGCGTGCCGCTGCCCGAGACGGTCGCCCTCGACGACGCCGCGCTGACCAGGAAGAAGAACGTCTCCTCGTTCACGCATTCATGGATCGACGTGTCCGAGCCCGTCTCCCTGCGCCAGCTCCTCGAAACGGCGGAGCAGTTCCGGCGCGGCCCCGCCCATGTCGCGCGCAGGCTGACGGCCCTCGGCTACCGGATGGGCGGCGCCGGGCCGCTCCCCGAGACCCCGGACCCCCGGGACGTCATGCTGATCCGCGTCGACGCCAGGGGGGAGGGGAACTGGCTCCGCTGGGGCGACGAGGTGTCCGCCGCCCAGGTGCTGGACGTGTCCCGGCGTCTGTCCTGCAGCCCGCACGCCGCCGCCGCGCGGCTGGCCTCCCTCGGACTCCGGCTGCCGTACACCCCCGGGGCCGACGACGAACGGCTGCTCGGGACCGGCGACACCGGTGCGGGCCGCTGGCTCGGTGGGTCCGTGTGGCCGACCGTGGGCCACGTCCTCGCCGTCGCCAGGGAGACGGGGCGGAGCCCTCAGGACGTCGTGGACCGGCTGAAGGTGCTGGGGCTCGGCATGCCGGACGGATCGGTGCCCGGCTCCCCGGACGACGACGACCTGGTGCTCCTCAGCGAGAACCTCGACGGTTGCCGGCCCTGGCTGCGGAAGGACACCGTCGTCGGGCTGCGGGTCGAGCACGTCCTGCGCGGGTCCCTCGCCACGGGGCGCAGCCCGGCGTCGGTCGCCGACAGGCTGGCGGAGCTCGGCCACCGGCTGCACGAGGACGCGAAGCTGCCCGAGGCCGCCGACGAGGCGGACATCCGGCTGCTGGCCACCGTCGACCGCTCGTACCGGAAGGGGGTCCGCCTGGAGAAGGTGCTGCGCAGCGCGAGCCTGACGGGCCGGAGCCCCAAGGACGTCGCGGCCCGGCTGACCGCCCTCGGCTACGACCTCGTCGACGAGGTGGAGTACCCGGACGTGCGGGGGACTCCGGCCACGTCCTGACAGACGTCCGCCCTGGCTGTCGGGTGACAGCCAGGGCGGGCATCGGCCACGGAGGCGTCCCAGGCCGGACCGAGGCGTCTCAGGCCAGGTGGAACACCTCGGTCAGCGGGACCATGGCCTCGTCGGCGGCCTCCGACTGCTCGAAGAACTCGCCCATCTCCCGCTGCCACCGCGCGTTGATCTCCGTCGCGGCCATCGCCTCCCGGGCCGCGTCGAAGTCCTCCGTCTCCAGATAGCCGACCAGCAGGCCGTCCTCGCGGAGGAACAGCGAGTAGTTGTGCCAGCCCGCCTCCGACAGCGCGGACAGCATCTCCGGCCAGACCGCCGCGTGGCGCTCGCGGTACTCGTCCTTGCGGTCCTCGCGGACCTTCAGCAGAAAGCAGACGCGCTGCATGGAGTCCGGGCCCCCGATCAGAAGTTGAACGTGTCGATGTTCTTGGAGTCGAACACGGTCGGCTCGCCGAGGATGATCTCGCCGTCCTTGCCGATGGTGTACTCGCCGAGCTTGCCCGCCTTGAACTTCTCGCCCTCCGCACCGGTGATCTGCCCCGACGCCAGCGCCGCGGCCGCGTACGAGCCGAGGTAGCCGAGCTCCTCCGGGTTCCAGAGCGAGAACTGCTCGACGGTGCCGTCCTTGACGTACTTGCGCATCTGGTTCGGGGTGCCGAGCCCGTTGAGGACGACCTTGCCCTTGTACGAGGAGTCGCTCAGGTAGCGGGCCGCGGCGGCGATGCCGACCGTGGTGGGCGAGATGATGCCCTTGAGGTCGGGGTAGGCCTGCATGAGGCCCTGGGTCTGCTGGAAGGACTTCTGGTCGGCGTCGTCGCCGTAGGCGACCTTGACCAGCTCCATGTCCTTGTACGCGGGGAGCTTCAGCTCCTCCTTCATGTAGTCGATCCAGGTGTTCTGGTTCGTCGCGTTCTGGGTGGCCGACAGGATCGCGATCTTGCCCTTGTGGCCGAGCTGCTCGCCGAGGCGCTGGACCAGGCTGCGGCCGATCTCCTCGGAGCTCGCCTGGTTGATGAAGAGCTGACGGCAGTCCTTCGCGGTGTCCGAGTCGTACGCGACGACCTTGATGTTCTTCTTCATGGCCTGCTTGAGCGGGCCGCACACCGCGTTGGGGTCGTTCGCCGAGACGAGGATGGCGTCCTGGCGCTGCTGGATCAGGGTGTTGATGTAGGAGACCTGCGAGGACGCGTTCGCGTCGGAGGGGCCGACCTCCTTGCCCGTGCCGCCGTACTCCTTCGCCGCCTCGATGCCCGCCTCGTCGACGATCTTCTCGTACGGGTTGTTGATCTGCTTGGGCAGGAAGGCGATCTTCAGGCCCTTCTTCAGCGGCGCGTTCGGGTCGGCCTTCGCGGAGCTGTTGCCGGCCTTCTCGCTGCCGCCGCTGTCCTCGCTGTCCTTCGTGGTGCCGGAACAGGCGGTGAGGGCGAGGGCGAGGGAGACGGCGGTGGCTGCGGTCGCGACGGCGCGGCGCCCAGCGGCATTGCGGAGCATCATGGCGGCGTGTGCCTTTCGAGGAGGGAGCGAAGAGGTAGGGGGAAGGGGGCGGGTCACGACTGCGGTGCAGGGGTGTTCGCGGCCCGCCGGTGCCGTCGTTCGACGACCGCGGCGATGATGCGCGGGGTCAGGACGGACGCCACGAGCAGCAGCCCGGTGACGATGACCTGCACCTCGTTGGCGATGTCGTTGAGCGTGAGCAGGTTCTTCAGCACGCCGATCAGCAGGACACCGGCGACCGCGCCGAAGAGCGTGCCCTTCCCGCCGTCGAAGTCGATGCCGCCGAGCAGGACCGACGCGATGACGAGCATCTCGAAGCCGAGTCCGTTGTCCGCGCGGGCACTTCCGTACCGGAGGGTGAAGACGATCCCCGCGAAGGCCGAGAACAGGCCGGTGACGACGAAGAGCAGCAGCTTGATCCGCTTGACCCGGATGCCGGCGAAGTACGCCGCCTCCTCCTGGGCGCCGATCGCGAAGAGCGAGCGGCCCAGGCCGGTGGCGTGCAGCACGACCGCGGTGACCGCGGCCAGGGCGATGAAGAGCAGCACCGGATACGTGAGGAAGGTGCCGGGGACGGTCGTGGTGTCGACGGCCCAGTCGGCGTAGACCTGCGGGAAGTCCGTCACCGCGTCGCTGCCGAGCGCCACCGAGGCCAGGCCCCGGTAGAGCGCCAGGGTGCCGATGGTGACGGCCAGGGACGGCAGCCCCACCTTGGTGACCAGCCAGCCGTTGAGGAGACCTCCGGCGATGCCCACCAGGAGCACCACCGGCACGATCGTCTCGAAGGCCCAGCCGGCCTCCCACAGCGCCCCGGTCAGGGCGCTGCCCAGGCCCAGCATGGAGGCGACGGACAGGTCGACCTGTCCGGCGACGACCAGGAGGGTCATCGGCAGGGCGATGATGGCGACTTCGGCGATGTCGTTGAAGGCGAACGCGAGGTTCTCGGCCGAACCGAAGCCCTCCGTGCTCCCGAGTCCGACGACGAGGACCGCCACCAGCAGGACACCGACCGCGGTGTCCCAGCGCAGCGCCAGGCTGCGCACCAGGGAGGGTTTCGTTCCGGCCCGCGGCGTGGGAGCCGTCTTGGTGTCAGGCGCCGTGGTCATGACGGGCGTTCCTCTTCCTCAGTGCGGCGGTCATCCGCAGGTTCACGATCCGGTCGACGCTGATGGCCAGCAGGAGGAGCGCGCCGGTGATGGCGCCCTGCCAGAAGGAGTCCACCTTGAGCACCACCAGGACGCTGCCGATGGTGGTGAGCAGCAGGGCGCCGAGCGCGGCGCCCCAGACGGTGCCGGTGCCGCCGGTGATCGCGACACCGCCGACGACGACGGCGCTGACGACGGTCAGCTCCCAGCCGTGCGCGTTGTCCGCGACGACGGTGCCGAAGCGGGCGAGCCACAGGGCCCCGGCAAAGCCGGCGACGGCCCCGGAGAAGGCGTAGGCGGCGAGCACCCGGCGGCGGATCGGGATGCCGGCGAGACGGGCGGCCTCGGGGCTCGACCCGATGGCGTACAGCTCACGTCCCGAGCGGTAGCCGCGCAGGAAGTACGCCGTCGCCGCGAGCAGGACGAGTGCGATCAGCGGCAGGTAGGGGATACCCAGCACACTGCCGCTGCCGAGGCCCAGGATCGCCTCCGGCACGTCGGAGGCGCTGATCTGCTCGCCCTGCGCCCACCAGTAGTCGATGCCCTGGATGATGTAGAGCATGCCCAGGGTCACGACGAGCGCCGGTACCTTGCCGAAGCTGACGAGGGCGCCGGAGACCAGGCCGCAGACGACGCCGATGGCGATGCCCAGCAGCATCACGGTCAGCACACCGTGGTCGCTGCCCGCGACGAACTTGCCGCAGGCGAAGGCGGACAGGCCGACGACGGAGCCGACGGACAGGTCGATGTTGCGGGTGATCACGACGGCGGACTGGCCGACCGCGAGCAGCACCAGGATCGACGCGTTGAGCAGCAGGTCCTTGACGCCCTGGTCGGACAGGAAGAGCGGGTTGGCCAGGTAGGTGCCGAGGATCAGCAGGACCAGCGCCCCCGCGATGGAGATCTCGCGTGCCCGGAAGACCGCGTCCACGAGCGAGGTGGCACTCCGCTCCGGCGCTTTCGCGGTGTCCGGGGGGCTCTCGATGGTGGTGGTCATGCCGCTGCCCTCTCGTTACGTCCGGTGGCCGCGGCCATGACCGACTCCTCGGTGGCGCTCGCGCGCGGGATCTCGGCGACGAGCCGGCCCTCGTGCATCACGAGCACCCGGTCCGCCATGCCGATGACCTCGGGGAGGTCGGAGGAGATCATCAGTACGGCGAGGCCCTCCGCGGCGAGCGAGGAGAGCAGCCGGTGGACCTCCGCCTTGGTGCCGACGTCGATCCCGCGGGTCGGTTCGTCGACGATCAGCACGCTGGGGCCGGTCGCCAGCCACTTGGCCAGCACGACCTTCTGCTGGTTGCCGCCGGACAGCACCCCCACGGTGTCGGCGAGCCGGTTGTACTTGAGCTGGAGGCGCACCGCCCAGTCGGCGGCCCGGTCGTGCTCCAGGGCCCGGCTGACGAGCCCGCGCTTGCGGACCTCGTCCAGGCCGGTGAGCCCGATGTTGCGCTCGATCGACATATCCATGACCAGCCCGCGCTGGCGCCGGTCCTCGGGTACGAGCGCGAGTCCGGCGTCCATCGCGGCGGTCGGCGAACCGGGGCGCAGCACCGTGCCCGCCACCTTCACCTCGCCCGCGTCGGCACGGTCCACGCCGAAGACCGCCTGCGCGACCTCGGTGCGTCCGGCGCCGACGAGTCCGGCGAGCGCGACGATCTCGCCGCGCCGGACCTCGAAGGAGACGTCGCGGAAGACACCCTCGCGGGTCAGCCGGTGCACCGACAGTGCGACGTCGCCGACTTCGGCGTCCTGCTTGGGGTAGAGGTCGTCGAGGTCACGGCCGACCATCCTGCGCACCAGGTCGTCCTCGGTGAGGCCCTCCAGCGGCTCGGAGGAGATCCACCGGCCGTCGCGCAGGGTCGTGACCCGCTGGCACAGCTCGAAGATCTCGTCCAGGCGGTGCGAGATGAACAGCACCGCGGCGCCTTCGGAGCGCAGCGTGCGGACGACGGAGAAGAGCCGGGCGGTCTCGCTGCCGGTCAGGGCGGCGGTCGGCTCGTCCATGATCAGGACGCGGGCGTCGAAGGAGAGGGCCTTGGCGATCTCGACGATCTGCTGGTCCGCGATCGACAGGCCGCGGGCGGGCCGGTCCGGCGCCAGGTCGACGCCGAGCCTGCGCATCAGCCCCGCGGTGGTCTCGTGCACGGCCTTGCGGTCGATGCGGCCGAGGGACCGCCGGGGCTGCCGGCCCATGAAGATGTTCTCGGCGATGGACAGGTCGGGGAAGAGCGTCGGCTCCTGGTAGATGACGGCGATGCCGGCGTCACGCGCGTCCGCCGGGCCGTGGAAGACGACGGGCTTCCCGTCGAGGAGCACGTCGCCGCCGTCCGGGCGGTGCACTCCGGCGAGGGCCTTGATCAGGGTCGACTTGCCTGCGCCGTTCTCACCGGCGAGCGCGTGGGCCTCGCCGGGGAACAACTGCAGGGAGACGTCCTGCAGGGCCCGTACGGCACCGAAGGACTTGCTCACGCCCTGCAGGGCCAGGACCGGGGCCGGGTCCGGGGCGGACTGGTTCATGGATGCTCCTCAGCGGTGGGACCGTTCCGCTCCACCCGCCGTGAAAGGTTTCAATGAGGTTGCTCGGAAGCTAAACGGGGATTGCGGGCGCAGTCAATGGGTTGATGGCGAGAAGTTCCAGGAAGAGGGGTGATGTACGACCTGAATGGGGGGAATGGGTGGGCGCTCTTGACAGCCTTCGGGGCGGAGCACTATCTTCCAGGGCGCTTGAATCGATTCACATAACGGTCGCGTATCGCTCAACTCACAAGTGCGCACCAGGTGTTCTCGCCGCGAGGGCGCCCGCACGCCACGGGGCGCCCCCCGGTCCTCCGGAGGGCGCCCCGTGCCGGGCCCGGATCAGGACGCGTCGGGCACACCCGTGTACGCCGACGTGAACGTCCAGTCGCCCGAGCCCACTTCGTACACGGCCTCGCCGTTCTCCGTGCGCAGCAGCCGCGCCCCGGCCGTGGCACCCGGACGCCCGGAACCGACCGGGACATGGACCTCGGCCGTCGAACCGGCCGGCACGGTCACCCGCAGCCGGTAGCGCTCGCCGTCCCGCTCCCAGGACGTCGACGCCTTGCCGTACGGCGTCGTGTACGACCCCGAGGCGGAGGTGAGGTCACCCACGACCGCCGGGTCCACCAGCAGCCTGCGGTAGCCCACCGAGCCCTCCGCCTGCTGGATGCCCGCCACCCGGCCGGTGAACCAGGAGTCGATGGCACCCAGCATGAAGTGGTTCTGCGACTGCCCCGGGCCGCCGTCCCAGCTCTCGCCGAGCGTGGTGTTGCCCGCCAGTACCTGGTAGCCGTAGCTCGGGCTCGTCGTCCGCGTGGCGATCCGGTGCACCACGTCGTCGCGGCCCGCCCCCGACAGGACCCGGAAGACGGCCGGGAGCGAGATCTCACCCAGCAGCAGGTGGTCGCCCGCGGCCTCGATGCTGCCGACCAGATGACCCAGCAGCCGCTCCCGCTCGCCCTCCGGATAGGCCCCCATGTCCAGGGCCAGCGCCTCGGCACCCTGCCCGCCGCCGCCGAGCGTGCCGGACGCCGGGTCGTAGTACGCGTCGGAGACCGCCTTCGCGCTCGCGTCCGCCTTCGCGCGGTACAGCGCCGCCGCCTCCGCGTCGCCCAGGACGCCGGAGATCCGGCTGAGCGCGTCGACGACCCGCCAGTAGCCGTACGTCCCCGCCACCGCGCGCGGGAAGGTGCGGTCCGGGGTGAACCAGTCGCCCAGGCCGTAGTCGAGGATGCCGGCCTTCACCTGCCCCTCCAGGAAGGCGGCGTAGGCCTTCATCCGCGGGTAGTACGCGGACAGCGTGTCCTTGTCGCCGTACGTCGTGTACATCTGCCACGGGACGAGGACGACAGCGCCGCCCCAGTTGGAGTCGTTGCGGTAACTTCCGGGCAGGTTCGTGTACTCCGGGACCGTGCTCGGGACCAGACCGTCCTCGGTCTGCGCGTCACCCATGTCCCGCATGATCTTGCGCATGTAGGCCTGCATGTCGAAGTTGCCGGCCAGGGCGGGGAAGACGAGCTGGTTCTGCTCCAGCCAGCCGAGCTTCTCCCGGCTGGGGCAGTCGGTGAGGACGCTCATCATGTTGCCCTCGATCGACCGCCGGATGATCGAGTGGATGCCGTTGATCAGCTCGTCGGAGCTGGTGAAGTCCCCGGCCGAGGCGTTGTCCGCCCGGAGGACCTTGCCCCGCACCGAGACGGTGGCGCCCTCGGGGAGCCCTCTCAACTCCAGGTAGCGGAAGCCGTGGTAGCTGAAGGACGGGTGCCACGTCTCCGACCCGGAACCGCCCGTCGTGTAGCTGTCCCACAGGGGGCCGCCCACATTGCTGATCGACTGGAAGGCACGGCCGTCCTTCAGCGACTCGGACGGGTAGATCCGCACCGCGGTGCCCTTCGGCGCCCGCACCGTGATCTCGGGCCAGCCCGCGATGTTCCGGCCCAGGTCGAACACCCGGCTCCCCGCAGCGCCCTCGACCTCCCTCCCCTCCAGGGTCTCGACCACCCGGACCGGCTCGGTCTCCCGCGCGCTGAGGACCGCGGGCCGCTCCGGCGTGCCGGGGGCAGCCACCTCGGCGGCGCGCTCTCAGCCCGCGCGCGACCCGCGCGGCTCGTCCCAGTGCGGGATCGCGCGGCGCGCGTCGTAGTCCTCGCCGCCGTACCAGTTCGACGACGTCGTCGCGCCGAGCGTGGTCCGCCAGTCGTCGCCGCTGCGGACCGTGCGCACCGAACCGTCGGACAGGGTGATCTCCAGCCGGGCGATCAGCTTCGGGTCGCTGATGTTCCCGTACAGCTTGCGATAGCGGTCGGCGGTGGACACCACGTTCGACATGCCGTTCCCGAGGGCCACCGCGAGGGTGTTGGCGCCCTTTCCGAGCTGTTTCGTCACGTCGTACGTGGCGTACTGCACCCGGTCCCGGTAGTCGGTGTTCGCGGGTTCGAGCACGGCGTCACCGACGGGCCGGCCGTTCAGCGTCGTCTCGTGGATGCCGAGCCCCGACACGTACAGCCGGGCGCTGCGCACCTTCCGCTCCAGTGCGAAGTCCTTCGCGAACAGCGGCAGTCCGGCCGGCAGATAGGGCTTCGGCGGTCGCTGCCCGGTGACCCCGGCGATCCGGGTGAAGCCCGAGTCCGGAGCGTCCGACGCGGAGACGGTGTAGTCGACCGGGAAGTTCGGCACCCTGCCGTCCTCGGTCAGGACGTCGGCGCGCGGATACAGGACCACCTCGTCGAACGTCTTCGCTGACTTCATGTCGAGGGTGAGCACGACGGGCTGCCCGGAGACATCGGGACCGGAGTGCGCGGCGCTCGCGTAACCGGCGGCCGTCTGCAGGGCGCTGTTGGGCAGCCCGTCCACGGCGAGGGCGGGCTCCCACGTCTTGCGGAGGGTGTTCGTCTCGGACGCGGTGACCGCCGAGCCCTTCGCCAGCCCGGAGGTGCCCGTCGTCGAGTCCCGTACGTCGATCTCGCCGAGCTGCACCCGCCACGTCTGCCCGGGGAACGTGTCGGCGAGCGGCAGCCCGAGCTCTGTCACGTCCAGCCGGACGTAACGCGCGGTGGTGCGTTCCACCTCGACCACCACGGGGGTGACGGCGCGCTCGCTCAGCGCCCAGTCCTGGTGGGTGATCCAGTCGGCGCCCTTCCAGTCCCGCTGCTGCGTCAGGCCCGTCTCGAAGACGGCCGCCTCGCTCCACCCCGAGTCACGCCCGGACCCGCCGGACCAGAGCATCACCCGCCAGTGGACACGGGTGCGCGAGCCGAGCTTCTCACCGGCGTACGTCGCCTCCGGCACGGCGGACTTCACCTTGCCGGAGTCCCACAGGTCCGCCCGCCCACGCCGCAGCTTGTCCAGGGAGGTGGCCGCCTGGATGCGGTAGGCGGACTGGACGGCCGACCGGGCACGGGCGGTGGTGCGCCAGCTCAGCGAAGGGGTCGTGTCGTCGATGCCGAGCGCCTCGGCGAGGTGCTGGGTGCGCAGCCCGGTCGCCGAGAGGGCGGCCGGGGCGACCGCGTCCGCGGTGACGGCTGTCGGCAGGACGGTCACCAGGGCGGTGAGCCCACTGGCGGCGAGCAGCGCGGGGCGGCGCCGGGCGCGGGAGGGAAGGGGTCTGGACCTGGGCACGCGGGTGCTCCTTGTACGTAGGGGAGGGCGGATCAGACGCGGGGGAGCGCGGCCGTCGCACGGCGGTAGGGGCGGAGGACGACGGGGCCGAAAAGACCCGACGGGATGGGCTTGTTCCGCTCGTTGGACAGGGTGTTGGAGACCTTCACGGAGAGCGTGTTGCGGCCCGGCCGCAGCAGCTCGGTGACGTCGGCGGTGTAGGGGCTCCACAGCAGCGGCGGCAGTTCCGTGCCGTTGAGCGTGACCGCGGCGACCTCCCGTACGACGCCGAGGGCGAGCCGGAACCCCCGGTCCCGCAGCGCCGCCCGGTCCAGGGTGAACGCGGTGGAGTAGGTGCCGCTGCCGGAGAACAGTGGTTCCAGATCCGTCCAGCTGCCGAGCGGCCGGGTCACCGGCTCGGCACCCTCGCGGGCCAGCCGCAGCGTCCACTCGCCGTCGAGCGGGACCGGGGTGAGCGGATCGGTGACCACGACGGTGCCTCGGTAGCCGTGCGTACCGTCGGTGCCCGCCACGGGGTACCGGCCGGGTGCGTCGGCGACCGCGGTGACCCGCAGCTCACGGCCGTGCCGGGTGACGGTCTCGACGGGGAGCGCGGCGTCGGTCAGATGGGGACCGGACCGTGCTCCGTGGCGGAGCACGACGGCCTGCGTCTCGTACGGCGTGAGGCGCAGCGGCACCCGTACGCCGGTCCCGCCCTTCCCCCGCCGGTCCGTGCGGTACACGGGCGCCGGGCGGGCGGTGCCGGTGGCCGGGTCCCACAGCTCGGGCACCCCGGCGGCCGGCAGCGCGGCCACGGTCTCGACCGTCTCGCCGCTCTCGTTGTTGATGAGGAAGGCGGTGTCCCCGCCGCGCACGGTGCGCAGGACCCGCAGGGCCGGTGCGGCCGGTTCGAGGACGGCGGCGGCCACCCCGGCGGCGTACGCCACGTCCCGCAGCCCGCCGGTGTCCGCCACGCGTACGGCCTCGCCCTTCCCGGAGCGGCGACGGCTCGGCACGCTGTCGCCGAACAGGCCGCTGAACGCCCGCTGCAGGGAGCGGTCCTCGCCGTTCGCGTCCTCCAGGGGCAGCTCGCCCACGGCGACGACGGTGCCGCCGTCGCGGACGAACTCGGCCAGCTTCCGCACGGTCGCCGCGGTGAGGGCGGGGGTCACGGGGAGGACGGCCAGGTCGTAGCGGGCCGCGCCGACCACCAGCCGGCCGTCGCGCACCGCACCGTGCGCCCGCAGGCCGCGGTCGCCCGAGAGCGCCCCCTCGTGCACGAGGTCGAAGTCCACCTGGGCCTGCTCCAGCGCCTCGGCGGCGCCGTTGAACGCACCGTCGACCTCACCCTGTCGCTCGGTGCCCGTGAACTGCTCGGTCGCCCGCTGCGGCTGCACGAGCGCCGTGCGGGCCGCCGAGGTCCCCCGGGCCAGCTCCATCACCCGGCCGATCCAGTCGGAGATCGGCTCCATCGCCCACCACCACGGCGAACGCGGCCCGAACGGCGGCGGGAAGAACACCCGGGTCTCGTCCGTCCACAGGGCGTGCAGCACGGTGAGATTGATCCCCCGGGTGGCGTACGCGCCCAGCAGGGCGCGTACGAAGTCGGGGGCCACGGCCCAGCCCATGTTGCCGAAGGCCTCCATCAGCACCCGCTCGCGGCCCATCTGGTGGCCGGAGGACGCCGGGTTGCGGGGCGCCATCGTCGAACCGCCCGCCACGTACTCGGCGGTGATGACGTCTCCGCCGGGGATCTGCGCCCACTGATTGACCTTGTGCAGGTCCCCGGTCGACCGGATGCGCTTGGAGGGCGAGGTCTCGTCGTACAGCGGATTGGTGATCAGGACGGTCTTCCGCTTCTCGTACCAGCGGGCCTGCTTCTCGAACGCCGCGGCGAAGCGGTCGGAGACCGCCTGCCAGAAACGGCCGCGTTCGATCCGGCCCGTGCGGCCCAGGTCGTCGAAGGCGCACGCGTACGCCAGACCCGGTCCCGTGCCCACGGCGTGCAGGGCGTCCTCCAGGGCGGGCGACCAGGGCAGCCGCTTGAAGTGGGCCTCGGCGGAGGCGAAGAACGGCTCGTCGTCCCAGAAGCCGGGGACGACCGTGCCGAAGTACCGTCCGAAACGGCGGTGGTACTCACCGGGCACGATGTCCAGCAGCAGCTCGACCGGTTCGTCGGCGAGCAGGTCGACGTAACTGCGGCTGTAGCCCTGGCTGTCGTCGATGAGCGGGGACCCGCCGAACAGGTCGATCTGCCAGCGGCCGGCGGGGACCTGCCAGTCCCCGCCCGCGCCGAGCAGGGGCGTCAGATCGGTCAGTTCCCCGGTGCCGGTGGCGCCGATCGGGCGCGCCGCCGCGGCGACGGGCTCACCCGCGATGCCCGTCCTCGCCGGGAAGTCGCCGGCCGAGGAGGGGTCGGTGAAGTCCTGCGCGTACAGCGAGGCGCCCGACGCGTCGGTGACGGCGAGGCTGTCCCACAGCGAGCGCTGGGTGCCGGTGGCGCGGACCCCGGCACCGCCCGAGCCGTACGCGGAGTCGGTGACCGTCCCCTTGTCCTTGCCGTCGAGGGTGACGGAGAGGTCGGACCCGGACACCTTCACCACGAGGGTGTGGAACTTCGTGCTGTTGAAGCCGTCGGTGCGGGTGGTCCTGGCGAGTTCGGTGGCCTCGCCGCCGGTCAGCCGGGACACGGTGACGACACCGGTCCGGTCGAACTCGACGGCGTAACCGGCCGTGCCGTCCGCGTTCGCCCGCACGACGAGGGTGACGGTGGAGTTGTGATCACCCTTGGCGCTCGCGGTGACCGTGACATCGGTCCACCCGGCGCCGGCCCGCAGCACGGCGGAACCGCCGAGCACGTCCGCGTCGGCCACCAGGCGGCCGGACTCCGTGCCCACGCCGGTGGTGCTGAGCAGATCGGCGCGGACGGGCCCCTCCACGACGGTGGTGGAGCGCCACAGGGCCTTGAGCCGCAGGTCGGGGCGTGGCTCGTAGGTGCGTGAGCCGACCGTGCCGCCCTTGACGATGTACTCGCCGGCGCGGCCGCTGGGGAAGTGGTCGTCGTTGAAGATCCAGACCCGCATACCGGTGCGCTCCGCGACCCGCAGGACGTGCTCGACGATGTCGAACCAGCCCTCGGTGAAGAACTCGGGCTTCATCTCGGCGTTGTCGAAGGGGAAGATGATCACCTCGAACATCCCCTTGGAGCGGAGGTCGGCGAGCTGGGTGTCGACCAGCTCGGGGGTGACCGTGCCGTTCCAGTACCAGTAGACGGCGGGGCGGCTGTCGCGCGGCGGGTCGGTGAAGCGCGCGGGGGAGTAGCCGGAGGAGGCCGGGGACGCCGTGGGGGACTGCCCCGGCGCGGCGGACGCGCTGCCGGTCGGGCCGACGGCGAGGACCGTGCCCGCCACCCCGGCGGCGGCCACGAACGTACGTCTGGACAGGGGGAATTCAGGCATGCGGGAGCTCCGTGTATCAGTGATCGGGGTGCGGGGGAGGGGAGTCAGAGTGCGGCGACCTGCGCCGCCGTCAGGGCCCGGTTGTGCAGCCGGAAGTCGGCGACCGCGCCGTGCAGGGCCGGGTGCGTCGAGTTCTGCGAACGGCCCAGGTAGTTGCGGGTCGAGGCGCCGAGGAGCAGCGGACTCTGGGTCATCGCCGCGTTGCGGCCGGCCTCCGCCCCGTCGACGTACAGCACGGCCGTGCCCGCGCCGATGGTCAGCGCGACGTGGATCCAGCGGCCGGTGGGCAGGGGGCCGGCCGCGTCGATGACGTCCTCGCCCTCCATGCCGGAGATCTTCAGCGCGGCGCGTGCCGTGCCGGCCCCGGTGCGAGGGGTGAGGAAGAGGTAGGTGCCCTTGTGGTACCCGAGGTCGAAGATCCGGGCCGAGTTCGCGAGGCTGTCCAGACGGACGCGGACGCTCACGGTGAGGGCGTCGAGCCCGGACGGCAGGGACCGGGGCAGGACGACATGGCCGCCGGTGCCGTCCAGCGCGACGGCGGCGTGGCCGTCCGGCCCCTGGCCCGTCCAGGAGGCCCCGGCCGCGAGCAGGGCGGGCGGGAAGGCGCCGGCCCGGTCGGCGGAGGTGGTGCCCTCGCCCTCGTCCAGGGTGTGGCGCGCGACCTCGTGCGGGCGGGCCGGGCCGGGGGCGACGGCCCAGTAGACCGAGTAGTTCTGGTGGTGGACGCGGTGGAAGGGCAGCAGGCGGATCCGCTGCCCGTCGGCGAGCACGGTGAACTCCCCGGGCCGGCCGGCGGCCGGCCGCAGCGAGCCGGGCCGTACGAGCGGAACGGTCGCGAGGGCGGTGTCACCGTGGGCGCCCGCCAGCACGTGCGGCCCGTAGGAGACCGACTGGACCTGCGGGTTGTCCGGGGCGGGACGCCAGACCGGCTCACGCGGCAGGTGGAGCTCCACCGTGTCGCCGCGCTTCCAGGTGCGGCGGACCGTGAAGTAGGTGCCCGGCTCGGCCGGATCTCCGCCCGCCGGGCGGCCGTTGACGCGCACGGAGGCGGCCCGGCCCTTCCCGTCGGCCAGCCAGCCCGGTATCCGCAGCCGGAGCGCGAATGTGCCGCCGCCCTCGGTGACCGTGATCCGGGTGAGGTCTCCGGCCGGATCGGCTGCGGACTGACGGAGCGTCACGCCTTTCTCGCGCCAGCGCACTTCGGAGGGGATGTAGAGATTGACGTACAGCGCGTCCCCCGTCCTGCCGCCCTTCCCCGTCCTGTCGTTGTCCGGCTTTCCGCCACCGTCCGGCTTCCCGCCCCCGTCCGCCGACCGGAAGTACACGGAGTCGGCGAACTTCGTGTGGGTCTCCAGGCCCGTCCCGTGGTCGCAGGAGAAGTTGTCGTAGTCGCTGCTGTAGCTGCCTGGCGCGGCGCCGAGCCCGCCCTTGGGCTGCCGGCGCGACCCCGCCCAGAGGCCCGTGTAGTACGTGACGTACCCGTGCGCGGAGTCCGGGTCCTGCTCGGCGAGGAGCTGGTTGATCAGGGTCCACTCGTAGTGGTCCATGTAGGCGGCCGTGTCCGGGTCGTGCAGGAACAGCTGCCGTCCGAGCTTGAGCATGTTGTAGCTGTTGCAGTTCTCGCAGGTGTCCGCGGACAGCCGGCTGACGATCTCGCCGGGCGGGCCGAAGAGCTCCTGGTTGGAGTTGCCGCCGATGGCGTAGGAGTGGTCCTCGACGACGGTCTTCCAGAAGTGGGCGGCGATGTCGTGGTAGCGGCGCTCCCCCGTCGCCTCGTAACTCCGGGCCGCTCCGACGATCTTGGCGATCTCGGTGTTGGCGTGCCGCCCCGCGAGCTCGTCCCGGCCGGCGGCCAGCGGACCGTACAGCTCCTCGTGGTCGAAGCGCCGGGCCGTCGCCAGGTGCGCCGGGTCGCCGGTCGTCAGGTAGAGATCGGTCAGCACCTCGTTCATGCCGCCGAACTCGACCTTCAGGACCGTCTGCATCCGGTCGTACGGGAGGGGCGCGGTCCGGCCGTCGACCCAGTCGGCCATGGCCCGCAGCACGTCCAGAGCCTGGGTGTCGCCGCACAGTCGGTACTGGTCGAGCAGCCCGGCCATCACCTTGTGCAGCGTGTAGTACGGGGCCCATGGCTTCCCGCCCGCTTCGAGCTGGTCGAAGACCTCCTCGGGGAAGGCGGAGAGGTAGCCCGGCCGGTGCCCGGCGGCGGGTGCCGCCGCCTGGCACTCGGCCAGCGCGGCCACGATGCGGCGGCCCTTGGCCGCGTACGCCTCCTCGCCGGTGTGGGCGTGCGCCTGGGCCAGGGCGGTCAGCAGATGGCCGGTGGTGTGCCCGCGCAGCAGTACGTCCGGCGCCTCCCAGCCGCCGCAGGGCTCGGCGTCCGAGGGGAGCCCCGCGTTGAGGCGGAAGGTGTGCAGCAGCCGGTCCGGGTCGACGAAGAGCAGATAGGCGCAGGTCCGCCGCATGTTCTCGCGGAACGGGCTGTCGAGCAGCCGGACGTCGCCGAGGGGCAGGGGGACGAGCGCGGGAGCGGCGGCGACGGCCGCTCCGGGCGTGGCCGCACGCGGTGGGTCCGTGCGCGGCACGGCCGTGGCGGCTGCGGAGCCGGACAGGGCCAGGACCGCCGTGGTCGCCGCTGTCGCGGTCAGCACCTGGCGGCGGGAGGGGATCGGCGGACGGTACGGATGCGGGGGAGGCGAGGCAGTCAAGGACCGGGCTCCTTCCGGCGGGGAGCGGCCGTCGGACGCTGAGGCCCGGTCGGCTGTGAACGAGGCATCCCCGAAGATGAGTTGAAACGTTTTACGACGTCCGGTGGCAAGCTAAGTGCTGCCGATGCAAGCGTCAAGACTTCGCGCGGGAGGGGTGCGCTGGGGCATCACCTACCGCTTGGTCTGCGTATGTGCACGCTGTTGGTGGGTTTGCCGGCCGTGTCGGCGGTGTGTGCGGGGGAGAAAATCATGCATACCTCTTGTGGTCGGTCATGGTGGACGCATATGTTCCAGCCGGGATATTGAATCGTTCAAACCTCTCAACGTGTCTGCACGGCGGCATGCGTGCCGGCACGGGCGAACCAGCAGGGTGGCGAGATGCAGAACAGACCGGGCATCGGCGAGACGGCCGTGAGCGACGAGGCGGCGCACGCCGAGCCGGACGGCGGTACGGGTCCGCACACCGGCCTCGGGCGGCGCGCCGTCCTCAGGATGGCCGCGGCGGCGGGCGTGCTCACCGCCCTGCCCTTCTCCGAAGCCGTCGCGACGGCCGCACCGGCGTCCCCGGCAGCGGGCCCCGCCGCCCGGGGCGCCTTCGCCCGACGCTTCGCGTCCCCCGCCGCTCCCGTGCGCCCCAAGTTCCGCTGGTGGTGGCCGGACGCCCTGGTCGACGCGGACGAGATCGAGCGGGAGATCGACCAGATCGCCGCCGCAGGCTTCGGCGGGGTCGAGATCGCCGCGGTCACCCACAGCGTCTCCGAACCCATCGACCCGGTCCGCCACGGCTGGGGCACCCGTGCCTGGACCGACGCCGTCGAAACCGCCCTCCGCCGGGCCCGCAAGCGCGACATCGTCGTCGACCTCACCCTCGGCCCGGCCTGGCCCGCCGCCGTCCCCGGCATCACGCCCGACAGCCCCGGCGCCGTCAAGGAACTCGCGCACGGCATCACGGTCCTCCCCGCCGGCACCGCGCTTTCCGGCCCGCTGCCCGAGCCCGTCACCGCCCCGAGCTCCGGTGTCACCACCCGCACGCTCCACCGAGCCCTGGCCGCCCGGGTCACCGCCGGCACCTCGCCCACCGCCGCCCAGGTGCAGCTCGACCTCGACACCGTCACCGACCTCACCTCCCGCGCGGCGGCTGCCGGAACCCTGGAGTGGACGGCCCCCGACGACGGCACCTGGCTCGTCATCGCCTGCTGGCTGCGCGGCTCCGGCCAGCGCCCCGAGGGCCCCGCCCACACCGCACCGCTCAGCTACGTCGTCGACCACTTCAGCGCCGCGGGCACCCGCGCGGTCATCGACTACTGGGAGGAGCACATCCTCACCTCCCGCATGCGCGCCCTGCTGAAGGAGAACGGCGGCGCGCTCTTCGAGGACTCCCTCGAGATGGAGACCCACGCCACGCTCTGGACCCCCGGCATCGAGGCCGAGTTCGAACGCCGCATGGGCTACGCCCTCGCCCCGTACCTCCCCGCGCTCCTCCAGACGAAGGAGAAGTACGTCTTCGCCTTCGACGCCGTCACCAACAAGGCGATCCGGCGGGACTTCATGGAGGTCGTCACCGAGCTGTACGTCGAGAACCACCTCCGCCCGGTGCAGAAGTGGGCCCACGGCCTCGGGCTGCAGCTGCGCATCCAGCCGTACGGACTCCAGACCGACGCCATGTACAAGGCGGCCCTCCTGGACATCTCCGAGGGCGAGTCGCTCGGATTCAAGAACCTCGACGACTTCCGCACCCTGGCCGGCGGCCGGGACATGGGCGGCAAGCTCATCCTCTCCAACGAGGCCGGCGGCACCGCGGGCGGTGCCTACGCCACCACCTGGGACGCCACGCTCAAGAAGCTCGTCATCCAGTACGCCGCCGGCGTCAACCAGGCCGTCTTCCACGGCTTCGCGTACGCCTCCGCACCAGGCGCCGCCTGGCCCGGCTTCGCCGCCTTCTCCCCGTACAACGGCGGTACCGGCTACGGCGAGGCGTGGGGACCGCGCCAGCCCACCTGGGGCCACGCCCCCGACATCGCGGGCTATCTGAGCCGCACCCAGCAGGTGCTCCAGACCGGGGTCAACAAGGTCGACGTCGGCGTCCTGTGGCAGAAGGGCTACGCCGGCTCCGGACTCGGCGCGTCCTGGTTCACCGCCGACGGCATCCCCGTCGGCTGGACCCACCTCTTCCTCAGCCCCCGCCTGCTGAGCCTCCCGAACGCCGTGGTGAAGAACGGCAGGCTCGCCCCCGAAGGACCGGCGTACAAGGCGCTCCTCGTCGACGGCGACGTCATGATCGGCCGTGAGCACACTCTCCAGACCGACGTCGCCGAGAAGCTCCTCGGCTACGCCCGCAAGGGCCTGCCGATCATCGTCATCGGCGACTGGAGCGACGGCCACGTGCCCGGCATGCCCCGCACCGGCGACAACGACCGGCTCCTCGCCCTGATCCGCGAACTCCTCGCCCAGCCCACCGTGAGCAACGTCCCCGACCGCCCCGACGTCCCGCAGGGCATCGCCGCGCTCGGCCTCACCCGCGACGTCGAGTACGCGGAGTCCTCGATGCTGCTCCACAACCACCGCGCCGACACCGACGCCGACTACTACTTCTTCGCCAACGACGCCGTCAGCAAGAAGGGTTCGACCGGCACCCGCATCAGCCACGACGTCACCCTCACCACCCGCCACCGTGAGGTCGTGCCCTACCGCCTCGACGCGTGGACCGGCACGATCGAGCCGCTCGCGGCGTACACGCGGCTGCCCGACGGGCGTCTCAGGCTCCGCGTCACCCTGGAGCCCGGCGCCACCACGATCATCGCGACCGCCCGCCCCGGCCGCTGGGCCACCGGCCCCGCCCCGCAGTGGTACGCCACCGCGACCGAGGCCGCCGAGGTGCGCCGTGCGGGCGACGGCAAGGTCGAGATCCGGGACACCCGCCCGGGGACGTACGCCACGACCCTCGGCGACGGCCGTACGGTCCGGGCGCGCATCGACGACGTACCCGCGGCGATCCCGCTGACCCGCTGGACCCTGTCGGCCGAGGACTGGACCCCGGGCGCCACGTCCTCCACCACGCGGAAGACCCGCCGAACCGTCGAACTCGACGGGCTCGTCCCCTGGACGGAGATCCCGGATCTCGCCGACTCCTCCGGCATCGGCCGCTACCGCACCACCGTCCGCCTGGGCCGGCCCTGGACCGGCGGCCACGGCGCGACGCTGGAGCTGGGCGAGGTCTTCGACACCTACCGGGTCACCGTCAACGGGCGCCATCTGCCGCCCGCCGACCAGGTGACCACGACCGTCGACGTCGGCCCGTATCTGCGCAGCGGCACCAACACCATCGAGGTGGAGGTCGCCACCAGCCTCCTCAACCGGCTGCGGGTGTCGAACGCGCCCGTCTTCGGGGTGGCGCAGCGGCAGAAGTACGGCCTGGTGGGGCCGGTGCGGCTCGTCCCGTACGGAAGGGCGTCGGCCCGCCGCTGAGTGAGGGCCGCCGGGGCATCAGCCAGCCGGCCGCACCAGATGCGTGGTGAACCAGTCCTGGGCCAGCTCCGCGACCCGGTCCAAGGCACCCGGCTCCTCGAACAGGTGCGTGGCGCCCGGGACGATCTCCAGCCGGCTCTCGCACCGCAGCGCGGACCGCGCCTGCCGGTTGAGCTCGATCACCGTGGTGTCGGCGCCACCCACGACGAGCAGGGTCGGCGCACGCACCCCGGCGAGGGCCGCCCCGGCCAGATCGGGGCGGCCGCCGCGCGAGACCACGGCGCCGACACCCGAGCCCGTCCCGGCGGCGGCCCGCAGAGCCGCCGCCGCCCCCGTGCTCGCCCCGAAGGAACCAACGGGGAGGGCCACGCGCCGCCGCAGCCAGTCGGTGGTGTCCGCCAGCCGCCCGGCCAGCAGGCCGATGTCGAAGACATTGGCGCGGTAGACCTCCTCACCGGGCGTGAGCAGGTCGAAGAGCAGGGTGCCGAGACCGGCGCGGTTCAGGGCGGTGGCCACGGCGCGGTTGCGCGGGCTGTGGCGGCTGCTGCCCGAGCCGTGGGCGAAGACGACGACCGCCCCGGCGCCGCCGGGAAGTGCGAGATCACCGGGGAGCGGGACCCCGCCCGCGTCCACCTCGACCTCCTCGGTCTCGGTGCGGCCTCCGGAAGCCCGCGCCAGCAGCGCGACGACCTCGGCGTCGGAGGTCTGGGAGAAGTCCCGGTACCACTCACCCACGGCCGAGAAGAGGTGTGGGGTGGAGAGGCAGGCCATCTCGTCCACGTCCTCGCGCAGTGCGGCGGCGACATGGGGCGACGCGACCGGCACGGCCAGCACGACATGGGCGGCGCCCTGCGCCCGTACCACCTGGCAGGCGGCCCGCGCGGTCGCCCCGGTGGCGATCCCGTCGTCCACGACGACCACCGCGCGCCCCTTCAGCGGCAGACGCGGTCGACCCTCCCGGTACGCCTGGGCCCGCCGCCCGAGCTCCGCCTCCTCGGCGCGCTCGACGGAGGCGAGGTCCTTCTCCCTGACCCCGGCGTGGCGGACGATCTCGTCGCTGATGACCCGGACCCCGCCCTCACCGATGGCGCCGAACCCCAGCTCGGGGCGGTACGGCACACCGAGCTTGCGGACCACGATCACATCGAGCGGGGCGCCGAGGGCCTGCGCCACCTCGTACGCCACCGGGACCCCGCCACGCGGCAGACCCAGGACGACGGGATCGCGCCGCTCCAGATGCCGCAGCGCCGCGGCGAGCCGCCGCCCGGCGTCCGTGCGGTCGGTGAACAGCACGGTGGTTCACCTCCAACAGGGGCGCGGGCTTCCACCTCCGAGACCACCGCATGTGCCGGGGTTCGGCAAGTCGTGGGCGGTGGGCGCACGGGGCGAAGCGGGGTGGTGCGGGCGCGCGCCCTTGGCCAGGGTGACCACGTCGGGCTCGACGCCCTGGTGTGCCTGGTGCTCGAACCAGTGGCCGCAGCGGCCGATCCCGGTCTG
>NZ_JBEOVL010000015.1:0-192431 GCF_040295485.1 Streptomyces sp. NPDC002793 | reverse complement strand
CCAGCAGGGGGGACCTGACCCGGCTCGGCGTGTTCGTCACCGGCAGGCGGGCCAGGACCGGCACAGCCGGGACCGAGGCGGTGGGGCTCCGGTTCGTCGGCACCGAGGTCGAATCCCGCGCAGTACTCGACGCCGGATTCCGGCGCCACGGGTTCTCCCGTATCGGCGTCGGTGCAGTAGGCGCTGAAGACCTCACCCGCGGTGAGCGGAAGGAGGCTGCCCCGGTGGAGGCGCCAGCCGTGCACCCGGTCGGGGGCGCCGGGAGTCGTGGTGCGCAGCACGACACCTCCCTGGGTCTCCAACGCGACCCCGACGGCGAGCACGGTGGCGAACTCCGCCCCTTCCGACGAGGCGAAGCCGGCCGGGCCGTCCACGTCACGTGCGGTGTGGAGGACGGCGAGGAGCTGTTCGTGCTCCGTGGGCGTGCTGCAGACGACGTGGTGGGTGCCGGGTCCCGCCGTGTCCAGCAGGCGCGTCAGCAGGTGGGAGGCCCTGTCGAAGGCGGCCCGGCCGATGTCCTGCCCGCAGTCCGCGCAGTCGCCGAGGCCGGCCAGCAGCATGGTGGCGTACTCCCATGTCGCGCGGCGGACGGCTCGTGAGACGAGCAGGGGGATCAGCGTGTCGATGGGCTGGCCGGTATAGGCCACCGTGGCTCCGCCCGCGGCGATCTCAGCGGTGAACCGGCTGCGGCTCGTGCGCTCGTCGGGATCGAGTCCGGACTCGGTGCAGAACTCCGCGTAGTCCTCCGGGTCGAAGAGTGCGACGGTGGTGTGCATTCCCTGGGCGGCGAGCGTCCGCAGCAGGCCTTCGACCTGCTGCAGGTAGACCGCGTGGTCGTCGAAGGCGAAGCTGCGGTAGTGCCGCATGGCCTCGAAGTCCTCGGGGTCGACCAGCAGGCCGACCGTACTGGGTGCTTCGCGGCGCAGCGCGCGTCGCATGGATGTTCCGGAGCGTTGCCGGCCTCGCCCGGTCGGCCTGATGTGTGCCATGAATCCCCCTGTGCACTGTCGATCGATGCTCACTCAGCGTAATCAGGGGGACTGACAACGGATGGCCCGCAGGTCGGATCAGTGGCGCTCGCGGGCGAGGTCCTCGTAGAAGCGGAGCAGTTCGAGGTTGTCGACGGAGCCCGGATTGACCGCCTCGGAAAGGGCTGCGCCCTGGAGGAGTCGCTTGACCGGAACCTCGATGCGCTTGCCGGTGAGGGTGTGCGGGATGCCGGGGACCTCGATGACCTCGTCCGGTACATGGCGGGGTGAGAGGTTCTCGCGGATGGTCCGTTTGATGCTGTCGCGGAGTCCGTCGTCGAGTGCGGCGCCTTCGGCGAGGTGGACGAACAGTGGCATCCAGTAGCCACCGTCCGGCTCTTCGAGGCCGATGACGAGGGACTCACGGATCTCGGGGAGCCGCTCTACCGCCTCGTAGATGTCGGCGGAACCCATCCGTACGCCCTGCCTGTTGAGCGTGGAGTCGGAGCGGCCGTGGATGACGACCGAGCCACGGTCGGTGAGCGTGATCCAGTCCCCGTGACGCCAGACGCCGGGGTACATGTCGAAGTAGCTGTCGTGGTAGCGGCGGCCGTCGGGGTCGTTCCAGAAGCGGACCGGCATGGACGGCATCGGCGCGGTCACGACGAGCTCGCCGACCTCGCCGACGAGGGGCCGGCCCGTGGGGTCCCAGGACTGGAGGTCGGTGCCGAGGCAGGCAGCCTGCAGCTCGCCGATGTGGACCGGCAGGGTGGGGACCGCGCCCGCGAAGCAGCTGCAGACGTCGGTCCCGCCGCTGACGGAGGCGATCCACAGGTCGTCGGCGATCTCGTCGTGGAGCCAGCGGAAGCCGTCCGGCGGGAGCGGGGATCCCGTGGTGGCGACGCACTGGACACGGCTGAGGTCGTGATCGCGGCCCGGGTGGACGCCCGCCTTCCGGCATGCCATGACGTAGGCCGCCGAGGTGCCGAAGAGGGTGGCGCCGGTCTGTTCCGCGACCCGCCACTGCGCGCTCACGTCCGGGTGGCCGGGGCTGCCGTCGTACAGCACGACGGTGGTGCCGGTGAGGAGCCCGGAGACGAGGAAGTTCCACATCATCCAGCCGGTGGAGGTGTACCAGAAGAAGCGGTCGTCGGGGCCGAGGTCGCAGTGCAGCCCGATCTGCTTGAGGTGTTCCAGGAGGATTCCGCCCTGGGACTGGACGATCGCCTTGGGAAGCCCGGTCGTGCCGGAGGAGTACAGCACCCACAGCGGATGCTCGAAGGGGACCTGCTCGAAGACCGGTTCGGTGTCGGAGGCGGTGAGGGCCGACCATTCGAGGGCGCCCTCGGGCGCCTTCGTGCCGAGGAGTGGGATGTGGACGACCGCGCGCAGGGTGGGGAGTTCGCTCCGGAGTTCGGCCACGGTACCGGTGCGGTCGTGCTCCTTGCCGCCGTAGCGGTAGCCGTCGACGGTGAACAGGACGACGGGTTCGATCTGCTGGAAACGGTCGAGGACGCCGCGGGCGCCGAAGTCGGGGGCGCAGGAGGTCCAGATCCCGCCGACCGCCGCGGTGGCGAGGAACGCGACGACCGCCTGCGGGATGTTGGGGAGGTACCCGCTGACCCGGTCGCCCGGGGTGACTCCGAGTGCTCGGAGTTCCGCCGCCAGCGAGCTTGTTTGACGGCGGAGTTCGGACCAGCTGACGGCGGTCTGGGTGTGGGTCTCGTCGACGTACAGCAGGGCCGGGGTGTCCGCGCGGAGGGGGTCGTCTGCCGTACGCAGGGCGTGCTCGGCGTAGTTGAGGGTGGCTCCGGGGAACCACTGGGCGCCGGGCATCGCGCGGTCGCCGAGAACGGCCTCGTACGGGGTGGAGAAGCGTACGTCGAACCATTCGGCGACGGCCCGCCAGAAGCTGTCGAGTTCGCCGACCGACCAGCGGTGCAGTGCCGCGTACCCGCCGTCGGCGGGGGCTCCGTGGCGTCCGGCCGCCCATTGCTGGAAGCGGGTGACGGCCGCTGCCCCGACCCGCTCGGGATCGGGCTGCCAGAGGGGGGCTTCGCCGGCTGCTGAGGTCATGGAGGGTCCCTGGCCTTTCGGGTGTACGCGGGGTCTGCGTGCGTCGCGGGCACGGGCTGGGGTGTGCGCGTGAACGGCTTTCACGGACGATGCCATGTGATCGTCTCGCGCACCAGGGTTCCCCGGTCGTGGCCGCGTGTCCGGCTGTGTCGTGTGGCTCAGGTGAACGGAAGCTGAACGGAACACTTTTCCGTCTCGGCGGATGGCAGGGTGGCCTGCATGGATGGTCGTGACCTGGTGCGTTCGGTGAAAATGGTCGGTTCCGTACAGGGATTGCGTACGGTGCGCTCGGCCTGGCGGCACCGGCGTGCGGATGCGCGGGATCTGGAGCCGCGCGGAGCGGAGCGGGCACGTGTGCCCGGCCTCCTGATCGGTGCGGAGCCCGGACCGGGCGGCGGTGTCGTGCGGTTCGCGCGCTCGCGGCTGCGGGTCCGGGTGGCGGTGGGCGGTGCGGTGTTCTGGTCCTGGGACGGCGCCGGGCCGTTGCCCTCCTACGCCCTGCCGGGGGCGGAGCCGGAGCCGGATCCGCGGGCGTCCCTCGAACCGGACACGAACGGCGGCTGGCAGGTCGTGTCGGAGCGGCTGACGGTCGTCGTGTCGCGGCTCGGTGCGGTGGAGCTGCGGACGCCGGGTGGGGTGCTGCTGCGCCGGGAGCTGCCGCCGCGCTGGTGGGAACCGGTGGACGGGGGCGAGGCGCGGTGGGTGCAGCGGTCCGAGGTCCCCGCCGACGCGCGGTTCTTCGGGCTGGGCGGGCGGGCCGGCGGACCGAGGCTGCGCGAGGGCGCGTACCGGCTGTGGAACACCGATCCGGGCGGGCGATTCGGACCCGGGGACGATCCGCTGTACCTGACGATGCCGGTGCAGCTGGTGGTCTCCGACGCGGGGACCCATCTGGCGTTCCACGACAACTCCTGGTCGGGCGTGGTGACGCTCCGGGAGGGCGAGGAGGGCGCGGGCTCGGGTCATGACAGGCCCGGCACCTGTGAGGTCCGGATGGACGGCGGTCCGCTTCGCTGCTGGTTCGTCGTGGGTACGCCGGCCAGGGTGCTGCAGGGGTGGACCGCGCTGACGGGGGCACCCGCGCTGCCGCCCTCCTGGGCGCTGGGCCCGCAGCACGCGCGCTGGGGGTTCGGCAGCGAGCGGGAGGTGCGGAGGATCGTGGCGGGGTACCGGGAGCGGGGTCTGCCCCTGTCGGTGCTGCATCTGGACATCGACCACTTCGACGCGCACCAGGTGTTCACGGTCGACCGGGAGCGGTTCCCCGATCTGCCGGGGCTGGCGAAGGAGTTGCGCGAGGAGGGCGTCCGGCTGGTGTCCATCGTCGACCCCGCGGTGCGGGCGTCGGCGGGCAACGCGGTGTTCGACAGCGGCCTCGATGTGGGTGCCGAGGGGGCGTTCGTCCGGGATCCGCAGGGCGTGCCGGTGCTCGGCGAGGTGTGGCCGGGTGCCTGCGTCTATCCGGATTTCACCGATCCGCTGGTGCGGGAGTGGTGGGGCGGCCTGTACGAGGAGCGGCTCGGCCAGGGGTTCGCCGGTGTGTGGCACGACATGAACGAGCCGGTGTCGTTCTCGGCCTTCGGGGATCCTTCGCTGCCCCGTTCCTCCCGGCACTCCCTGGAGGGCCGTGGCGGGGACCATCGGGAGGCCCACAACGTGTACGCGCTGGCGATGGCGAGGGCCGGGTACGAAGGGCTGCGCCGACTGCGGCCCGAGGAGAGGCCGTTCCTCTTCTCCCGTGCGGGCTGGGCGGGGATGCAGCGGTACGGCGGTACCTGGTCCGGTGACGTGGCCACAGGATGGCCGGGGCTGCGGGCGTCGTTGTCCCTGGTGCTGGGGCTCGGGCTCTGCGGGGTGCCGTATTCGGGTCCCGACGTCGGCGGGTTCGACGGGTCGCCGTCATCGGAGCTGTATCTGCGCTGGTTCCAACTGGGCGCGTACATGCCGTTGTTCCGTACGCACGCGGCCATCGACGCGGGGCGCAGGGAGCCGTGGGAGTTCGGGCCGGAGGTGCTCGCGCACGCCCGGGAGGCCCTGGAGGAGCGGGAGCGGCTGCTGCCGTACTTCGTGACGCTGGCGCAGCTGGCCCGGCTGACCGGTGCGCCATATGTGCGACCGGTGTGGTGGGGCGCTTCGGGGAACCGGGAGCTGCGGGATTGCGAGGACGAGTTCCTGCTGGGTGACGCGCTGCTGGTCGCGCCGGTGCTGGACGAGGGTGCGGACCGCCGTTCGGTGCGGCTGCCACCCGGGCGTTGGTACGACACGGCGACCGGGAAGGCGTACGAGGGGCCGGGCCAGGTGGTGGTGGAGGCGCCGCTGTCCCGGATTCCGGTGCTGGCGCGGGCCGGTGCGGTGGTCCCGGTGCGGGGCCCGGAGGGCGGCCTCGAACTGGAGGCGTGGGCTCCGTCCGCCGGGTGCACCGGGGGCGGGCTGGTCGTGCGCGACGTGGGTGACGGGTGGGCGCGGGCCGAGGTGGAGCGCTACACGTCGTCTCTGAGGGCCGGCCGTGTGGTCGTGGAACGGGACGGTGCGGAGGGTCTGGTGCCGTATCCGGTCCGTGTACGGGGGCTGCCGGCTCAGCGGTAGGCGCCGGCGAACCAGGAGCGGACGGCCTGGGTGTGCAGCGGAAAGGCGAGTTCGTCCGGGGTGTGGATCACGTCGTGCCCCGAGGTCTCGTCCGTCGGGGTGGAGGGCGGCAGCGCGGCGGCGGGGCGTGGCGGGAGCAGTCCGAAGAGCAGCAGGTGGCCGTCGGGTGAGCTCAGCGCGTCGGCGAGGCGCACGTCCGTCTCGTCGGCCCGGATACCGGTCTCCTCGCGCAGTTCCCGCACGACGGCGTGGCGCCAGTCCTCGGTCCGGTCGATGTATCCGCCGGGCAGCGCGATCCCACCCCGGTGCGGAGGGATGGTACGGGTGATGACGACGAGGCCGGTGCCGTGCGGCCCGGTGACGGGCAGCAGGGCCACGGCCACCGGCAGCGGGTTGCGCCAGGCGGTGTGGCCGCAGATCGTGCAGGTGCGGGGCCAGGTGTCCGCGGCGTACGGGGCCCCGCAGCTGTCACAGTGGGAGTCCTTCACGGGCGGACTGTATCCGATCGCTCTTCTCCTGCGGCTCCGAAGCTGATAGACGGTGTGCCCATGACAGGAATCGTTCATGTTCTCCGTGCCCTGGCCGCCGCGGGCGCCGCTCTGCTCGCCGTGACCGCATCCGCCCCGGTGGCAGCCGCCAGGCCCGAACCCAAGGCTCCGCCGGAGTTCGTCGACCTCCGCTCCGTCGATCCGACGATCATCACGGAGATGCGCTACACCACCGCGCACAACTTCATGGGAGAGCCGGTGGACGGCTACCGGCAGCCGGTCTGCATCCTGACCCGTCCCGTCGCCCGCGCGCTGCGCACGGCCCAGCAGAGCCTGCTGCGCCAGGGCTACTCGCTCAAGGTGTACGACTGCTACCGGCCGCAGCGCGCCGTGGACCACTTCGTGCGCTGGGCGAAGGACCTGGACGACCAGGCCATGAAGGACGAGTTCTATCCGGAGGTGGGCAAGGCGCGGCTGTTCGAGGACGGTTACATCGCGGAGAAGTCCGGGCACAGCCGGGGCAGCACGGTGGATCTCACCCTGGTGAAGCTGCCGGCGCGGCCGACCGGGCCGTACGAGCCGGGCGAGGAACTGACCGCGTGTTACGCGCCGGAGGCCGAGCGCTTTCCTGACAACTCGGTGGACATGGGCACGGGGTACGACTGCTTCGACACCCTGTCGCACACGGACGACCCCCGGGTTCGGGGGGAACAGCGCGCCAACCGGCAGTTCCTCAAGGCGACGCTCGCCGGCCTGGGATTCGTGAATCTGGCGGAGGAGTGGTGGCACTACACCTACAGGCCCGAAGTCTTCCCTGACACGTACTTCGACTTCCCGGTGGCCAGGCGCTCCGTCGCGGGGCACTGACGGCCCGGCGGTAAACGGGCGGAGAACGGGCGACCAGGACCACCCCCGTGGGCTCCGGCCGCCCGTTCTCCTTGTCGGGGACGCGGAACTGCCGTATCCGGTTGCCGGCCGACCCATTACCGTGCCCTCATGCCACAGCAGAGGTTCGAATCGTACGAAGAGTTCTGGCCCTACTACGTCGCCATGCACTCCAGGGCGGCGACCCGTTGGGTCCATCTGACCGGGACCCTGACCGGCCTCGCGGTCACCGCGTACGGGCTGGCGCGCGGCCGCAGGCGTTACGCGCTGGCGTTGCCCCTGATCGGATACGGCACCGCGTGGCCCGCGCACTACCTCATCGAGAAGAACGATCCGGCGACGTTCGGGCATCCCGCGTGGTCACTGCGCGGCGATGTGCGGATGATCAGGATGATGCTCGCCGGCCGGGACGGCGAGCTGGCCGAGACCGCGGCCGAGTGGCTGGCGGAGAACCCGTGACCTCGTGGTGCGCACAGGGTTGACGCCCCGTCACCCGGGGTGAAGACTCCTTCCACGTCCGCTGCCCCCCGCACCCGTACGCGCGGTCCGTACCCCGGTCGGCGGGGGTACGGGCCGCGTCACGTGGGCCCGTCAGGTCCTTGCGGGTTCCCGGAGCCGGTCGGCGTGGACCACGGCGTGTTCCACGACCGCGACGAGCACGTCCCTCACGGACGCCCGGTCCCGCGCGTCGCAGAGAACGACCGGCACATCGGGGTCGAGGTCGAGTGCCTGCCTGACCGTCTCGGCCGGGAACTGCTCGGCACCGTCGAAGAGGTTGACCGCGACCGTGAAGGGGATGGCCCGGCGCTCGAAGTAGTCGACCGCCGCGAAGCAGTCCTCCAGCCGCCGGGTGTCCGCGAGGACCACCGCGCCCAGGGCGCCCTGGGCCAGCTCGTCCCAGAGGAACCAGAAACGGTTCTGCCCGGGGGTCCCGAAGACATAGAGGACCAGGTCCTCCCGCAGGGTGATCCGGCCGAAGTCCATGGCGACCGTGGTGGTGTGCTTGGCCTCCACCCCCGCCACGTCGTCGACGGGCCGGCCCGCCTCGCTCAGCCTCTCCTCCGTGCGCAGCGGTCTGATCTCACTGACCGCGCCCACCAGGGTCGTCTTGCCCACGCCGAAGCCGCCCGCCACCAGGATCTTGAGGGTGACGGGTTCGACGTGCCGCTTTCTGCGGCTAGAGCGCCCGAAGGCCATTGATCACCTCGCGGAGAAGGCTCTCGTCCGGCAGCTCGGCCGGCGGAACGGGACGGGTGACGTGCACCAGTTCGTCCTCGACGAGGTCACCGACCAGGACACGGACCACCCCGACGGGAAGGTCCAGCCCGGAGGCGAGTTCGGCGATCGACTGGGGCATGTCGCTGCACAGTTCGACGATCTCCACGTGTTCCGGGGAGAGCGTCTGGTCCCTGCCGGGATCGTCCGCCGCCGGTTCGGGGATGACGATCGCGATCAGGTCGAGACGATGGCGGGTCGCGCTGCTGGTACGCCCCCGGGTCATCGCGTAGGGCCGTACCACCGGCCCCGCTTCGGCGTCGTACCAGCGCGAGGAGCCCGCTCCGGCGGGAGCGGGTGGTGCTCCGGACGCGGTGTCCCGGACGGAGTCCGCGCTCATCCCCTCACCTCACCCTCCGGCGGGCAGACCGTCGGTCCGGGGGGCGTTGGCCAGGTGCGCCCCTACGCGCTTGACCATCAGGGTCATCTCGTACGCCACCTGGCCGACGTCCGAGTCGGAGTCGGCCAGGACGGCGAGACAGCTGCCGTCGCCGGCCGCCGTGACGAAGAGGAAGGCCTCGTCGAGCTCGACCACGGTCTGACGGACCCGGCCGGCGTCGAAGTGGCGGCCCACCCCCTTGGCGAGGCTGTGGAACCCCGAGGCGACGGCCGCCAGGTGCTCGCTGTCCTCCCGGGTCAGGTCCTGGGACGTGCCGGTGGCGAGGCCGTCGCTGGAGAGGACCAGTGCCTTACGGATGCTCGCGACGCGCTCGACCAGTTCGTCGAGGAGCCAGTTGAGCTGGCCTGAGCCCTGGCGTTCGGCGTTGTGTGCTGCGGCGTTCGGTGCGGTCATCGACCGTCCCCTCCCGGAGTCGTTCCTGGTGCTGTCTCGCCGGAGCCGGTCGCGTCCTCGGCGTTCTGCCGACGGCCGCGTTGCCAGCCGCGTTGCAGCGAGGCCATGCGATTGCGTACTTCGTCCGCGTCACGTTCGAGGTCGTCGTCGGTGTCCACGGGGACGTGGCCGGAAGTCCGCCCTGCGGAGTCCTCCCGGAGCTGTGGGGCGAGGTTAGCCTGCCGGACCCTGCGCGGGAGGCCGCCCACCGTGTCCGTACCGGGCTCAGGGGCGACGGCTTCGGGGCGGGGGGCCGGTCCTTCGGCTGGACCGGGATGCGGGCGGCTCCCGTCCCCGATCCGGCGGCCGCGGTCGGCGACGAGGGTCGGCGGCTTGCGGCGCGGCAGCGGGACGGGGCCGGCGGGGCGCATCGGCCTGACATCCGCGGTGGGGCCGTCCGAGGCGTCGAAGGCCTGCTGGTGCTGCTCCCTGTCCACTTCCCTGCGCAGGTCGCGGGCCCGGAAGATGCCGCCTCGCTCGCTCTCGGTGTCCTCGAGGTCCGATACGCCGTCGAGGACGGGGCCAAGGGCCGGATCGAGCTCCTGGTCGAGTGCCGGGTCGTCGGCGAACCCCAGTGTGCCCACCGGGCCTTCGAGTTCGACGGGTCCGTCGAGCACGGACGGGTCGGTGAGGCCGGTGGGGACCGGGGAGAGCCCGGACGGCCTGCCCTTGATGCCCGTGTCCGCGACTCCGTCCCTGCGGGCCTTGTCGCTGCCGGGCACCTGGCCGCCCGGCCGGCCGCCGCCGATCGCCTTCTCGGCCCGGCGGTCGAGGCGGAAGCCGGTGCCGTGGGTGTCGGGGGCGTCGGTGAGCAGCTGCGCCGGGATGAAGACGACCGCGGTCGTCCCTCCGTACGGCGAGGTCTGGAGCGACACCCTGACGTTCTGCCGCTGGGCGAGCCGGCTGACGACGAAGAGACCGAGCCGGTCGGTGTCGGACAGCTCGAAGTCGGGTGTCTCGGCGAGCCTCAGGTTGGCGTCCAGGAGGATTTCCGGCGCCATGCCGAGTCCGCGGTCGTGGATCTCGAGGGTGAAGCCGTTGGCCACGCGCTCGCCGTGCACCTGGACCGCGGTGTGCGGGGGCGAGAACACCGTGGCGTTCTCCAGCAGTTCGGCGATCAGGTGGGTGAGGTCGGCGACGGCCGGGCCGCCGACGCCGATGCGGGGCAGGCGCCGGACCTCGATCCGCTCGTAGTCCTCCACTTCCGCGACCGCCGCCCGCACCACGTCCATCAGCTGGATCGGCTTGCGCCACTGCCGGGACGGTGCCGCCCCGGACAGGATCACGAGGCCTTCCGCGTGGCGGCGCATGCGGGTGGTGAGGTGGTCGAGCCGGAAGAGGTCGGCGAGTTCGTCGCTGTTCTCGGTGCGCCGCTCCATGGTGTCCAGGAGTGTCAGCTGACGGTGCAGGAGCACCTGGTTGCGGCGTGCGAGGTTGACGAAGACCTCGGAGACGCCGCGGCGCATGTCCGCCTGCTTGACGGCGGCCTCGACGGCGGCGCGCTGCAGGGTGTTGAGGGCCTGCCCGACCTGGCCGATCTCGTCGCGCTCGTAACCGAGGTGGGGCGCTTCGGTCTCCACGTCGACCTGCTCGCCGGCGGCCAGGCGCCGCATCACGCTGGGCAGCCGTACGCCGGACACCTCGTGGGCGTCCTTGCGCAGCCGGGACAGGTCGCGGATGAGTTCGCGTCCCACGCGTACGGAGACGAAGACGGACACGAGCAGGGCGACGAATCCCAGGACACCGGCGACACCGGCCAGGATCAGGACCCGGTAGCCGGCGGGTTCGGCGCGGTCCTGGAAGCGGTTGGACATCTCGGTGCTGTCGTTGGCCAGTTGTTCCAGGACCGGCGACGCCACTTCCTGCCAGCGCTCGGGGTCGACGGAGCCCGGCTCCGTGACCGGGCCTGCGGCGATGAGCCTCTGCTCGGCCGTTCGCAGCGGCTCCGTGTCCGGGCTGCGCCAGTACTGCTCCATACGCCCGCGCTCGCTCGACGGCAGGAGTTCGAGATTGACCTCGTACAGGAGCGTGCGGCTGGCGGCGAGGTCGGAGACGACACGGAGTTCCGGGGCGCCCAGCCGTCCCGCGACGAGGCCCGAAGCGACCAGCGCGTCCTCGCGGGAGAGCATCTCGCGGGCCCGGGAGATGCCGACCAGCGCCCTGACCTGCTTGTCCATCGATACGTTCTCCATCGTGTGGAGACCGTTCAGGAAGCGGTAACAGGGGTCGACGAGACCGTTGTAGAAGGCGAGGGCCCTGGTCCGGTCGATGGTGCGCTTCTCGACGGACCCGCGCAGCGTGTCCAGGCCGTCGACCTCGCTGAGGATCGAGTCGAGCTGGGCCTCCGACTCCGGGCTCAGCTTGTCCCTGATGTCCTGGCTCTTCGCGCTCCGCCTGACGTCGGCCACGACGCGGTCGGTCACGGCGCGCCGACTGCGGAGGAGGGGCAGGGCGTCCGAGGCCCGGGGGTCCGCGAGGAAGACCAGGGTCTGGCGGCGTTCGTCCTGTACGGCGCGGACGGTGTCTTCCAGGGGGTGGCCGACCTGCGCCACGATGGCGCTCGCGCCCATCAGCTCACCGGCCTCGCGGCCGGTGACGTACGTGGCGAAGACCCAGAGTCCGGTGAGAGAGGCGAGCGGCACCAGGAGCAACGCCACGATCTTCCTGCGGATGGACTTCCCGCGAAAGCCCATGGCCTCCCCCAGCTCGGCCCCGCACCGCGGGGTTGGTTGTGTCTGCCTGCCCGATCGTCCGTGTGTCCGTGCTTCCGGCGTTTCCGGCCGCCCGTTCGTTCTGGTTGTCGCGGTGTTCCTGCTCCGTCCCAGCGGCCGTGGGCCGGTGTTCCGTCAACAAACGGCGCGAGCCTACTACTGACCTACCGGTAACTCGAAGAGGTGTCCGGACGATTTCCGGCCGCACTTCCTGGAGTTACTCACCAGTTGTCCCGGTATTCCTGGCGAAGAAGTTCGCGAAAGCGACAGAGAACTCCTGGTCGGACGGGGTTCATCCGCACAGGGCAGTTGGCTGGAAGTCTTCGTTCCGTGCCGCTTCGGGGCCGGTTGCGGCCCCTGGCGGGAATCTTCGCGACCTCGCGTTCGTCCTGACGTACGGGGCAGAAGAACCTCACGGGGGTACGTGCGACAGGCAAGCGGCTCATCCCGCGTAGAACGGGCGTAAGCCGGGCAGCCACCCTTGAGTCGGACAGTGGTGGGGAGTTGAAGATCCTTGGACACGGACGAGCGCCGCGGTGATGCGCCGGCGGCCAGCATGTCCATGACCGGCGCGTCTGCGGCCGGTGCCCGGATTCCGCGACAGCTGTGGGTGGAGGAACCCGCGATACGGCGGAGGATGCCGGATCCCGTGCGGACGGCCGCCGTGCGCGCCGTCCTCATCATGTCGCTGACCATCATTCAGGCCATGGTGGCCTTCCTGTGCACGCTCGCCGAGTCCTGGCTCGCCTTTCCGATGGTGCTGAGCGGCGTGGCGGGCACGGTGGTGGCGACCTGGTCGGTGCTGGACGTCTGGGTGACCCGGCAGGTGTGGAACCAGCGCAACGGCGTGGTGTCCGTACCCAGCAGCACGGCGCGCCGCATGCGCAGGGAGCGCCGGGCGGCCAGGCGCGCCGCCCGGTCCCAGGGGCGCAAGGAAGCCCGGATACGACGCCGGGGCGAAGGCCGGCTCTCCCGCGCCTGACGCGCCTGCGCCCCGGGGAGTCACGGCTTCTTCGGCGTCTGCGTCATCTCGGTGCGCATCTCCGGGACCGCCGTCGCGCCCGCGCCGCCGGCCTGGTCGCCGCTCCGCTTGAACATGCGGGTCGCGGTGATCTCCCCGTGGACGGTCTCGCCGTCGGGGTCCTGCTGCGGCAGCCCGGGCCTGAGGTGCTCCTCCACGCTGATGTACTTCAGACCCGCCCGAAGGTCCGCGTCGTTACGGAGGCGGATGACGAGCGGGAATTCCGCGAGTGCCGTGGTGTCGAACAGCCCGGTCGTGTAGAGCAACTGCACACCCAGCGCGTCGGAGACGGCGCGCTGCAGCTCCAGCAGGTAGGTGGCGTTGGCACGCCCGATGGGGTTGTCGAGGAAGAGTGTGCCCGCGTGCCGGTGCCGGTCACGGCCCCTGTCGTTGCTGCGCAGGGCGGCCATCGTGCAGTACAGCGCGATGGCCGCCGTGAGCAGCTGGCCGCCTGAGAAGACATCACCCATCTGCCCGACCGGGACGCGTTCGGCGCGCAGCACCGCGTCCGGCTTGAGGATCTCCACGGCGATGCCCTTGGGCTGCAGGGCCGCCTGCACCCCTCGCAGCAGCAGGGACATGCCGTCCCTCCGGAGGTCGGAGTTCTTCTTGAGGGCCGCGTGCGTGGCCTCGTCGATGACCTCGCCGAGCCTTTCGGTGAGCGTGGCCTGGTCCGGCTCCTCGAAGCGGATCCGGAGGAATTCCTGGCCGGACCACTCCCCCAGCCCCTCGGGCAGCTGGGAGAGCCGCTGGGCGGAGCGGAGCGTCGTGAGAGCCGACTCCACGAGGCCGCGGAGCCGGTCGACGATGGAGTCGCGGTTGCGCTCCAGCTGGACGAGCTCGTCCGTGAGTACGCGCAGCCTGGGCGCGAAGGCCGCAGCCCACTTCTCGGCGTGGTCGGGCAGGGCGGCTGCCGGGAGTTCCCGGATCTGCTGCCGGGCCGGGGTGCGGACCTGTTCGTAGCGGGTGGAGTTGGCGTGGCGTACGAGGACGTCACTCGCCTCCCGTACGGAACTCTCCGCGGCCGACAGGTCGGTGGCGCAGCCGCGCAGGGAGCGCCGGGTCTCGGCGGCGGACTGCCTGGCCTCCTCCAGGGAGCCCGGATACGGGTCGGGGCTCTCGGCCTCGTCCTCCGCGCCGTGGTCCCGGAGCAGGTCGCGCAGCAGCGCTGCCGTCTCGTCGAAGCCGCCCGCCGAGTCCTCGGCGGTGCGGTGCTCACGCAGCAGTTCGGCGTGCGCGGCGCGTGCGGTGTCCAGCGCCCCTGTGGCGGAGGCGAGTTCGGCCGTCGCCGTGCGGAGCAGGGACTGGGCCTGGTCGGCATCGGCCGGGGTCAGCTCGGCGGAGAGCTCGGTGTGGTGGGGTGCCTCGTCGGCGGGGGCGAGCCGTTCGGCTTCGCCGCGCAGCCGGCCGAGCTGCTCGCTGGCGTTGGACGCCCGGGTCTCCAGGAGCTGGACGTGGGACTCGGCGCGGGCCGCGGCCGCCTGGCGGGAGGGCCCGTCGGCTCCGTCGGTGCCTTCGAGCAGCTGGGCGGCGCGGGTGCGGACCTTGTTGGTGAGGCGGTCGAGCTCCGCCAGGGCCGCGCTCTCGTCGCTCTCGGCACGCGCCTGCTCGGCACGCAGGTCGGCTCCGACGCCCACCTTCTCGTACAGCTGGGAGGCCGCCCGGTACGCCTCGCGGAGCGCGGGCAGGGACGTGCGGGGGGCGGAGGCGTCGGGTTCCGGGAGCGTCTCCGGGGCACCCGCGATCTCGGCGCGCTCGGCACGCAGTGCACGGGCGGTGCGGTGGGCGTCGTCCGCGGCGCGCTGGGCGGCCCTGCGGTCCTCGTCGGCTGCGCGTGCCCGCTCCAGGCAGGACGTCGCGCGCGCCTCGGATTCGGCTGCCTCGTCGGTCAGTTCACGCAGTCGCACCTGCCATCCCGCCCGGTCACGGAGGCGGTGGGCGAGGCCGGCGAGTGCGTCGGCGGTCCGGCGGGCGCGCTGAGCCGTCTCCTGCCGGTCGTCGCGGACGCGTGCGGCGTCGGCGGCGGCCTCGTCGGCCTCCGCACGCACGGTGCGTGCCTCCGCCAGCGCGGCTTCCGCGGTCTCCGCGGCGGCGCGGGCGGTGCGGGCGGCTCCGCCGAGCTCGGCGAGCATCCCGGGCGGGCAGTCGGCGCGCCAGGAACCGATGCGTGCGGCCAGCGAACGGTCGGCGGCGAGACGCGCCGCGAGCGTCCTGATGTCCTCGTCGCGTGCCGCCGCCCGGGCCCGGAGTGCCTGCCGCTCCTCGTCGGCCGCGTGTTCGTCGTGCATCGCGGGGTTCGGCGGGACGAGGAACACGTCGTCGGTTCCGCCATCGGTGCCGGCCCCGCCCGGCGCCGGAACAGGGGCGAGCAGGGCCGCGGTGGTGCCGACGGCGACGGCCGACCGGGGCAGCAGGGCGGCGGCGGCCAGGACTTCGCGGGCGCGGCTGTGCGCGTCCGGGTCGGTGATGACGACACCGTCGACGAGTTCGGACCGTGCGGCCAGGACCGCCGCGTGGTCCGCGGGGTCGACGGCCTGGGCGAGGTAGCGCCAGCCGGGCAGGGCCGGGATGCCGTGCTCACCGAGGTATTCGACGGTGGCGAGCACATCGGGCCCCGGAGGCAGCAGTCCGCCGTCCCCGAGCGCACCGAGGATGCGGGAGTCGTCGGCGGCGGCGGTGCGCAGGTCGAAGAGCCTGCGCTCGGCGGCGGCGATGCCCTGGTCGAGGAGTTCCCTCAGCTCGTCGGCGCTGTGGTCGAACTCCTCGGCCGTGAGGGACTGCCCGCCTCCTCCGGGGGGCCCGTCGTTCCCCTCCGTGTCCGCGGTGGCGCCGCGGGGACGCGGGACGCCCACGCCGGCCGCTGCCGGGAGACCCAGCAGTTCGGCGAGGCGGTGCTCCGCGGCGATCGCCTCGGCGGCCCTGCGCTCCGCCTCGTACGACTGCTCGGCGGCCTGTGCACCGTCGGCGGCGCGGGCCGCGGCGAGCTCGGCACGGCCTTCCGCCGCCGCGGCTTCCCTGGCCTGATCGCCGGTGGCCCTGGCTGCCTCGCGTGCGGTGTCCCAGGCGGCCACCGCGGCCCTCTCCGCGTCGTTCGCGGCGAGCGCCGCGCGGGCCGGGTCGGCGTCCGGCGCGGTGTCGTCGAGCCAGCCCGCCCGCACGGCCTCGGCGGTCTCCTGTTCGACCTCGGCGAGGCGCTGACGCAGGTGGCCCGCCTCACTGCGGGCGCGCTGGGCCTCCGTGGCGGCGGTGGTGGCGTCCCGGTGGGCCGTCTCCCCGGTCGCCTGGAGGGTCGCGGAGCGCTCCTCCTCCTCGTCGGCCACCCGCTCCCCCGCCTCGGCGGCGGTGTGCAGGGCGCGTACGAGGTCGGCGGCGGCCGTGGCGCGTGCGGCCAGGGCGGGGGCCGCGTCGCGCTCGGCCTCCCGGATGGCGACGGCGACGCGGGCCGAGCGGTCGGCGGCGGCCCGGTGGCGCAGGACCGCTTCGGCGGCCTGCCAGGCCGAGTGCAGGGTGCGCGCCTCGCCCAGCTCGCGGCGCTGGGCGGCGGCGCTCTTCTCGGCGGCGGTCAGAGCCAGGGAGGCGTGCCGGTAGGCCAGTTCCGCGGCGATCAGGTTCCGGTGGCCGCGGGTGGCTTCGGCCTCGGTGACGGTGTGGGCCGCGGCCGTGACCTGCTGGGCGAGCTCGGCGGCGCGGCCGCGTTCCTCGGCGGCGCGGCCGGAGAGCCTGCGGGCGAGGGTGCGGGTGCGCCGCTCGGCACCGGCGTGGACGTCGCGGCTGCGGGCCCGGGTCGCGGTGGCCTCGACGATCCGGCCCAGCAGGTCGACGGAACCGGCGGTGAAGTCGCGTTCGGCGGTGAGCTCGGCGCGGCGGCCGAGCTTGTTGCCGAAGCCGCTGACGAGGTCCGCGAGTCCGTCCGTGTCGCGGGTGTCGGTGACGGCCCGCAGCAGCAGGTCGGTGAAGTCGGAGTCCTTCTTCACGGCGAAGAGGCCGGCGGCCTCGCCCTCGTCGGCGTTCATCTCCCGCTGGTAACGGAAGAGTTCGGGGTCGAGCCCGAGGTCTCCGAGGTGTTCGTTCCACCGGTCGTGGATCTCTTCCCAGTGCACATCGAGGTGCGGGTAGAACTTGCCGGCGTCCGTGAGGGCGTCGCGGAACCCCTTCATGGTGCGGCGCCTGCCGCGTGCGCCGGAGGCACCTTCGACGGGGCGGCCCACCGAGGTGGCCTCGGCGACGGGAAGGCTGTCGAGGCTGAGACCGGGCCCGGGGCGGAAGGAGTACCAGGCCTCGGCGAACTTGCGGGGGTCGTTGGAGACCTGGCGGCCACGCCATTCGCTGACCTTGCCGACGACGACGCACTCGCCGGTGAGCGTGTGCTGCCACTCCAGGGCGACGTGCCCGCAGTCGTCGGCGAGCAGGAACTTGCGCAGGACGCCGGAACTGGCGCCGCCGAGGGTGTTGCGGTGCCCCGGCAGCATCACCGAGAAGATCAGCTTCAGCAGGACGGACTTGCCGCCGCCGTTCTCCAGGAACAGCACACCCGCGGGCGCGGGGCGGCGCGGTGGCCCGACGGGCTCGTCCTCGAAGAACTCCGCCTGGGCAGGCGCGGGCCTGGGCACGGGCTCACCGACTCCGCGCAGGTCGAGCACCGTGTCGGCGTAGCGCGCACCGGCGGGCCCGATGGAGTAGAGGCGGACCCGGGACAACTCGTACATGGCGGCGGACTCTCGTCGTTCAGGCGGCGGGTGTGTGGGAGGCGGTCAGGAGTGGAAGGGGAGCCCCGCGTCGGCGGCCAGCTCCAGGCTCTCGGCGTCGGGCGGGGGCAGCAGGGTGGCCGAGCCGTCCGAGACGGGGACGATGCCGAGCTCCAGCAGTTCGGCCATGGCGGCGCTGCCCGCCATGTCGCGTACCTGGAGCTGGTAGCGGGCCGTGGTGCGGTAGGCGCCGCCCGCGTCGTCGCCGGTGCGCTGGAGGAAGCCCGAGTCGGTGAGGAAGGCGACGGCCTTGCCGATGATGCCGGTGGTGGACCCGGCGAGGCGGCGGGCGTCCTTGGTGGCCCCGGTGGAGCTGCGGCGGGCGTAGATCCGCCACCCGGATTCCAGGCCGGGGGCGTCGGTGGCCGGGTCGGTGTTGTCGCCCTGCTCCTCGGCGCGCTCCTCCAGCCGGTGACATGCCTGGCGGACGAAGGCGTCGACCCCGTTGACTGTGATGCGGCCGATGTAGGAGTCGTCGGCCAGGTCCTCGGGGCGTGGGAAGGCCATGGCTGCGACGGCGAGGTGGGCGAGGCCGTGCAGGAAGCGGTCGGCGGAGTCCGGGGAGGCCCGTCGTGCGTAGTCGCCCATGCGTACGGCGAAGACCGAGTCCTCACCCGCGGTCACGGCCATCCCGGCGCGGGTGGAGACCTCCAGGACGACGAGTCCCAGGCCTGTGGCGACCGCGTCGGCGAGCCGGGCGAAGGCCGCTTCCTCGCGGTACCGGCGGAGGAGCTCGGTGTATTCGGCGTCGCGGGCGGGCATCAGCTTCGGCTGCAGGCCGAACGAGACCAGCCGTGCGGCGTCGGCCGCGTCGGCGGGGGTGACAGCGGCGGGAGCGGCCGGCCGTGCGGCGTCGGCCGCGTGCGGGAGGGGGTGGTCGCCCCACGCGTCGGTGTGCTCGGCGTGCTGCTCGCTCAACTCGGTGACTCCTCGGTGCGGTTGCCGCTCCCTGGCGGCAGTGGGTGGGTGGTCGGGGCCGGGGACGCTCACGAGGCGTCCTTGCGGTCCGCGGCCATGCCCGCCGCGTCCAGCAGGGCCATGCCCACTATCAGGTCGGCTCCGCCGAACTCGTGGTCCTCGAGCGGGGTGCCGTCGTCGACGGCGAACAGCAGCCGGCGCTCGCCCTGGCGGTACGCCGTGCCGACCGGTGGGCTCGCCGCGTGGACGGCGAGCAGGGCGACCAGGTAGGGCAGTTCGGGGTCGCGCAGCCTGGCCTCGGCGAGGAGTCCGGAGAGCCGGCGTGGGGCGTCGTGCTCCAGGTCGAGCAGCTCCATGGCATGTCCGAGCTGCTCCTCGCTGAACCGGCTGTCGTCCGGGGTGGCGATGAGGTCCGGCTCGGGCATCGCGGCGCCCAGGTGCTCCCGCTCCACCGGGGGCATGAGCAGGAGGTCGACGAGGTCGCCGACCCGGACCGAGGTGGGTGTGCGCAGCCCGGTGCCGTGCGCGAAGAACGCGTCGGTGGCCCGGGTGGCCTGCTCGACGGGGAGCGGCAGCAGCGGGACGAGGAGCTGTCCGTACAGGTCGAGGCCGGCCTGCGCGGTGGGGGCGGCGAACGCCTGCCGGTCCTGTTCCGCCCGGAAGAGGGGCCCGGCCTCGAGCAGTCTGGACTGGAGCTGGGTGTGGCGGCGGATGCAGTCCTTGACGATGTCGACGAGCTCGGCGGCGCGGCGCTTGTGCTCGGGCTCCTCCGCCTCGTCCCTGGCCTTGCGGATGTTGGTGAGGATCGCGTTCTCGTGGCGGTAGCGGTCGGCGACGTGGTCCAGCGCCTCGGTGATCATGTCGGGTACGGCGTTGAGCCAGTCGACGGCGCGGACGTTCCGCCGGGTCGCCTCCAGCGTCCTGCGGAGCGTCTCGGCGTACTGCACGGTGCGGTAGCGCGCCTGCTCGGCGGCGAGCTGGGCGTCGGCGAGGCGGCCCCTGCTGATGAGGACCTCCAGCTTCACCTCGGCGGCGATCTGGGCACTGGTGACGTCCGTGTCCAGGGCGCCGACCAGGACGTTGACCGCCTCGTCGGTGGCCCGGAGGTAGACCGTGCCACCGTGGCCGGGCACCTCCTCGATGAGCTTGAAGTCGTAGTCCCTGCGGACGTACACGCCGTCGGGTCCGAAGGTGCCGTACACCGCGCGGAACCCGCGGTCCACACTGCCGACGTTGATCAGGTTCTCCAGGACCCAGCGCGCGACCCGCTCGTGCTCGGTGACGTGCCGGCGCGGTGCCTGGGCGGCGACGCGCGGGAGGAGCCTGGCCACTATCTGGTCGTGGTCCGCGCCCGTGTCGAAGTCCATGTTGAGCGTGACCAGGTCGATCGCCGCGAGGGCCACTTCGGCCATCGCGTAGACCGTGTACTCGCCGGCCAGATTGGCCTTGCGTACGTCGAGGTCGTGCAGCGGAGCGGTGCAGGCGAGCGCGCGCAGCCGACGCGAGAGCCCCTCATCGGCGGCGGGGCCCGGGGCGGGCCTCGGTCCCGCGCTGAGCTGGGGCGCAGCGGTCTGGGTGTCGGCAGGCGAAGTCACGTTGCACAGATTAGGTCCTCGCACCGACAACGGTCGAAACGGCGCAGAAGCGACCGGTCACGAAGGCCCGTAGCCGCCTCCCCCAGGGGTGCGCAGCACCAGGACGTCCCCGGTGTCGAGCTCGGCGGTGTCACAGCCTCGGAGCGGGGTCACCTCCGCGCCGCGCGCCCGTTCGACGTACTGCTCGCCGAGGGCTCCGGGCCCGCCTCCCGCCATGCCGTACGGCGGCACCCGGCGGTGTCCTGACAGCAGCGTGACGGTGACGGGTTCGAGGAAGCGGAGCCTGCGTTCCACCCCTCGGCCGCCGTGCCACCGGCCCGGGCCTCCGCTGTCCTCGCGTACGCCGAAGCTCTCCAGCAGCACCGGACAGCGCCATTCGAGGATCTCCGGGTCGGTGAGCCGGGAGTTGGTCATGTGGGTCTGGACGGCGTCGGCTCCGTGGAAGCCGTCGCCGGCACCGGAACCGCTCGCGACCGTCTCGTAGTACTGGACGCGGTCGTTGCCGAAGGCGAGGTTGTTCATGGTGCCCGAGCCCTCGGCCTGGACACCCAGTGCGGCGTAGAGGGCGCCGGTGACGGCCTGGGAGGTCTCGACGTTGCCCGCGACGGTCGCCGCGGGGTGGACGGGGGCCAGCATCGATCCTGCCTGGACCCGGATGTCCAGGGGCTTCAGGCAGCCGCTGTTGAGCGGGATGTCCTCGTCGACGAGCGTCCGGAACACGTAGAGGACGGCAGCCATGACCACGGACGTGGGGGCGTTGAAGTTGCCGGTCTGCTGGGGTGAGGTGCCCTCGAAGTCGAGGACGGCCCGGCGTGCGTCGCGGTCCACGGTCACGTTCACGGCGATGACGGCGCCGTTGTCGGTCTCGTAGCGGCAGGAACCGTCGCGCAGGCCGGCCACGATCCGGCGTACGGACTCCTCGGCGTTGTCCTGGACGTGACCCATGTACGCCTCGACGACGTCCTGCCCGAACCGGCGGGTCATGCGCCGCAGTTCCGTGATGCCCTTCTCGTTGGCCGCGATCTGGGCGCGCAGGTCGGCGAGGTTGGTGTCCGGGTCGCGCGAGGGGTGGACCGCGGTGGTGAGCAGGTCCCGGGTCTCCGCCTCGCGGAACGTTCCGTCGCGTACCAGCGGCCAGTTGTCGAACAGGACGCCTTCCTCCTCGATCGTGCGGCTGAAGGCGGGCATGGAGCCCGGGGTGATGCCGCCGATCTCCGCGTGGTGGCCGCGTGACGCGACCAGGAAGCGCAGCCGCTCGTCCCCTCCGTCGGCCGGCTCGTCGAACACGGGCGTCACGACGGTCACATCGGGCAGGTGGGTGCCTCCGTGGTACGGATCGTTGACGGCGTACACGTCGCCGGGCCGCAGGGATCCCCTGTTGCGCCGCAGCACCTCCTTGACGGTCTCCCCCATGGAACCGAGGTGGACCGGGATGTGCGGGGCGTTGGCCACCAGGTTGCCGTCCGCGTCGAACAGCGCGCACGAGAAGTCCAGCCGTTCCTTGATGTTGACGGAGTGCGCCGTGTTCTCCAGTCGCACGCCCATCTGTTCGGCGATCGACATGAAGAGGTTGTCGAACACTTCGAGCATGACCGGGTCCACCCGGGTGCCGACCGCGGTCCGCCCGGGCCGCGGCAGTACCCGGTGGAGGACGAGGTGTCCGGCCGGTCCCGCCCTGGCCTGCCAGCCGGGGTCGACGACGGTGGTGGCGTCGTCCTCGGCGACGACGGCCGGTCCGGTCACGGTGTCCTCGGTGCGCAGTGTGTCGCGGCGGTACAGTCCGGCGTCCCGCCACTCCTCGCCGGTGAACATCCGGACGGTTCCCAGGGGCCGGAGCGGCCCCTCCCCCGTACGCCCGCCGGTCCGGGCCGGGGCGTGCGGTCCGGCCGTTCCGGTCGCCTCCACGGAGACGGCCTCGACCACCAGGGGCTTGTCCATGGTGAATCCGTACCGCGCCCGGTGGGCTTCGGTGAACTCCCCGGCCATGTCGGCGACGGTGCCGTGGGCGACGGGCAGGGCGGCGTCCGTACCGGCGTACCGCAGGAGGATCCGTGCCCGGGTGGCGATGGCGCTGTCGGGGACGCCGTCGGCCCGCAGTTCGGCACGGGTGCGCTCCGCCAGGCCCCGGCAGACGCCGCTCACCCTGCTCGCGGTCGCCCCCTCCAGTACGGCCTCGACGGACTGTTCGCGCATCGCGGTGGCGTCGGCGAGACCGATCCCGTACGCGGAGAGGACACCGGCGAGCGGCGGTACGAGGACGGTGTCGATGCCGAGGGCGTCGGCGACGGCGCAGACGTGCTGTCCACCGGCGCCGCCGAACCCGGTGAGGGCGTAGCGGGTGATGTCGTGACCCCGCTGGACCGAGATCCTCTTGACGGCGTTGGCCATGTTCAGCACGGCGATCTCCAGGAAGCCCGCGGCCACCTCCGCGGCCGTACGCGTGCTTCCGGTGGCGGCGGACACCTCCTCGGCCAGCGTGTCGAAGCGCTCCTCCACGAGGTCCGCGTCGAGCGGCAGGCCGCCCTCGGGGCCGAAGACGGCGGGGAAGTGCTCAGGGCGTACGCGGCCGAGCATCACGTTCGCGTCGGTGACGGTGAGCGGCCCTCCCCGGCGGTAGGAGGCGGGGCCGGGGTCGGCTCCGGCCGAGTCGGGGCCGACCCGGTAGCGCCGTCCGTCGAAGCGCAGGACGGATCCGCCTCCCGCGGCGACGGTGTGGACGCTCATCATGGGCGCGCTCATCCGCACCCCGGCCACCTGGGTACCCAGCGCGCGTTCGAACTCGCCCGCGTAGTGGGAGACGTCGGTGGAGGTGCCACCCATGTCGAAGCCGATGACCCGGTCGTGGCCCGCCTGCGCGGAGGTTCGCACCATGCCGACGACACCACCGGCGGGACCGGAGAGCACGGCGTCCTTGCCCCGGAAGTGCGCGGCCGCGCGCAGCCCGCCGTTGGACTGCATGAACATGAGGCGGATCCCGGGGAGTTCGGCCGCCACCTCGTCGACATAGCGGCGCAGGATCGGCGAGAGGTAGGCGTCGACGACCGTGGTGTCGCCTCGCGGCACCAGCTTGATCAGCGGGCTGACTTCGTGCGAGCAGCTGACCTGGGTGAAGCCCGCCGCCCTGGCTTCCTCCGCGACGGCCCTCTCGTGGTCGGGGTGGCGGTAGCCGTGCATGAGCACGACGGCCGCGCTGCGGATCCCGTCCTCCGCGACCGCCCTGAGCCGCTCGGCCACGGTGGCGCGGTCGAGTGCCCTCACGACGCGGCCTCCGGCGTCGGTGCGCTCCGGGACCTCGACGACCCTGTCGTACACGGCCTCGGGGAGCAGGATGCGCCGGTCGAAGAGGTGCGGCCGGTTCTGGTAGGCGATCCGCAGGGCGTCACGGAAGCCTTCGGTGATGACCAGGACGGTCGGCTCGCCCCTTCGCTCCAGGAGGGCGTTGGTGGCGACGGTCGTGCCCATCCTGACTCCCGCTACCCGGTCGGCGGGGACGGGGTCGTGGGGGCCGAGACCGAGCAGCAGCCGGATCCCCGCGACAGCCGCGTCGCGGTATCGGCCGGGGTCGTGCGACAGCAGCTTGCGGGTGACCAGCCGGCCGCCGGGTTCCCGTCCCACCACGTCCGTGAAGGTGCCACCACGGTCGATCCAGAACTCCCAGCGTCCGGTCATCCCTCCATTCTGGCGCGGGGGACGGACTCCCGCAGAGAGGGCGTACGGGGCAGGCCGGACAGTGCCTCGGTCAGTGCGTGCTCGGCCCGTGCGTCGAGCCGTTCGGCCGTGCCGCGCGCCCGGTGCACGACCTCGGCCGCCGCGAGCCCCAACAGCTGGGGCAGCAGATCCGTGCTGCGCCGCGCCAGCCAGCCGGTGCCCTCGGTGGCCAGCCAGCGGGCGGCGGCCGCGCGGGTCGGCGGCGGCTGCTGCGGCTCGTGTCCGGGCCGGTCACCGAGGACGAGTCCCCGTTCGGCGAGCAGCCGGTGGAACCCGGCGGCCAGCCTGCGGTGTCCGGCCTCGGCGGGATGGAGACGGTCCACGCTCCACAGCGAACGGTCCTCGGTCCAGGCCCGGTCCGACGCGTGCAGGTGGACGGCGTCGTGGCGGGCGGACAGGGCGTGGACCACGGCGTTGACCGCCCCCTGGCGCCGCGCCAGGGGGCGGCGCAGCGGACCCGGGAGCCCCAGCGCCGTTCCCGGGTCGGGCAGACACGCCGTCAGCAGCAGGGCGCCGCCTCCGGTGAGCAGGGTGCAGACCTCGTCGAGCCGCGCGGTCAGACGGCCGATGTCGAAGGACCGGCGCAGGGTGTCGTTGACGCCGACGACCACCGAGGCGATGTCGGGCCGGAACTCCGCCGCCGCCACGGCCTGGCGTTCGTGGACGTCGGCGGAGAGCGCACCGCTCACGGCGAGGTTACGGAACTCCACGTCCTGGTCCGGGCCTGCGAGGCCCTGGGCGAGGAGGGCCGCCCAGCCCCGCCGGCCGCCCGGGACCGGATCACCGACGCCTTCGGTCAGGGAGTCGCCCAGGGCGGCGAACCGCACGGTGGCACGGGCGGCCGTGGCACGCTCCGGCGACCCGCTCACGGTTCCGCTGCGCGGAGCGGCCCCGCTCATGACCGCGCTCCGAGTGCGCCGCGACGCTGCGGGACGTCATGGGCGGCCAGGAACGCCGCGACCGACCGGTCCCATCCGAAGTGTCCGGCCCGTGCCCGGGCGGCCGCCCGGCGCTCCGGCTCGGGCCTGGCCAGCAGTTCCCGGAGGGCGGCGGCGAACGCCCGGCCGGTGTCGGCGGCGGCCAGTCCTGCCGTGCCGATCACCTCCGGGAGCGCGGAGCTCCCGCTCGCCACCACCGGGGTGCCGCAGGCGAGCGCCTCCAGGGCCGACAGCCCGAAGGTCTCCGCCGGCCCCGGGGCGAGACACAGGTCGGCGCTGGCCTGGAGACGGGCCAGATGCGCGCGGTCGTGCACATGGCCCAGGAATTCGGCCGGCAGCCGCTCCGCCCGCGCCCTGCTCTCCATCTCCGCGCGCAGCGGCCCCTCACCCGCCACCACCAGGGCCGCCCGCACACCCAGGTGCCGCAGTGCCGCCAGCGCGTCCAGCGCCCGGCCCGGGCGCTTCTCCACGGAGAGCCGTGAGCCGAGGAGCAGCAGGACCTCCTCACCGCGCAGATGGCGCGCGCGCAGTGCCGTGCTGCGCAGTCCGGGACGGAAGCGCCGGAGGTCCACTCCGAGGGGGGCGCGCACCACGTTGCGCACGCCGATGCGCACGAACTCCCGCTCCGCCCATTCGGTGGTGCACACGATCCGGGCGTACGCGTGGGCGCTGCGCGTGTTGAGGCGGTCGGCGGTCCTTCCCGCCACCGCCGGGGGCACCCCCCAGGTGCGGAGCACTCCGTCCGCCGTCTCGTGGGACACCATGACGGCGGGAACCCGGGCGCGGCGGGCCCATTCCCCCGTCCATCGCAGCGTGGTCCGGTCGGACACCTCCAGGCGGTCGGGGCGCAGCTCCTCCAGGAGGCCGCGCAGCCTCGCCCGGTTCGCCAGGACCCGGTAGCCGCCGCTGCCCGGCAGCACCGGCCCGGGCAGGGTGACGATCCTGCCCTGGGGGGCGCGTACGCCGCTCGCGTCGGCGCCGGGGACGATCAGTACCGGTTCGTGACCCGCCGCGAGGTAGCCGCGTCCCAGCTCGTCCAGGGCGGTGCGCAGGCCGCCCGAGGCGGGCGTGACGAAGTTCGCCAGGCGCACGATGCGCAGCCCGTCACGGCCGTTCCCGTTCACGCGGCCACCGCCGTCCGGCCGCGCAGGACCTCGTCGTAGTGGCCGAGGAGCTGGTCTCCGACGGCCTCCCAGGTGCGGCCCTCGACCGCGGCCCGCGCGGTCCTGCCGAAGGCCTCGGCGCGTGCGGGGTCCGCGAGGAGGGCGGCGACCGCCTCCCGCACCGCCCCCGCGTCGTGGGGCGGCACCAGCAGCCCGGTGCTCCCGTGGGCGACGAGGTCGAGCGGCCCCCCGGCCGCCGGCGCGACGACGGGGACCCCGGAGGCCATGGCCTCCTGCACCGTCTGGCAGAAGGTCTCGTACGGCCCGGTGTGCACGAAGACGTCCAGGGAGGCGAAGAAGCGTGCGAGGTCGTCCCCGGTGCGGCGTCCCAGGAAGACCGCGCCGGGCAGCGCCGGGCGCAGCGATGCCTCGCTGGGTCCGTCGCCGACGACCACGACGCGCACCCCGGGCAGCGAGCAGGCGCCGGCGAGGAGTTCGACGTGCTTCTCGGGGGCGAGCCGCCCCGCGTATCCGACGATCCTCTCGCCGCCCGGGGCGAGGGCGCGGCGCAGGGCCTCGTCGCGCAGACCGGGCCGGAACCGTACGGTGTCGACGCCCCGCGGCCAGAGCCGCACCCGGGGCACTCCGTGACCGGCGAGGTCGCGCAGTGCGGCGGACGAGGGGGCGAGGGTGAGATCGGCGGCGCTGTGCACGGCGCGCATCCGACGCCAGGCGGCGCCCTCCCCGGTACCCAGGTAGGTGCGGGCGTAGCCGGCCAGGTCGGTCTGGTAGACGGCCACGGCGGGTAGTCCCAGCCGGCCGGCGACCGCCATGCCGCGTACGCCGAGGACGAACGGTCCTGCCAGATGGACGAGTTCGGCACGGTGCCCGGTCAGTGCGGCGGCGAGCCTGCGTCCGGGGAGGGCCACCCGGACCTGCGGGTAGCCGGGCAACGGCAGTGAGGGGACGCGCACCACGGGGCAGGGGTCGCCGGTGGACGCGGAGTCGGTGGTGCTCGTCGCCCCGGCCGGGGCGATGACGAGCGGCTGGTGGCCGCGGGCGGCGAGGTGCCGGGCGGTCTGCAGGGTGCAGTGGGCCACACCGTTGATGTCGGGAGGGAAGGACTCGGTGACGATGACGACACGCATACGGGTGTTGTCACCGCGCAGGGAGTGCCCTTGCCGACTTGGATCTTTCCGTCCGGGGAACGTCCCATGAGCGTTTGAGCCGCGCGCCCCCGGCGCGCGGCATCCGGCTCCGTGCAGCGGCGTGGATCCGGCTCAGACGGCGGGCGCGTCCGGCCCGATGCGACTGCGTACGGCGGTCTGGACCTCGGCCTCCTCGGCCGGGTCGGCGGCGAGCCTCCTCAGCCGTTCGGCGACCCGTATGTCGCCGGTCTCCGCGTGGTGCGCGGCCAGCTCCCGGGTGGTCTCCTCGCAGTCCCAGAGGCATTCGACGGCGAACCCGCTGGGGAAGGACGGGTCGGTGGCGGCCAGCGCACGGGCGGCGCGTCCGCGCAGGTGCGAGGAGGACGTCTCGCGGTACACGTGGCGCAGCACGGGTGCGGCGCAGGCGATGCCCAGGCGCCCCGTGCCGTCGACGAGGGTCCACAGGCGGGGGGCGTCGGGCCCTTCGCCCCTGACCGCCTCGCGCAGCGCGGCGAGGACGAGCGGTGCGTCCTGTGCGCCGCCTCGGCAGGCCAGGACTCCGGCTGCGGAGGCTCCGAGCGCGTCGGGCCGGGGGGCCCAGCACCGGGCCCGGTCGACCGCCGCGTCTCCGCACATGCGCTCGAAGGCGGCCACGGCCGCCTCGGCGACGGTGCGGGACGGTCCGGCCACGGCCGCCTCGACGAGGTCGAGCACGGCGGGGTCCTGGGCCTCTGCCAGGTAGTGCAGGGCGGCGCAGCGTGCGCCCTCGGTACCGCTGCGGGCGGCCTCGACGATCAGGGGCCGGTCCTCGGCGCCGGCGACGGCGGAGAGGCAGCGGGCCGCTGGGACGTGGAGCGCGCTACCGCGTTCCAGTCCTTCCTGGGCCCAGTCGAAGACGGCCTGGACGCTCCAGCCCGGGCGTGGTCCGCCGGGCCTCATCTGCCGCTGCCACCTGTCGAAGGAGCCCTGCTCCGCGGCCGCCCTGACCCGGGCGCCGACCGCTGCACGCGGGTCGTCGGCCCAGAGCCGCCAGGGGCGGGGCTCGAAGGCGTCCCGCACGGTGGCGGCCAGCTCGGCCGCGCCCTCCGCGGTGGCGGGGAAACGGGCGAGCACCGGCTCGGCGAGTGAGCGCAGCCCGGCGTCGTCGTCGCGCACGGCCAGCTCGTCGAGCGCCCAGGCCCAGTTGGCCCCCGTGGCGGCGTACCGGCGCAGCAGCACGAGGGCGTCGTCGCGGCCGTAGGAGGCCAGGTGCCCGAGCACGGCGAGTGCGAGACCCGTACGTGATTCGTCGGTGTCGAGGTGGTCCTCGGGGTCCCAGAGGTGCCGCTCGATCTCCTCGGTACCACCGTCGAGGTCGAGGTAGAGGCGGGCGTAGTAGAGGGAGCGGTTCTCGACCTGCCAGTCGTGCCGCGGATCGCTCAGGACGCAGTGACCGAGGGCCGCGAGGGCCTCGGAGCGCGGGGCTGCGAGCGCGTGGAGCGTGCCGTCGCCTCGGCCCCTCTGCAGCAGGCCGAGCAGGGTGCCGCTCGGCGCTATGAACGGATCGAACATGGGGAAAGCCTCACATCAAGCTGTCGACGCGACCGGGACTGTGCTGTTCCATCTGCCGGGGTGGCATCCACGCCCTAGGCGGCACAGCAACATGATCGGCCGACCGCCGTCTTCTGCCTGGTGCTCATCTTCCTCTGCCTCTCGTCGGTGGCCCGAAACGGACCCGCGACGTCATGATGACCCAGCCATTTCGCCGACGCGACCACATTTACGACGCACCGGCCGGCCGGTGTCTCAGCGCGCACCGAAGAGTTCCAGCAGGTCGTCCTTGCCGAACATGCGCGCGGTGTCCAGGGCGGAGGGTGCTCCGGCGGCCGGGTCGGCGCCTGCGGCGAGCAGCGCGTCGATCACGTCACGCTCACCCTTGAAGACGGCTCCGGCCAACGGTGTCTGCCCCCGGTCGTTGGCCCGGTCCGGGTCGGCGCCACGCGCCGCGAGGGCGACGACGGCGGGCGCGTGCCCGTGGTAGGCGGCGAGCATGAGCAGGGAGTCGCCCCGGTCGTTGGTGAGGTTCGCGGGGACACCCGCGTCGACGTAGGCGGCGAGCGTGTCGCTCTCGCCGCGGCGGGCCAGGTCGAAGACCTTGGTCGCCAGCTCGACCACCTCGGGATCGGGGGTTTCGCTCATCGGACGGACCGCCTTCCATGGCCGTTTCGGCCGTTACCGGCCTGGTGGGGGTACGGCGGGGGCCGTACGAGTGAATCGACAGGGTACTGCTCCGGTCAGCCGTCAGCCTGCCCCGGAGCGGCGGAAGATCACGGTGACGGGCGGCACTTTCCGGCGGGGACAGGGCCCGTGCGGCTCCCGGAACTTCCGGGCAAGCATTTTTCGCCCACCGGTCGGGTGAAATGGATCACTGTTCACCCACTTGCACCTTTTATCGTATAGATACATCTTGTGATCCTGGAAGTACTCATGGTGACTGTCCCCTCAACCAGGAGAACCGCTCATGATCCTCTCCATCTCGGGCGTGGTACTGCTCGGCATCATCGTCTTCCTCTTCTTCAAGAAGGACGGGCTCAAGGCCTCGCACGCCCTCATCTGCGCCCTGTTCGGCTTCTACCTGGCCGGCACGGCCATCGCCCCGAGCATCACCGCCGGCGGGGCGAGCCTCGCCAGCATGCTGGGCGGGATCAAGTTCTGACGCCCCCGACCGCACCCACCACCTCAGGAGACCGACGTGGCCCGGCGACCACTCCCCCGCATTCTGAGCAGCGGCAGCACCTCGATCACCCGCAGCCGTGAGATCGCGCGCACGGCCGCCGACAACGCCACCGACGTCCTCCAGCCGCTGATCACGGTCACCCGCGGTCTGCGGCTGCTGGCGGGAGCAGGGCGGCAGAAGTGGGCCGCGACGCCCAAGGACCGGCGCGGACACGTGCTGTTCCTGGCCGCGGCCTGTGTCCTGGTGGTGGCGCTCATCCCCTACGGGCCTCTTCTGGCCCTGATCTCGGTGATGGGCGCCGCCGCGTGGCGGGGGCGCGACCGCACCCCCGCGAGTACCGGCCCCGGCGAGGCGGGGGCCGCACGGCTCCAGGCGCTCTACGAGGCGCTGGTGCCGCACTTCTCCGTGGCCGACGACCCCGGTCCGCTGTTCTCCCACGGCGGCGACTGGGAGAAGGCCTTCGGTACGTCGTACGAGTTCGACGGCAACGGGCGCCTCACCCGGCTCCAGGTGAACTATCCGGCGTACTTCACCGACGGCGATCCCGCGTCCCGCGCCCGGATCGAACAGGTGCTCCACGCGAAGTCGGGCCGTGGCCGCGAATACCACTTCGCCTGGGACGAGGAGAACAACCACCTCCTCATGACGGTGCTCGCCGCGCTCCCCACCACCCTCGCCGCCCAGCGCTTCGTCACCGCACCCGGCGAGACCGTGCTGGGTTTCACCGACGCCGACGCGGTCCGGCGCACCGTTCCGGTCCAGGACGGTGAGGTGACGCGGGACGCCTCCCCGGTGATCTGGCGCACCGGCGCCCGTTCGACGGAACCCCATCTGCTGATCGCCGGGCACCCAGGAAGCGGCACCACGACCCTGATGCGCTCGCTCGCCCTGCAGGCCCTCCAGCACGGCGACATCCTCGTCGTGGAGGGCGGCGGCACCGGCGAGTACGGCTTCCTGACCGGCCGGGACGGCGTACTGGCCGTGGAGTGCGGTCTGGCCGGGGCTCTCGCGACACTCGAATGGGCCGCGCACGAGACCGAGCGGCGGCTCATCGCCGCCAACCGGTCCCGCCAGGCCGGGCACCCCGAGCCCGAGGACATCAAACGCCCCCTCTGGATCCTGCTGGACCGCCCGAGCGCCCTGGGCCACCTGGCCGCCGCCGACGGCAGGCAGGATCCTCAGGAACTGCTCCAGGTGCCGTTGCGGCACGGCCGCGCGGCCGGGGTGACGGTGGTCGTCGCGGAAGCGTTCGACAGCCTGGACTCCCTCACCGAGACCGTGCGGACCCACACCAGGGCGCGCGCCGTCCTCGGCCCGGCGGACCGTGAACAGGTCGAGGCGGTCCTGGGCGCCCGGCCGCACACCACGCCCACCCCCGACGTCCCGCCGGGGCGCGGCTACACCCGGCTGGGCAGCGGGCCGGTCCTGCGGCTCCAGGTACCCGCCACCCCGGACCCGAACGACGAGGCCACGAACGAGGCGCACCGCCGGGCTGTGCTCGGCCTGCTGCCGGGCGGGGCGCCGACGACGGAACAGGCAGCACCCGAACCCGCCGCCGAGCCCGTGTCCGTCCACGCGGACCGGCTGATCGGGACGCCGGCCGCCGCCGAGGGGTGAACAGCCCCGGCGCCTCAGGCCACGAAGGTCCGGGGCGCCTCGGCTCCCGTGCTCGCCCCGGAACCGACCAGCTCGGCGGCCGCGGCGAGCCGGAGCGCCGCCTCGTCCGCCAGCGGGCCGCCGACGGTGAAGGGCAGCCGCACATAGCCCTCGAAGGCCCCGTCGACCCCGAAGCGCGGCCCCGACGGGACGCGGACGCCGACCCGCTCGCCCGCCACGGCCAGCCGGGACCCGGAGAGTCCGCCGGTGCGCACCCACAGGGTGAGTCCGCCGGCCGGCACCTCGAACTCCCACTCCGGGAGCTCCCGGCGCAGCGCCCGCACCAGGTCGTCCCTGTTCTGCCGCGCCTGCTCACGCCGGACCTCCACCGCCTGCTCCCAGCCGCCCGTCCGCAGCAGCCAGTTGATGGCGAGCTGTTCCAGCACCGGGGTCCCCATGTCGGCGTACGCACGTGCCGCGACCAGGCTGCGGATGACGTCCGGGGCGGCCCGCACCCAGCCGATGCGCATGCCCGCCCAGAAGGCCTTGCTCGCGGAGCCGACGGTCAGGACGGTGCTGCCGGCCGGGTCGAACGCGCAGACCCTGCGGGGCATCGCCACGTCCGCGTCCAGGCGCAGTTCGTGCATCGTCTCGTCGACCACCAGGACCGTGCCCGCCGAACGGGCCGCCTCGACCAGGGCACGGCGCTGCTGCTCGTCCGCCAGGGCACCGGTGGGGTTGTGGAAGTCGGCGACGACATAGGCCAGTCTGGGCGCCGCGTCCCTCAGGACCTGCCGCCAGCGGCTCATGTCCCAGCCGCCGAGGCCCTCCTCCATCGCCACGGGCACCAGCCTGGCGCCGGCCTCGCGCATGAGCTGGAGGATGTTGGCGTAGCTCGGGGACTCCACGGCGATGCGCTCACCGCGGCCGGCGAAGAGATGACAGATGGCGTCGATGGCGCCCATCGCCCCCGTCGTGACCATGATCTGCTCGGGCATCGTGGGGATGCCGTGCCCGGTGTAACGGTCCGCGATCATCTGCCGTAGCGCGGGAAGTCCGGCCGGGTAGTCGCCGTGCGTGTGCGCGTACGGCGGCAGCTCCTCCAGCGCGCCCTGGACGGCCCGGGTCAGCCACGGTTCCGGGGCGGGGAGCGAGGCGCACCCCAGGTCGATCATGGAGCCGAGCGATTCCGGGGGCAGCGGTTCGAGGCCCCGGGCGGGCAGCGGGTTGCCCGCCGGCACGGCGGTCCAGCTGCCCGCACCGCGGCGAGACTCCAGGAACCCCTCGGCGCGCAGCGCCTCGTAGGCGGCCGCGACGGTGGTCCGGCTGAGGGACAGCGCCAGGGCGAGCTCCCGTTCGGCGGGGAGCCGCGCGGCGACCGGGACCCGGCCTTCCAGGACGAGCAGACGCACCCCGTCGGCGAGGGCGCGGTAGGCGGGCGGCTTGCGGACGCCCGGCGCCGGGGGACGCGCCTGCTGGCCCTGGAGCTGACGGGCGAGCTGCGCCGCACCGACGGTCGAAGTCCACTGCGCCATACGAATCAGTCCACCTTCCTCGGATTGGCCATAGTTGGCAGCCAATCCCCTGCCACAGAGTGTCACGGAGCAGTCCACTCGCACCACCACACCGGAGGCACCACGTGTCCGAAACCACCGCCAGGAGCGGCGCCCGGCTCCCCCGGAGGCTCATCCACCTGTACGTGGGTCTGGCCCTGTACGGCGCGAGTTCGGCGCTGCTGGTCCGCGCCGGACTCGGCCTGGAACCATGGGGAGTGCTGCACCAGGGGCTCGCGGAGCGCACCGGCATTTCCATCGGGGTCGTCTCGATCGTCGTCGGGGCGGTCGTCCTCCTCCTGTGGATACCGATCAGGCAGCGCCCGGGCCTCGGAACCGTCTCCAACGTGTTCGCCGTCGGCATCGCCATGGACGGCACTCTCGCCCTCGTCCCCGAGGTGCACGGCCTCGGGGCGCAGATACCCGCGATGGTGGCGGGCATCGTGCTCAACGGTGCCGCCACCGGCCTGTACATCTCCGCGCGCTTCGGCCCGGGGCCGCGTGACGGTCTGATGACGGGACTCAACCGGCTCACGGGCCGCTCCATCAGGCTGGTGCGTACGGCGATCGAGGTGGCCGTGGTCGTGACCGGCTTCCTGCTCGGCGGTTCACTCGGCGTGGGCACGGTCCTGTACGCCCTGGCCATCGGTCCGCTCGCCCAGCTCTTCCTGCGCCTCTTCGACCTTCCCGCGCCGGACGGGCGCACCGCCGCCGTTGCCGGCCGGACACCGCGAGAGGCGATACTTCCGCGGTGACCGCAGCGACTTCGGGGCGCCACCCCTATCTGGACCACCCTTCGACGATTGCCTTCGCCCACCGAGGCGGGGCGGCGGACGGCTTGGAGAACACCGCGGCCGCGTTCCGGCGCGCGGCCGGAGCCGGCTACCGCTATTTCGAGACCGATGTGCACGCCACCGCGGACGGCCGCCTGGTGGCCTTCCACGACCCGACCCTGGACCGGGTGACGGACTCCCGGGGACGGATAGCCCGGCTTCCCTGGAGCGAGGTGCGCCGGGCGAGGGTGGCCGGCAGTGAGCCGCTGCCCCTCTTCGAGGAGCTGCTGGCGGAGTTCCCCGACGCCCGCTGGAACGTGGACATCAAGGCGGAGCCCGCCCTCGCACCGCTCATCGATCTGATCCGCAGGACCGACGCGTGGGACCGGGTGTGCGTGGGTTCCTTCTCGGAGGCGCGCGTGGCCAGGGCGCACCGTCTCGCGGGCCCTCGCCTGGCCACCTCCTACGGGGTGCGCGGCGTGCTCGGCCTGCGGCTGCGCTCGTACGGCATCCCGGCGGCCCTCCGGGCGGGCGCCGTCTGCGCGCAGGTCCCGGAGAGCCAGAACGGCGTCCGCGTCGTCGACCGGAACTTCGTCCGCACGGCGCACGCCCGCGGCCTGCAGGTGCACGTCTGGACGGTCAACGAACCGGAACGGATGGCGGCGCTCCTGGACCTCGGGGTGGATGGCATCATGACCGATCACATCGAGACGCTGCGTACGGTGCTGAGCGAGCGGGGGGCCTGGGCCTGACGCCGGGACCCGCCGCGTCCGCAGGGGACGAACGAGGGGGCGCGGTGTGAGCACCGGTACCGCAGGAACGGTGGAGCCGGCCGGACAGCCGGCCGAGGCCGCCGCACGCAGGCGAGAGCAACGCGGCTGGTACTTCTACGACTTCGCCTGCTCCGTCTATTCCACCAGCGTCGTGACGGTCTTCCTCGGCCCCTATCTGACGTCGATAGCCAAGGCGGCCGCCGACGCGGAGGGGTACGTGCATCCGCTGGGCATACCCGTGCGTGCGGGCTCACTCTTCGCGTACACCGTGTCGGTGTCCATCGTCGTGGCCGTGATCGTGATGCCGGTCGTGGGTGCCGCGGCGGACCGCACGGGCCGCAAGAAGCCCCTGCTGGCGGCGGCCGCGTACACGGGCGCGACGGCGACGGCCTGCATGTTCTTCCTGGAGGGCCACCGCTATCTGCTGGGGGCCTTCCTGCTCATCGTGGCGAACGCCTCGATCTCCGTGTCGATGGCCCTGTACAACGCGTACCTGCCGCAGATCGCCACCCCGGAGGAACGCGACGCCGTCTCCTCCCGCGGCTGGGCCTTCGGGTACACCTCGGGCGCCTTCGTCCTCGTCCTGAACCTGATCCTCTACACGGGCCACGAGTCCTTCGGTCTGGCCGAGTCCGACGCGGTCCGCGTCTGCATCGCGTCGGCCGGCGTGTGGTGGGGCGCCTTCGCCCTCGTACCGCTGCGGCGGCTGCGTGACCGCCGGGTGGCGCCCGGCGGCGACGGCGCGGTCGGCTCGGGCTGGCGGCAGCTGCGGGCGACCCTGCGCGACATGCGCCGTCACCCGCTCACCCTGTCCTTCCTGCTCGCCTATCTGGTCTACAACGACGGCATCCAGACGGTGATCTCCCAGGCCTCCCTGTACGGCTCCGAGGAACTCGGCCTCGACCAGACGACCCTGATCACCGCGGTGCTGCTGGTACAGGTCCTCGCCGTGGCGGGTGCGCTGGGGATGGCGCGACTCGCCCGGCGGTACGGAGCCAAGCGCACGATCCTCGTCTCCCTGGCCGTCTGGACGCTGATCCTCGCCGCGGCGTACGCGCTGCCCGCCGACGCTCCGGTGTTCTTCTACGTCCTGGCGGCGGCGATCGGCCTGGTGATGGGCGGCAGCCAGGCCCTCTCGCGGTCGCTGTTCTCACATCTGGTGCCGCGCGGGAAGGAGGCGGAGTACTTCTCCGCCTACGAGATGAGCGACCGCGGACTGAGCTGGCTGGGGCCCCTGGTCTTCGGCCTCGGCTATCAGCTCACCGGCAGTTACCGTGACGCGATCCTGTCCCTGGTGCTCTTCTTCGCGCTCGGCGCCGTGCTCCTGGCGAGGGTTCCCGTGCGGGCCGCGGTGGCCGCCGCGGGCAATCCCGTGCCGGACCGGATTTAGACGTTGAAGTGAAAGGCCGGTAGTGTACGCCTTTGGTGTGCTCGGCGGACCGTTACTGCGAGCGGAAGAAGCCGAACCCTCGGGTGACAGCTTCGACCAAAGGTGACAAACCGGGCACCGGTGGGTAGTGGACCCAGACAAAGCAGCGGCACGACGGGCGACGCATGACCGGCAACGGGAATCTTTGCCGCCGACCGGACGTTGACCGGATGACGACGACAGCGACACCTGTCCTGTGGGCGACAAGCCCGGGAGGCACGATTCATGAGTGAGCGAGCTCTCCGCGGTACGCGACTCGTGGTTACCAGCTACGAGACGGACCGCGGCATCGATCTGGCCCCGCGCCAGGCGGTGGAGTACGCATGCCCGAACGGACATCGATTTGAGATGCCGTTCTCGGTAGAGGCGGAAATTCCGGCGGAGTGGGAGTGCAAGGCGTGCGGCGCCACGGCACTTCTGGTGGACGGGGACGGCCCCGAAGAGAAGAAGGGCAAGCCTGCGCGTACGCACTGGGACATGCTCATGGAGCGACGGACCCGCGAGGAGCTCGAGGAAGTGCTGGCCGAGAGGCTGGCGGTCCTGCGCTCCGGCGCCATGAACATTGCCGTGCACCCGCGGGACAGCAGGAAGTCTGCCTGACCGCGTATCACCGCACCGCACAAGAGCCGCGGGCCGCGACACAGAACATGTGTCGCGGCCCGCGGCTCTTGTCACCTCTTCACGGGCTGCGGCTCCTTCGCCGTCGCCGCCCGCCCGGCTCAGGAAATCAGCGGCGGGCGGTCCGCGCCCCGGCCGTCGTCGGGGCGCCGTCGCCCGGGCGTGCCGTCCTCACGGATGACCTCGCCCTGGACCACCTTGCCGTCCGGACGGTGGATACGAGCCTGCTGGAAGACGTCCTGGAGGCCCCCCGGCGAAGCCGCCCGCATCCGGCGCTCCAGGGAGCGTTCCACGGCGCGTCCGAGAGCGGAGCGGACCGGGGGCAGCAGGAGCAGGAGCCCCGCCGCGTCGGAGATCACTCCGGGGATCATCAGGAGCAGGCCGCCCAGCATCAGGAAGCCGTTGCCCTTGCTCCCGGCCGGAGGCGCGACAGGACCCCCCGCGGGGGCGCCGGGCTGCCCCGGCATCTGCTGAAGGGTCTCGGTGAGGTTGCGGAAGGCCCGCCGGCCCGCCCGCTTGATCACCGTCGCGCCGAGCACGGCACCGGCGACCAGGATCAGCAGCACGGTGAAGCCGTTCGCCGCACCGGCCACCACGGTGAGCAGCCAGATCTCCAGCACCAGCCAGGCGGCGACGCCCAGCGGCAGGAGGGTGCGGGCGCGCGAGCGCCGGGGACGGGTCGGAGGCGGAGTGCCGGTCGTCATGCCCCCAGTGTGCCTGTACGGGCGTGCGAACGGCGTAAGGGGGTGATCACCAGGCCGCCGCCGGGCGGTCAGGGGGCCTTGCGGCCCAGTACCTTGTTGGCCCGGCCGGTGATGCCCCAGCCGGTGACGCGCCACAGAGCCTCGACGAGGATGTCGCGGCTCATCTTGGAGTCACCGATCTCCCGCTCCATGAAGGTGATCGGCACCTCGACGACATGACAGCCCGCCTCGACGGCCCGCCGGGCGAGGTCGACCTGGAAGCAGTAGCCCTGCGAGGCGACCTCGTCGAGGCCGAGGTGATCGAGCGTCTCGGTACGGAAGGCCCGGTAACCGCCGGTGACGTCCCGCACCGCGAGGCCCAGCAGCATCCGGGAGTAGAGGCTGCCGCCGCGCGAGATCATCTCGCGGTGCCTGGGCCAGTTGACCACCCGGCCGCCGGGGACCCAGCGCGAGCCGAGGACCAGGTCGGCACCCTTCAGGGCGGTGAGGAGCCGGGGCAGCTCCTCCGGCTGGTGCGAGCCGTCCGCGTCCATCTCGACCAGGACGCCGTAGCCGTGTTCGGAGCCCCAGCGGAAACCCGCGAGATAGGCGGCGCCGAGCCCTTCCTTGCCCTCGCGGTGCAGGACGTGCACCTGGCTGTCACCGGCCGCCAGCTCGTCGGCGACCTTGCCGGTGCCGTCGGGGCTGTTGTCGTCGGCGACGAGGACGTCCGCTTCCGGAACGGCGGCGCGCACCCGGGCGACGATCAGCTTGACGTTCTCGGCCTCGTTGTAGGTCGGAATGATCACCAAGACCCTGCCGAGCGGGCCGAACTGCCTCTGACCGCCGTCGTTCACTACTGCCCCTTAAAGTCCGTACGCAGGTGCACACCATATCCAGCACGGCACGGCCGGGCGCCGACGCGGTCGCGGGGTGGCGTGTGGCGCCTGGACAGAAGCGTGGAACTGCGGACAGAAGGACGGCGGTGCGGATCGGGGCCCGGCGTCCTTCGGGCCGACCTGGGACCCGCTGGCTGCGGGTCGACCGAGAGCCGTTGTCTACTGAACCTCCGGGCCCCACCCGGGTCGCACCTGCCGTCCGGACCGAACTCTCCCTCGCCCCCGAGGCGCGGGCGCTGAACCTGGCTGTCAGTGGTGGTGCGCCGGTGCGGCACACCACCCCATGACCCAGCGGCGTTCGACGACTGCGTGGAGGTTCGACCGGTCGGACGTCCAGTGGTGGACCCGGCCGAACCTACCGGCCCGTGGGCGCTTTCTGTCAACAGTCGCCCGACCTGCTGTTTCTCCGGAAAACGCCTGGTCAGCGCCGAGGACTCGCAGGTGGCGGGAGAGACTCCCCGTCTTCGATCGGCGGTACGCGATGTCCCCACGTCACTCGTTCGGCCTCACGTAGACGGTCTCCCCGAAGACCACCGTGCGCAGACAGACCGGAAGCTCCGCCCCGGGGGTGAGATCGGGCAGCCCCGGGGTGCCGGAACGGGGGTCGGTGGACCATCGCGCCACCCGGTCGTCAGGGGCCTGGACCAGCAGGTCACCGGTCCGCCAGACGGCGTAGTCGGCCGGGGCCCCCGGGACGAGCACACCTCCGTCGTCCCGCCCGACGGCCCGCCAGCCACCCCGTGTGTGGGCGGTGAAACCGGCGCGTACGGAGACCCGGTGCCCGGGTGTGCGGTGATGGGCGGCGGCGCGCACCGTCCCCCAGGGGTCGAGCGGGGTGACCGGGCTGTCGGAGCCGAAGGCGAGGGGCACCCCGGCACGGAGGAGCGCCGCGTACGGGTTGAGGGTCGCGGCGCGCTCGGCGCCCAGGCGCTGGGCGTACATGCCGTCGGCACCGCCCCAGGCCGCGTCGAAGGCCGGCTGCACGGAGGCGGTGAGGCCCAGTTCGGCGAAGGCCGCGACGGTTTCCGGGGTGAGCATCTCCGCATGCTCGACACGGTGCCTGGCGGCCCGGATCCGGGCGAGCCCGAGGGTCTCGGAAGCGGCCCGGACCCCTGCCACCACGGCGGAGACCGCCGCGTCGCCGATGGCGTGGAACCCGGCCTGGAGCCCCGCCTCGGTGCACGCCGTCACGTGCGCGGCGATCTGCGCGGCGTCGAGCCGGCCCGCGCCGGTGTGCGGGGCGTCGGCGTAGGGCTCGTGCAGAAGGGCGGTGTGCGAGCCGAGGGAACCGTCCACGAAGAGGTCACCGGCCGCGCCGAGGGCCCCGAGCTCACGGATCCTGCGGGCCCCCTCCGCGTCCTCGACGCGCTCCGCCCAGTAGCCGAAGACCCTGGGTCCGGGCTGCTCGGAGGCCAGTTCCAGGAGCCCGGTGAAGTCCTCCTCGTCCGAGATCTCGGGACCCGCGCACTCGTGCACGGTGCCGATTCCCAGCGAGGCGGCGTGCGCCAGGGCGGCGCGCTGGGCCCGCGCCCGCTGCCGCGGCGTGACGGCGCCGTGGGCGGCCGCCCGCACCGCGTGATGGGCGTCGCCCGTGAGGGGGGCGTCGGGGTGGTAACCGGGCAGCCCGGTGACGCCGGGGACGAGGTCCAGGAGCGCCGTGGTCACCACCGCGGAGTGGACGTCCACACGGGGGAGGTAGACGGCCCTGCCGCCTGCCGCGTCGTCGAGCTCGGCGCGCGACGGGGGCCGCCGCTCGGGCCAGCGGGCCGCATCCCATCCGTGGCCGAGGATCACCCCTGCCTCGGGCTGACCGTTTGCGAACGCACGTACGAGACCGAGGGCCTCGGCAAGCGTGCGCGCCCCCGACAGGTCCAGCCCCGTGAGTGCGAGTCCGGTCGACGTCGTGTGGACGTGGGAGTCGGTGAAGGCCGGGGTGACCAGGGACCCTTCGAGGTCGATCACCTCGTCGACACCGCTCGCGAAGGCGTCGGCGGCTCCCTCGGAGCCCACCCAGGCGACATGGCCGCGTTCGACGACCATCGCGGTGGCGAACGGATCGGCGGGGCTGTGGACGTCTCCACCGCGCAACAGCACGGTGCGGTGTTCGCTCTGGGGGGCGGCGCTCTCGGTCATGGGACCAGTCTCGCGCCTGGCGGAACCGGTTGCTCCCCCGCCCCCTCCGCGAAGGGGGCGGGGGGCCTCAGATACGCGGCGGACGCGCCTCGTAGGGCGTGGAGAGGACGACCGTCGTGCGGGTGGAGACACCGGCCAGCGTACGGATCCGGGTGAGCAGGTGTTCCAGCTCCAGGGGGCTGGAGACCCGCACCTTGAGGATGTAGTTCTCGTCACCAGCGACGCTGTGGCACGCCTCCAACTCCGGCACGTCGGCGAGCCGTTCGGCGATGTCGTCGGGTGCGCTCGGGTCGAAGGGTTTCACCGAGATGAACGCGGTGAGGGGCAGGCCGACGGCCTCGGGGTCGACGACCGCGGCGTAGCCCTTGATCACCCCGCGCTGCTCCAGCCGGCGGACGCGCTGATGAACGGCCGAGGTGGACAGGCCCGTGGCCTTGCCCAGGTCGGTGTAGCTCATCCGCCCGTCCTTGACGAGCAACTCCACAATCTGACGGTCCAGCTCCTCCATGCGGATCAACCTATGGCCCCGGGCCCTCCAGGCACAGCCGTGGGACCCTCGGAAGGGCACGTTCGAGGGGCATGTGACGAATGCCACAGGTTTACGGGTGGGTAGCCGCAGGACCGGCGGTTACGGCCGACCTCCCGCGGGAAGTGCTTGCTGTGGCCGAGGCCGAGGCGCCTGGCCGGTCCACCCGAGGGGGGAATGACCCATGCAGAGCCTGAAGCTGACCGGACGTACCGAACGGGAACACGACGACGACGACGCCTACGCGGCGTCCGACGAGGACGCCGTTCCCGACGCGTACGACACGTTCGAGATGTACCGGGTGATCTGCCCGGACTGCGCACAGCCGATCGCCCTGCTGGCGGACGAGGACGTGCTTCCCGAACACGCGCTGTGCCCCACGCCGTGGAACCCGTTCGTCCTCACCGTCTGCCCCGGGACGAATCGCGACGCCTCCCGGGCCCGCCCGGCCGACGAGACGCTCGAGGCGCAGGAGCAGGAGACCGCACTGCTGCTGACGCTCCCTCAGGGACTCGACTGGCGGATGCAGCCCTTCTCCCACGCCGGCGGTCCGGGCTCGCGTCCCCTGCGGTACGTGCCTCAGGCGCGGCGTCACGCGGCCTGAGCCCTCCCGCGCCCCGGTAGGGCTCCCTGCGCGCACCACGACGGCCGGGCCGGCGTGGTGCGGACAGTGCACCGGACGGCCGGTGGCCGGGCCGCCCCGGAGTGGAACCGGATCATGACGACACCCGGCCGGTCGGACCGGCCCGTGCGGGTCAGCGGGTCTCGGGACCCGCGAGGTGGCGGGCGATGACCATGCGCTGGATCTGGTTGGTGCCCTCGACGATCTGAAGCACCTTGGCCTCGCGCATCAGCCGCTCGACCGGGAAGTCGAGCGTGTAGCCGTAGCCCCCGAGCACCTGGACCGCGTCGGTGGTCACCTGCATCGCCGCGTCGGTGCAGAACAGCTTGGCCATGGCCGCCTGCCGCGAGAACGGCAGGCCGGTGTCGCGGAGCCGGGCGGCTTCCAGGTAGAGGGCACGCCCGGCCTCGATCCGGGTCGCCATGTCGGCGAGCATGAAGCGCAGCCCCTGGAAGTCCGCGATCGGCCGGCCGAACTGGTGCCGGTCGGTGGCGTATCCGATCGCCTGGTCGAGTGCCGCCTGGGCGACACCGATGGCACAGGCGGCGATCCCCAGCCGCCCCGAGTCGAGTGCGGACAGGGCGATGGCGAAGCCCTGCCCCTCGTCACCGATGCGGCGGTCGCCCGGGATCCGTACGCCCTCGAAGTGCAGTTGGGCGGTGGGTGATCCCTTCATGCCCATCTTCCGCTCGGGCGGTGCCGCGCCGAGGCCTTCGGCGTCTCCGGGGACGAGGAAGGCGGTGATGCCACGGGGGCCGTCCTCCCCGGTCCGGGCCAGCACCGTGTAGAAGTCGGCGATGCCGCCGTGCGTGATCCATGCCTTGGTTCCGGTGAGGACCCAGTCCTCACCGTCCCGTACGGCCTTCGTGCGGAGCGAGGCGGCGTCGGAGCCCGAGGACGGCTCGGAGAGGCAGTAGGCGCCGAGCAGGCCGCCCGAGAGCATCGCGGGGAGATGGGCGGCCCGTTGCTCGTCGGTTCCGTATCCGGCGAGGGCGTGGCAGGCCAGCGAGTGGACGCTGACACCGAGGCCGACGGTGAGCCGGGCGGCCGCCAGCTCTTCGAGGACCTGCAGATAGACCTGGTACGGCTGGTCGCCGCCCCCGTACGCGGAGTCGTACGGCAGGCCGAGCAGCCCGGATTCGGACAGCAGGGTGAAGACCGGGCGCGGGAAGAAGCCCGCCTCCTCCTCCTCGGCCGCCCGGGGAGCGATCTCCTTCGACACGATGTCGCGTACGAGCTCGACGAGCTGCCGGGACTCCTCGGTGGGCAGACGGCGTTCCACCGGCTGCGGGGCACGGTCGGACATGACGGCGCTCTCCTCCCTGTCGGGCGTGACGGCGGTCGCGCGCGCGGGGTGTGCGCGGCGCCGCCGGGTGGTCCCGGGCGATGCCCGGAAATCTACGGCTCCTCCGCCGATCCTGCCTGCCCGGATCACGGGAGGCGCCGGTCAGCGGCTGTGGCGCGTTGAGTATGCCCGATCGGAGCGCGCGCGTCACCGGTCGACAGGGGCCGGGATCAGGGAAATTGGTCCGCACCATTGACCCCACTGGTCTAGTCCTCCTACGGTCTCCCCCGATGCCTCATCGCGTCCATGCCAATCCCCGGATGGACGGGCCGGGGCATCTTCCCCCCGCACTCAAGCCCTCCCCCACGAGGAGCCACAATGACCGGACTTCACCGTCCTCGCGCCCGTCTCCGGGCGCTCGCCGCCACCCTCTGCACCGCCGCGCTCGGAGCCGCCCTCCTCGGCGTCGCCGGTACGTCGTCGGCGGGCGCGGCCCCCACCGCCTCCGAGGCCCCCGCGCCCACCCCGGACGGAGCCGCCCCCACTGCGGCCGGTGGCAAGGTGGTCGGATACTTCACCAACTGGGGTGTCTACCAGCGCGATTACCACGTCAAGAACATCGAGACCTCGGGCTCGGCGGACAAGCTGACCCACATCAACTACGCCTTCGGCAACGTCCAGGGCGGCAAGTGCACCATCGGGGACAGCTACGCCGACTACGAGAAGGCCTACACGGCCGACCAGTCGGTGGACGGTGTCGCGGACACCTGGGACCAGGAACTCCGCGGCAACTTCAACCAGTTGCGCAAACTGAAGAAGCTGCACCCCGATCTGAAGGTCATCTGGTCCTTCGGCGGCTGGAGCTGGTCCGGTGGCTTCGCCGAGGCCGCCCGGAACCCCGCAGCCTTCGCCGAGTCCTGCTACGACCTGGTGGAGGACCCGCGCTGGGCCGATGTCTTCGACGGCATCGACATCGACTGGGAGTACCCGAACGCCTGCGGCCTGACCTGCGACACCAGTGGCCGCGACGCCTACGGCGGCCTCCTGTCGGCACTGCGCTCGACGTTCGGCACCGACAATCTGATCACCTCGGCGATCACCGCGGACGGGTCCGACGGTGGCAAGATCGACGCGGTGGACTACGCGGGGGCGGCGCAGTACCTCGACTGGTACAACCCGATGACGTACGACTTCTTCGGCGCGTTCGCGGCGCAGGGGCCGACAGCTCCGCACTCACCGCTGACCTCCTACCCGGGCATCCCGACGGAGGGCTTCGACAGCGACGCGGCGATCTCCAAGCTCAAGGGACTGGGCATCCCGGCGGAGAAGCTGCTGCTGGGCATCGGCTTCTACGGCCGCGGCTGGACCGGCGTCACACAGCCCGAGCCGGGCGGCACGGCGACCGGCGCGGCCCCGGGTACGTACGAGGCGGGCATCGAGGACTACAAGGTCCTCAAGGACAGCTGCCCCGTGACGGGCACCGTGGCGGGCACGGCGTACGCCCACTGCGGCACCGACTGGTGGAGCTACGACACCCCGGCCACGATCGCCACCAAGATGGAGTACAAGGACCAGCAGGGCCTGGGCGGCACCTTCTTCTGGGAGCTCAGCGGCGACACCACGGACGGTGAGCTCATCAGGGCCATCAACTAGCCCCGGCGGGGTACACGCACGGCAGGGCGGGTCAGGGGTGGGGTGCCGGGCGGGCGCCTCACCCCACCCGTCAGGAACGGCGGCCCCAGGTCACATGAGCCCTGCCTGGGTGACGAACATGGCGAGGACGACGACGAGCGTCCAGCCCAGGACGTGTTCCAGGATCTTCGGCCCGTCCTCGGGGCCGCCCGTGCGGGCGCGGGAGCGGGTCCGGTTCTCGACTGCGGTCGCGGTCATGGCATCTCACTCTGTCGTTCGGCAGCGGACGTCCCCCCGTGACCCGACCACAGTGCCAGCGGATGCGGCCGGTGCGGTAGAGACCCGGGTCACAGCGGTCGGCGGGCCCCGGGCGGGCGGGCCGCGACCTCCCCCGCTGCCGCACGGGCCGGCAGCCCGTGACCGCCCGGCGGACGGCGCCGGCTGTGGTGGACGCCACATCCCGCGACTGCCGGAGCGGGCGGGTGTCCCGTTCCACCGGTGCGCGGGATCAGGGCTTCAAGGCCCGGGCACCTCGGGGGCCCCTCCCAGCCGCCGCCCGACCCGGGCGGCGGTCTCCCGGAGCCATATGTGGGCGGCGTCGTGCGTGTGCACGGGATGCCACCACAGCGCTTCCCGCAACGGCACCGCTTCGTACGGGGGTTCCACGGTCCGCACCGCGGCGAGCGGCGAGAGGAGCTGGGCGAGCCGGGCCTGGATCATCGCGATACGGCGCGTGCCCGCCACCATGAGCGGGAGCAGCTGGAAACTGTCCACGGAGACCTCCACGCGCGGCTCGATGCCGAGCATGCCCAACTGCCGCACGGCGGGGGCGTCGTAGGTGCGCTGGTAGGTGACCCAGGGAAGCCGGGCGAGGTCCTGGCGGGTGAGCCGGTCGTCGACGCCCGGGTGGTCGTCCGCGACGATGAAGACCCAGCGGTCGTCGTAGAGGTCGGTGACGGGGAGGCCGCTGATGACGCCGTGCGGCATGAGCAGGCCGTCGGTGGCGCTCAGCAGGGCGGCGGTGTCGTCGACCACCGTGGCGGGGGTCTGGGTGAAGCGGAGCCGGATGCCGGGCGCCTCCTCGTGCACGACGTGGGCCAGTTCGGTGCCGAACAGGGCGACGGCGTAGTCGGACGCGACCAGCCTGAACTCGCGGCTCTCCCTGGCCGGGTCGAAGTCGGCCTGGCTGGCGAAGAGCCGCTCCAGCACGGCGTACGCCGTCGCCGTGCGGTCGAGGAGGACCTGGCCGAGCGCGGTGAGCTCGTAGTGTCCACCGACGCGCGCGAGCAGATCGTCGTCGAAGTGCCGTCGCAGCCGGGCCAGGGCGGCGCTCATGGCGGGCTGGCTGAGCCCGACGCGCCGGCCGGCCCGGGTGACGTTGCGTTCCTCCAGGAGAGCGCGCAGGGCGACGACCAGGTTGAGGTCGAGGCTGGCCAGATTCACGGGACTCCTCCTGCGGTGGGACGCCTGCCGGACTGCGGTGGAGCGCCTCCCGGACTGCGTGGGACGCCTGCCGGACCGCGTGGGACGCCGTCCGGATGAATAGACGCGACGGATACCGATTATCCACAGAATCGATTTCCCTGATTGCGGGTGGCGGGTCCAGATTGGTCACACCGCAATCAGGAGGACATGTTCGTGAAACCTGCATCCGCTTCCGCGCTCTTCGCCGGCCCCTTCGCCCTCGGCACCCTGTCGGCCCCGGACGGGCCCGCCTTCCCGGCCCTCGTCACGTCCGGAGGCCTGGTGACCGATCTGCGCGTCGCCTTCGGCGAGGAGCAGTTGACGGTCCGGGACCTGCTGGACCGCTGGGAGACGACGCTGCCGCGGCTGCGAGCCCTGTCCGACGGGAGCGGCTCCGACGGCAGCCCGCTGGCCGGCTTCCGGGTGCACGCGCCCGTCGAGCCGCGGCAGGTCTTCCAGTCGGGGGCCAACTACCGGCAGCACGTCATCGACCTGCACGTCGCGCACCGGGCGCCGGGCGACGACCGCCCCGAGGAGGAGCGGCGGGCGGAGGCGGCGGAGATCATGGACCGCCGGGCGGCCGACGACCTGCCGTACGTGTTCATCGGCCTGCCGAGCGCGGTCACCGGTCCGTACGACGACGTCGTGCTCCCCTCCTGGGCCGAGAAGCCGGACTGGGAGCTGGAGCTGGCCGCGGTGATCGGCAGGCCCGCCCACCAGGTCTCCGTCGAGGACGCCCTGTCGTACGTCGCCGGCTACACCATCGCCAACGACCTGACGGACCGGGCGACCGTGTTCCGCCGGGACATGCCGCAGATCGGCACCGACTGGCTGCGCAGCAAGAACGCCCCGGGGTTCACCCCGCTCGGTCCCTGGATCGTGCCGACCGAGTCGGTCGGGGACACCCACGACCTGCGCCTCACACTGAAGCTCAACGGCGAGACCATGCAGGACGAGTCCACCGAGGACATGATCTTCGACGTGGCGCGGATGATCTCCTACGCGTCGCAGTCCGCCCACCTCCTCCCCGGTGACCTGGTGCTCACCGGGTCACCCGCCGGGAACGGCATGCACTGGGGCCGTCTCCTGCGCGACGGGGACGTCATGGACAGCACCGTCACCGGGCTCGGAACACAGCGCACCCGCTGTGTCACGGAGGCCTCATGAGCATGGACCGTACCGACCCCGAGGGCGCGATAGCCGAGGCGGCGAAGAAGTACTCCAACTGGGGGCGCTGGGGCCGGGACGACGTCCTCGGCACCCTCAACTTCCTCGACGAGGCCAAGCGCCGGGAGGGCGCCGCGCTCGTCCGGCGGGGCGTCAGCTTCTCGCTGTCCCAGCGCTTCGACATCGACGGCCCGCAGGACGGCTGGCGTCGGCGCACCAATCCGGTGCACACCATGCTGGACACCGGAACCGACGCCGCCCTGGGGAACCAGGGTCTGCCGCACGGCATCGGCGGCGCCGACGACGTGATCGCCATGCCGCTGCAGTGCTCGACGCAGTGGGACGGGCTCGGGCACATCTTCGACCACGGCAAGGCGTGGAACGGCCGCCCCGCCGAGCAGGTCGTCACCTCCGACGGCGACCTGGTCACCGGCATCGAGCACATGGCGCCGCACGTAGCGGGGCGGGGCGTACTCCTCGACGTGGGGCGGACGTTCGGCGACGCGGGCGAGCTGCCGGACGGGTTCGCGATCGCCGAGGAGCACCTGACGGCGACCGCCACCGCCCACGGCGTGACCGTGGGGCGCGGTGACCTCCTGGTGGTGCGCACCGGCCGGCTCACCCGGGCGCGCCGCGACGGCTGGGGCGAGTACGCGGGCGGGCCCGCGCCCGGCCTCTCCTTCACCACCGCGGGCTGGCTCCATGGCTCCGAGATCGCCGCGATCGCCACGGACACCTGGGGGTTCGAGGTCCGTCCCAACGAGTTCGAGCACGCCTTCCAGCCGCTGCACCAGGTCGCCATCCCCAACATGGGCCTGCTGATCGGCGAGATGTGGGACCCGGACGCGCTCGCCGAGGACTGCGCCGCTGACGGGGTGTACGACTTCATGCTGGTCGCCGCGCCCCTCCCCATCACCGGCGCGGTCGGATCGCCCGTCAACCCGATAGCCGTCAAGTAACCAGCGGAACGAAGGAGTTCCCCCTATGACTGAAACCCGCACGATCCTCGTCGTCGGTGGCGGCGCGGCAGGCAACGCCGCGACGGTCCTGCTGCGCCGTGCCGGCTTCGCGGTGGACCTGATCGAGGCCCGGGACGACTGGAACGCGACCGCTGGCTCCGGCATCACCCTCCAGGGCAACGCCCTGCGCGTGCTGCGCGAACTGGGCGTCTGGGACCAGGTGAAGGCGTCCGGCGCCGGCTTCGGCGCCGTCGGAATCACCGCCCCCGACGGCACGGTCCTGCATGTCCAGGACGACCTGCGCACCGGCGGTGACGACCTTCCCGCCACCGTCGGCATGCAGCGCCCCCGGCTCCAGCAGATCCTGATCGAGGCGGTCCGCGCGAGCGGGGCCCGTGTCCGTCTGGGCACCCGGGCCGAGAGCTTCGACCAGGACGCCGACGGCGTCACGGTCCGCTTCACCGACGGCACCGAGGGCCGCTACGACCTGGTGATCGCCGCGGACGGCCTCGGCTCCACCACCCGGGCCGCGATCGGTATCACCGCCGCGCCGGAGCCGACCGGCATGGCCATCTGGCGGGCCGCCGTCCCGCGCCCGGCAGGGGTGTCCCGCACGGACCTCGCCTACGGGGGCCCCGCCTACATCGCCGGTTACTGCCCCACCGGCGACACCACGCTCTACGCGTACGTCGTCGAGGCCAACCGCGACCGCGCCACGATCCCCGCCGAGTCGTACGCCGACGAGATGCGCCGGCTGTCCTCCGCCTACGGCGGCAACTGGCCGGAGATCACCGCGCAGATCACCGACCCGGCCCAGGTCAACTACACCTGGTTCGACCGCATGCTGGTCGAGGGCTCGTGGCACCGCGGCCGGGTCGTCCTCGTCGGCGACGCCGCCCACTGCTGCCCGCCCACCCTCGCTCAGGGCGCCGCCCTGTCCCTGGAGGACGCCTGGGTGCTGACGCAGTTGCTGAGCGGCTCGGGCACCTGGGACGACGCCCTGTTCCAGGCGTACTACGAGCGGCGGATCACCCGCGTACGCCCCGTCGTCGAGGCCTCCGTACAGATCGGGCAGTGGCAGCTCGACGGCGTACGCGACGCCGATGTCCCGGGCCTGATGGGCCGCACCATGGCGATGCTGCGGGAGCTGCCGTGACGTCACCGACCGTGGACGTGCACGCCCACGTCCTGCTGCCCGAGATCGAGGCACTCGTGGCCGGCCTGCCCGGCCTGGCCGAGGCCAAGGAGCTCGACGCCCGCCGTAACGGAGCCGCGGCTCTCGCCGTCAACGGCCCCATGGTGCGCGAACGGATTCCCCGGATGACCGACCCGGCCGTACGCCTGGCCGCGATGGACGCCCAGGGCGTGGACATCCAACTGGTCAGCCCTTCCCCCTCCCACTACCACTACTGGGCCGGCGAGGAGACGGCCGAGAAGGTGTACCGGACCGCCAACGAGGCGACGGCCGCGCACTGCTCGGCCGCCCCCGGCCGGCTCCACGGACTCGGACTCGTCCCCCTCCAACATCCGGACCTGGCGGTGCGCGCCCTCGATCACGCCCTGGAACAGGGCCTGCGCGGGGTGGAGATCTCCAGCCACGCCCCGGGGCGGGAACTGTCCGACCCCGCGTACGAACCGTTCTGGTCCCGGGCCGGCGAGACCGGCGCGATCATCTTCCTGCACCCCTTCGGCTGCACGCTCGACGAGCGTCTGGACCGGTGGTACCTGTCCAACACGGTCGGCCAGCCCACCGAGAACGCCGTCGCCCTCTCCCACCTCATCTTCTCGGGGGTCCTCGACCGGCACCCCGGCCTGAAGCTGATCGCCGCCCACGGCGGCGGCTACCTCCCCACCCACATCGGCCGCTCCGACCACGCCTGGTCCGCCCGCTCCGACGCTGGCGCCGGCTGCGCCCACCCGCCGAGCAGCTACCTCAAGCGGCTGTACTTCGACTCGCTCGTCCACGACCCGCACGTCCTGCGGGAGCTGATCCGGGTGGCCGGGGCCGACCGCGTGCTCCTCGGCTCCGACTACCCCTTCGACATGGGCACCGAGGACCCGGTCGGCGCGCTGCGCGCCGCGGAGCTGTCGCGGGCCGCGTTCGACGCCGTACGCGGTGACAACGCCGCTGCCCTGTTCGACCCCACCCCCGCCTGAGGAGGAATTCACCATGAGCGCACGCCTGCTCACCCACCTGCGCCACGTCGACCTGGCGGTGCCGGACTACGACAAGCAGCTCGACTTCTACTCCGGCGTCTGGGGCCTCACCAAGGTCTCCGAGGACTCAGGGATCTCCTTCCTCGCCGCCGAGGGCTCTCCCGAGCAGTACGTCGTACGGCTGCGCGAGGCCGAGGAGAAGCGCCTCGACCTCGTCTCCTACGGCGCCGCGAACCCGGCGGACGTGGACACCCTCGCCGAGCGGCTCCTGGCCGGCGGCGTCCAGCTGATCTCGCGGCCCGGTGCCGTGGACACCCCGGGCGGCGGGTACGGCTTCCGGTTCTTCGACGTCGACGGCCGCACCATCGAGGTCTCGGCCGACGTCGAGGTGCGGCAGCACCGGAAGATCGAGGAGAAGGAGGCCATCCCGGTCAAGCTCTCCCACGTCGTCCTCAACTCGCCCGACCTGAACCGCACCCGGGCGTGGTACGAGCGCCATCTCGGCTTCGCCCTCTCCGACACGCTCTCCTCGCCGCACATGGGCGAGGTCATGCACTTCATGCGGATCAGCAACCAGCACCACTCCATGGCGATCGCCCAGGGCCCGCACACCGCCCTGCACCACGTCTCCTTCGAGATGCGCGGCATCGACGAGTACATGCGCGGCTCCGGCCGGGTGATGCGGGCCGGCTTCCGCAAGATCTGGGGGCCCGGACGGCACATGGCGGGCGACAACACCTTCACGTACTTCCTCGACCCGCACGGCAACACCGTCGAGTACACGACCGAGCTGGAGAACCTCGACGAGGACACCTGGCACCCCCACGTCTACGACTTCTCGAAGCCCGAGGTCACCGACCAGTGGGGCACCGCCAACGCCATGAACGAGATCGTCGCCAAGGAGTCCTTCAACGACCCCGACCGCGGCGTGTTCATCGCCCCGCCGGTCTGAGCCCCGGCCTCTCCCCCGCGGGGCGCTGCGGCCGTGTCACCCACACGGCCGCGGCGCCCCCACGCCCGCCCTCCCTCCTGGAGCCGCACGATGCGCTTCGCCGCCTATCAGCATCAGCACCGCCACCGGGTGGCCGTCGTGGAAGAAGACGGCACGCTCCATCCCCTGCCCGGCGTCACCTCCCTCACCGCGCTGCTCGTGGAGACCGACGGTCTGCCCGGACTGCTCGCAGCGGGCGCGGCGGCACTCGACGTGCCGGCCGGCCCCCATGTGTCCCAGGTCCGGCTGCTGCCTCCGCTCCAGCCTGCATCGGTGCGCGACTTCGTCACCTTCGAGGAACACGTCGAAGGGGTGCGCCGCTCGGTCGACGGCGTCGCCGGTGTCCCCGACCAGTGGTACGCGGCGCCGACCTTCTACTTCACCAACCCGCACGCGATCTACGGCCCGCAGGACGGCGTCCCGATGCCCCCCGGCTCCACCGTGCTCGACTTCGAACTCGAGGTGGCCGCCGTCATCGGCCGCGAGGGCCGCGACCTCACCCCGGAACGGGCCCGCGACCACATCGTCGGCTACACGGTCTTCAACGACTGGTCCGCCCGGGATCTGCAGTCCGCCGAGATGAAGGTCGGCCTCGGCCCCTGCAAGGGCAAGGACACCGCGACCACCCTCGGCCCGTACCTCGTGACCGCCGACGAGCTGGAGCCCCACCGCGACAGCGAGGGCTTCCTGCGCCTCGCCCTGACCGCCGAGGTCAACGGCGTGACGGTCGGCACGGATCTGCTCTCCCACATGAGCTGGACCTTCGAGGAGATGACCGCCTACGCCTCACGCGGCACCCGTGTCGTGCCCGGTGACGTACTCGGCTCCGGCACCTGCGGCAACGGCGGCTGTCTCGCCGAACTCTGGGGCCTGCGCGGCGAGCAGACCCCGCCGCCGCTGAAGCCCGGTGACACCGTCACGCTCACGGTCGAGGGCATCGGCACGCTGACCAGCACCGTCGTGCCGGGCGTCGAACCCGTGGCGCTGCCGACCGGCCGCCGCCGCACCAGGGAACGGCCATGACCGACCGCTCGCCCCGCGGCTCCTGGGCAAGGTCGTCACCGGCGCCGAGATACCCGCGGACGGCGGTCTCACCGCGCACGGCGGCGTCAAGCAGGTGTCGCACCACGGCGACCTCGCCAACTCGATGATCCCCGGCAAGACGGTCAAGGGCATGGGCGGCGCCATGGACCTCGTCCACGGCGCGCGCCACGTCATCGTCCTGATGGAGCACACCGCCAAGGACGGCAGTCCCAAGATCCTGGAGGAGTGCACCCTCCCGCTGACCGGCGAGCGGTGCGTCCTGCGGATCATCACCGACCTCGCGGTACTGGACGTCACGGACGGCGGCCTCACCCTCGTGGAGACGGCCCCGGGCGTCACCGCGGCGGACGTCGTCGCCCGCACCGACGCCCCCGTACGCACGGGGGCGTAGCCACCGCTCCGGCCGGGTGCGGCCCTCTGCCGCACGAGGTGGGGCAGAGGGCCGCACCCGGCATCCCACAGGAGCACAGTCACCGGTCAGGTCAGTCCGAGCGACCGCAGGACACGGTGCCGAGTCGGTGCTGAGTCGACGGGCCAGTAGACGTAGCAGACCCCTCCCGTACCGCCTCTGACCTGGCCGTTCGCGTCGTAGCGCTTCGTGCGCAACCAGATGTTCTCCCACTCGCGCCGCCGGTAGACACGGCGCACCGCGTCGTTGGACGGCGACGCCGGGTCGTTGGCGATCACATCGCCGTCGGCCGTGAAGCCGATGACCGTCATCAGGTGGCCCGACGTGCCGTAACCCGCGCCGGTCAGCTCCCCCGCCAGGAAGGACTGCGACGTGATGACCGGGATGCCCACGGAGACCAGCGCCTCCAGGTCGGCCAGCGACCCGAGCCGGGTGACCACGGCGTTCATGTCCCTGTACGTCGAGGCGTAGGCGGCGTTGAAGGGCCAGTTGCCACAACCCTCGTACTGGTGATCGAAGGTGTAGCGGGCTGCGTGACAGACCTGCGGGTCGGCGATGCCCGGCTTCACCCAGGCCAGGTCCTCCGCGGTGGGCTTGCGGCCCCAGTACTCGATGATCATCTGTGAGGAGGTGGGGCTGCACCAGGCCTCGCCCCCGTTGTCGTACTCCGGGTACTCCCCCTTGTGGATGTCCTGCGAGTAACGGGGCACGGTGAGCTCACGGGCGGCGCCGGGTGCCGTGGCGGGGACCGTGAAGCGGTCGGGGATGTCCGAGGCCATGGCTCCGGCCCGGTGGACCGTGGGCGTGAGGCGGGTGCCGGGGGCGCGGTGGAGGGTGAGCCTCAGACGGTAGGACACCAGACGCAGCCCGCTCGCCGCGTCGTCCACGGAGAGGGTGTCGGTCCAGACCGTGCTCCTGTCGTCGGTCTGGTCGTCCACGGATGTGCGGCGGATGTCCGTGTCACCGGCGGCCCAGCGGCCCATCACGTACCAGGGCGTGTCCGTGCCGTCCGAGTAGCTTCCGCGCAGCTCGATCTGGATCCAGGTGCCCTGGGGGGTGTGCGCGTTCCAGGAGGCGATGACCTCCGTGGCGGGGACCGCCGGGCGGTGGACCGGGGAGGTCCAGGTCGCGTACTCCCAGGTCCTGGTCGTGCCGGTGTGCGGGTCGGTGTGGTCGGTGCTTCCGGCGGGCGTGGAGATCACCAGGCCCGGCCGGGGACCGGCGAGGGCGCGGGTCCCTTCCGAGGAGCCGCAGCGCCAGTCGGAGTAGGTGGTCCAGAAACGGTTGTCCACGAGCGGGAGGGTACGGGGAGTACGGGAGGTGGTGGCGCTCGCCGGGCCGGCTGAGGCCACGGCGCCCGTCCCGGCCGCCGCCGCGAGCGCGGCGGTGAGCACGGTCCTGCGCGAAGTCGGTCTGGTCATGGGCGAGACCCCCGGTCGTTGAGCGGATTGGGACTGCGGGTGCCGAACGGTGCGCCAACTATCGCGGGTCGGGGCCGGGTCCGGCCAGTGATTCGCCCCGTGCCGCGGCAGCGTCATCGGTCTGGTCCACTGACGCGACCTGGACACGTCCATGAGCCTGACCGCCGGACTCGTAGGCTGGGGACCATGAACGACCTGGCGGACCACGCGCGCCGGCTGCGTGCCCTCCCCCCGTCCTGCGGTCCGGTGCGGCTGATCGCCGTCGACGGCCACGCGGGATCCGGCAAGAGCACCTTCACCGGTCGCCTCGCCGCGGCCCTCGGCGGCGCCCCCGTGCTGCACCTGGACGACCTGGCCACGCACGAGGAGCTCTTCGCCTGGACGGACAGACTCCGTACGCGGGTCCTGGATCCGCTCTCACGGGGAGAGCCGGCACGGTACGCCCCGTACGACTGGACGGCCCGGCGCTTCGGGCCGCCGAGGACGCAGGCCCCCGCCCCCGTGATGCTGATCGAGGGTGTGGGGGCGGGCCGCGCCGCGGTGCGGCCGTCTCTCGCGGGGCTGCTGTGGATCGAGGGGGAGCGGGAGGCGTCCTGGGAGCGGGGCAGGGATCGCGACGGCCCCGGGCTGTCGGACTTCTGGGACGGCTGGACGGTCGCGGAGCGGCGGCATTTCGCCGATGACCCCTCGTACCCCTTCGCGGATGCGGTGATACGGCGGACACCCACGGGGTACGTGTGGCTGCAAGGACCTTGCCCGACAGCGGTGGCGAGTCGGATCGTCACGGACGGTGAAGCCTGAGGGTCCCCCTGGCGGGTGGCAGGAAAAAGCCCCACAGGCGCCTCAACTCGGCTTGACCGACGTGCCGTACAGGTCTTACGTTCTCAATGTGCGGCTTTTCGGAGCCCCCGCAGACGCGAAGCCCCCGGTTGTTCCCCCGTGATCGGGGGCTTCGTTCTGCCCTCCCGCCCCGGCGCACGGAGCCCTTCACTCACCCTCGGTCACCACCCCCCGATGCGCCGGTTACGCACTTAACCGCTCACTCCCTGTGCAGGTACGATGCCTCTCGGGTGTGGTCAATTCCCGTCCCCGGCACGGTGATTAGGTGCGCCGCGCTGGGCATGCTGTGCGGGCGGGACATTCTGGGGCACGGTTTGTGGGGGACCTGATGGACATCGGCACGCCGGGCGCGCAGGCCCCGGCCGACCTTGCCTGGCTTCGCGGGGTGGACGCCTACACCATGGGCGCGTACCCGCAGGCCGAGGAGGAGTTCAGAACCGCGGTGCGTCTCGATCCCGGCATGGCGGACGGCTGGCTGGGGCTGCACGCGCTGCGGATCGACACCACCACGGCGCTCTTGCGCATGTACCGACATCGCGACCGCTTCGGCGAGCAGCGCACCCGCCATCGCCGCACGCTCAACTCGTGGTACTGGCTGGGCTGGTGGGTGCAGCCGGTGCTGGAGAGCCCGCGCGATCTGCTGCTCGCGCACGCCTCGCACTGGCTGGACGGCCGTCATGTGCCGGAGCTGGACCGGGCGTTGGCGGGCCTGCCGCCGGTGGACGCCGATCCCCAGGTGCGCTTCCTGCACGCCTGCCGCTCGTACCTCGTCAAGGACTGGGAACAGCTCGTGCGCACCACGGAGCGGCTCGTCGACGATCCCCTGCTGGGCATCGAGGCGGGACTCTTCGGCGGAATGGCACGGGTGCGCCTGGAGATGTACGGACAGGCGGAGCCCCTGCTGTCCGCCGCGCTGATGCGCTGTCGCAGCGAACAGCCACAGCGCAAGGAGCTGCGCTACTGGCTCGCACGGGCCCACGAGGGAACCGGTCGCAGTGCGGCGGCCCTGCCGCTGTACCGAGCGGTGCACCGCGTGGACCCGGCGTTCATGGACACCTCGGCCAGGCTCGCTGCCATCTCCGAGGGAGACGGTTACGACGAGGCGACCGACCTCGCCGCGGTCTCGCTGGCCGGCCTCGGCTCCGACGGCGTGGAGGCCCGGACGGACGGGGAACCGGTGCTCGGCACCGACCTGGTGGACGGCCGTGAGCCGTGGATCGGCGGCGAACCGGAGACCCCGACCGGGACCGCGGTCCCACCGTCCGGGCCCGCCGGTGACGGGGCGCGGGCGAAGCCGGGTGCGCCGCGGGCCGCAGCGTTCCCCGCGGGGCCGAGCGACCCGGTGATGCTCGCGCAGGCCCTGGCGGAGCTCGAACGCATGGTCGGGCTCGAACCGGTGAAGCGCCAGGTGAAGGCCCTGTCCGCCCAGCTGAACATGGCGCGGCTGCGGGCCGAGCAGGGACTGCCGGTGCAGCCCCCGAAGCGCCACTTCGTCTTCTCCGGACCGTCCGGGACGGGCAAGACCACGGTCGCCCGCATCCTGGGCCGGGTGTTCTACGCGCTCGGGCTGCTCGGCGGTGACCACCTGGTGGAGGCCCAACGGTCCGACCTGGTGGGCGAGTTCCTCGGGCAGACAGCGGTGAAGGCCAATGAGCTGATCGATTCGGCGCTCGGCGGGGTGCTGTTCGTGGACGAGGCGTACAGCCTCGCCAACTCGGGCTACAGCAAGGGCGACGCGTACGGCGACGAGGCCCTGCAGGTCCTCCTCAAACGGGCGGAGGACAACAGGGATCACCTCGTCGTCATCCTGGCCGGCTACCCGGAGGGCATGGACCGGCTGCTCGCCACCAACCCGGGGCTCTCCTCACGCTTCACCACGCGGGTGGACTTCCCGAGTTACCGACCCCTCGAACTCACCGCGATCGGCGGGGTGCTGGCCTCCGAGAACGGCGACGTGTGGGACGAGGAGTCCCTCGACGAGCTGCGCAGCATCAGCGGGCACGTCGTCGACCAGGGCTGGATCGACGAGCTGGGCAACGGCCGTTTCCTGCGCACCCTGTACGAGAAGAGCTGCGCCTACCGCGATCTGCGGCTGTCCGGTTACTCCGCCGCGCCGAACCGTGACGACCTGGCCACCCTGCGACTGCCGGATCTGATGCAGGCGTACGGCGAGGTGCTGTCGGGGCGGGGCCCGATCGAGCGCGGGACACAGGAGCCCGGGGACCGTTGAGGCCGTTGCCGGACGGACCGCCGCGGGCCGCCCGGCAACGACGGAGCTCAGCCGAGAGGGGCGAGGGCCTTCGGCGCCTCCACCGTGCGCCGGGGCACGGAGACGCGGTGGGCCGGGTCCCTGACCTCCCCCACGAGCATCTCCAGGACGTCCTCCATGGCGACCAGGCCCAGCACCTTGCCCGACGCGTCGGCGACCTGGGCGAGGTGCGTGGCCGCGCGGCGCATGACCGTCAGGGCGTCGTCCAGGGGGAGTTCCGCCCGCACGGTCGCCATCGGACGCCAGATCTGCTGCGGCACGGCCCGCTCGCCGTCCTCCAGCTCCAGGACGTCCTTGACGTGCAGATAGCCCATGAACGGACCGCCGCCCTCCGCGCAGACGGGGAAGCGTGAGTAACCGGTCCGCACGGTCAGCTCCTCGATGCGGCGCGGGGTGACGGAGGGGTCCACCGTCACCAGCGACGCCCGGTCGAGCAGCACGTCGGTGACGGGCCTGCTGCCCAGCTCGAGGGCGTCCCCGAGGCGGTCACGCGCCTCCGGTTCCAGCAGGCCGGCCAGGCCCGCGTCCTCCACCAGACGGTTGAGCTGTTCGCTGGTGAAGACGGCCTCGACCTCGTCCTTCGGCTCGACCTTGAAGAGGCGCAGGACGAGCGTGGCGCATGCCCCGAGTGCGGAGGTGACGGGCCGGCACAGCCGGGCGAAGCCGACCAGGCCGGGGCTGAGCCACAGCGCGGTCCTCTCGGGGGCGGCCATCGCCAGGTTCTTCGGGACCATCTCGCCGATGACGAGATGGAGGAAGACCACGGAGACGAGCGCGACCGCGAAGCCGAGCGGATGCACGAGCCCTTCGGGCAGGTGCGCCGCGTGGAAGACGGGCTCCAGGAGGTGGGCGACGGTCGGCTCCGCGACGGCGCCCAGTGTGAGGGAGCAGATGGTGATGCCGAACTGTGCGGCGGCCATCATCTGCGGCAGGTTCTCCAGGCCGTACAGGACCTGTCCTGCCCTGCTCGATCCCTCTGCGGCGAGGGGTTCGACCTGACTGCGGCGTACGGAGACGAGCGCGAACTCGGCGCCGACGAAGAAGCCGTTCGCCAGCACCAGGAGACCGGCGAAGATCAGTTGCACGAAGCTCATCGCACGGCCTCCAGGAGTTCCTGGGTGAGCCGCTCGGGCTGTACCCGATCCGCCGGGACCGGCGGTGTGTCCGTCAGACGGACGAAGCGGACCTGTTCGGCGCGGTAGTGGTCGACCTGGCGGACGGCGATCCGCCAGCCGGGCAGTTCGGTCCGGTCGCCGGGGGCGGGGATGCGCCCCAGCAGATCGGCGACCAGCCCGGCCACCGTCTCGTACGGCCCTTCGGGCACGTCGAGGCCTATCCGCAGCAGGGTCAGCACCCGGGTGCTGCCTTCCACGTCCCAGCCGGAACGTCCGTCGTCGGCGACGACGGGCGTCAGCTCGGGGCGGTCGGCGCCCTCCACGTCGTGCTCGTCCCGCACCTCGCCCACGAGTTCCTCGATGATGTCCTCGAGCGTGACGACACCGGCGGTGCCGCCGTACTCGTCGACCACGACGGCGATCGGCTGCTCGCTGCGCAGCCGCTTGAGCAGCTGCTCGACGGGCAGGGACTCCGGCACCAGGAGGGGCGGTACGGCGACGCGGCTCACCGGGGTGCGCAGCCGGTCCCGGGAGGGGACGGCCAGGGCGTCCTTGAGGTGGACCATGCCGACGACCTCGTCGATGCGGTCCCGGTAGACGGGAAAGCGGGACAGGCCGGTGGCCCGCGTGAGGTTGAGGACATCCGCCGCGGTCGCCGCCGACTGCAGTGCGCTGACCTTCACCCGCGGGGTCATGACGTGCTGCGCGGTGAGGCCGGCGAGGGACAGGGTCCGTACGAAGAGATCGGCGGTGTCCTGCTCCAGGGTGCCGGCCTCGGCCGAGTGCCGGGCCAGGGAGACGAGCTCGCCGGGGGTCCTGGCGGAGGCCAGTTCCTCGGTGGGTTCGACGCCCAGCAGCCGGACCAGCCGGTTGGCGACGGCGTTCAGGGCGGTGATCACCGGCCGCAGGAGGGTGGAGAAGAGGTGCTGGGGCCCGGCGACGAACCGGGCGACCTGGAGCGGCCGGGAGACCGCCCAGTTCTTCGGTACGAGCTCGCCGATCACCATCTGGACCGCGGAGGCGAACAGCATGCCGATCACGACGCTCACCCCGGGGACAGTCCCTTCGGGCAGTCCGGTGGCGGTGAGCGGTCCGGCGAGCAGTTGGGCGAGCGCCGGTTCGGCGAGCATGCCGACGACCAGCGACGTGATGGTGATCCCGAGCTGGGTGCCGGAGAGCTGGAAGGAGAGTTCACGCAGGGCGGCGACGACGGTACGGGCCCGGCGGTCGCCTTCGGCGGCGGCGCGTTCGGCGTCCGGCCGTTCCACCGTGACGAGCCCGAACTCGGCTGCCACGAAGAACCCGTTGGCGAGGATGAGAAGGAATGCCGCGAGGAGCAGCAACAGGGGGGTGGTCATGCCGCCGCCTCCGGAGAGAGGGCGGCGCAGGTACTACCGGACGATCCGTCCATTGCTGGAGGGAGTCACTCCTTGGGTCGCAGGAATGCCCCGCGGGCCTCGACGGCCTTCTGGTGCGGGGCGGGGCGCACCCGGTGCGCCTCCGGTCCCAGAATAATCGGGATCGGGCCGTACGGGGCAGAGGGCTCAGCCGTTCTCCGTGGCGTCGTTCACTCCGCTGCCGTGGAATTCGGCGAGCGCGCGAAGGGTCCGGGCATCGCTGATGGCCCGTTCTCTGGCGATTCCGGGCTGGATGCCGAGTGCGGGCATGCTGGTGCCGTCGCTGAGGTCGAGGAAGACCCACGGGTCACCGGCCCGCAGGTTGACGCGGAGGATCTGCGCCCAGGCGAGCCGCCGGGTACGGGTGATGTTGACGACCGTGACCCCCGCCTCGTCGACGGTGATGCGGGGCCTGCTGAGCAGGGCGAGGACGCCGAAGAAGAGCAGGGCGACGAAGACGAAGCTGGTCCGCTCCCCCGCGCTGAGGTTCTCGAGGATCACCGCGACCGCGGTGATGACGACGAACATCGCCGCCCCCACGGCCAGCAGGACCACCCGGGTGAGGGTGGGCCTGAAGGTCGCCGGGAGAGCGGGGAGTCCGGGCGGCCGGGGCGCGGGGTCGGACATGGCGGCGCTGTCGTCCTTAGGGGTGTGCTGTGGTCCGGCCCAGGGGTCTGGTCCGGCTGGGACGGCGGTCAGAGGCGGCAGGCGTGGATGGCCGTCGTGAGGATGGCGCGCGCACCCAGCTCGTACAGATCGTCCATGATCCGCTGGGCCTCCTTGGCCGCGACCATGGAGCGGACGGCGACCCAGCCCTCGTGGTGCAGCGGGGAGATGGTCGGCGACTCCAGGCCCGGGGTGAGGGCGACGGCGCGCTCCAGGTGCTCGACGCGGCAGTCGTAGTCCATCATCACGTAGGAGCGGGCGACCAGGACGCCCTGCAGACGGCGCAGGAACTGCTGCACCTTCGGGTCGTCGGCCTCGGCTCCCCTGCGGCGGATCACGACGGCTTCCGACGTCATGATCGGCTCGCCGATGACCTCGAGTCCGGCGTTGCGCAGGCTTGTGCCGGTCTCGACGACGTCGGCGATGACCTGGGCGACACCGAGCTCGATGGCGGTCTCGACCGCGCCGTCGAGGTGGACGACGGAGGCCTGGACACCCGCGTCGGCGAGGTGCGCCGCGACGATGCCCTCGTAGGACGTGGCGATGGTCATGCCGTCGAAGTCCTGGGGGCCGACGGCCGTGCCGGGCTTGGTGGCGTAGCGGAAGGTCGAACGCGCGAAGCCGAGCTGGAGGATCTCCTCGGCGTCGGCACCGGAGTCCAGCAGCAGGTCGCGGCCGGTGATGCCGATGTCGAGACGGCCCGAGCTGACGTAGATCGCGATGTCGCGCGGCCGCAGGTAGAAGAACTCGACCTCGTTGACCGGGTCGACCAGGACGAGTTCCTTGGACTCCTTGCGCTGCTGGTAGCCGGCCTCATGGAGCATCGCCATCGCAGGTCCGGAGAGTGAACCCTTGTTGGGAACGGCGATGCGCAGCATGAGGTCGGGTTTCCTTTGTGCGGAGGGAGGGTGCGGGGGATCGTGCGGAACGCTCTTCGGGAGGTGCGCGGTGTGGCTCAGAGGTGGGCGTAGACGTCGTCGAGGGAGATCCCGCGGGCGACCATCATCACCTGGACGTGGTACAGCAGCTGCGAGATCTCCTCGGCGGCGGCTTCCTTGCCCTCGTATTCGGCGGCCATCCAGACCTCGGCGGCCTCCTCGACGACCTTCTTGCCGATGGCATGCACTCCCTTGTCCACCAGCTCGGCGGTGCGGGAGGTGGAGGGGTCGCCGTCGGCGGCCTTGAGCTGCAGCTCGGCGAAGAGCTCTTCGAAGGTTTTGTTCGCCATGATGGTCCTTAGAATACGGGGTCCCGGAGCGCTGCTCAGCGCCAGGGTTCGCTGACGGTGCGCAGTGTGGCGGCGGTGGCCACGGCGGCGGTGACCGCTTCGTGCCCCTTGTCCTCGTTGGAGCCTTCGAGTCCGGCCCGGTCGAGTGCCTGTTCCTCGTTGTCACAGGTGAGCACCCCGAATCCGACGGGGACTCCGGTGTCGACGGTGACCTGGGTGAGACCGCTGGTCACACCCTGGGACACGTATTCGAAGTGGGGTGTGCCTCCGCGGATGATCACCCCGAGGGCGACGATCGCGTCGTACCCGCGGCCGGCGAGCACCTTGGCCACCACGGGGAGCTCGAAGCTGCCGGGGACCCGGAGCAGCGTCGGCTCGTCGATGCCCAGGTCACGCAGGGCGCGCAGGGCCCCGTCGACGAGTCCGTCCATGACCTTCTCGTGCCACTGGGCCGCGATCACCGCCACCCGCAGGTCCCCGCAGTTGCGTACGGACAGTTCGGGTGCGCCCTTGCCGCTCATGTCTCTCCTGTGTGTCGTCGGTGCTTACTGGTTGCCGCAGGCCGACGCGGGGGCGTCGAGCCAGGGCAGGTCGTGTCCCATCCGGTCCCGCTTGGTGCGCAGGTACCGCAGGTTGTGCTCACCGGCCTGTACGGGCATGGGTTCCCGCCCGGTGATCTCCAGCCCGTGCCGTACGAGCGCGGCGGTCTTGTCCGGGTTGTTGGTCATCAGACGCAGGGAGTGCACGCCGAGGTCGCTGAGGATCCGGGCGCCCGCCGCGTAGTCCCGGGCGTCGGCCGGCAGCCCGAGTTCGAGGTTGGCGTCGAGGGTGTCGGAGCCGAGCTCCTGGAGTTCGTAGGCGCGCAGCTTGGACAGCAGTCCGATGCCGCGGCCCTCGTGCCCGCGCAGGTAGACGACGATCCCGCGTCCCTCGGCCGTGACGCGCTCCATGGAGGTGTGCAGCTGGGGGCCGCAGTCGCAGCGCTGGGACTGGAAGATGTCGCCGGTCAGGCATTCGGAGTGGACCCGGACGAGGACGTCCTGTCCGTCCCCGATGTCGCCGTGCACGAGTGCCACGTGCTCGACGCCGTCGGCGACCGAGCGGTAGCCGTACGCGGTGAACAGGCCGAAGGCGGTGGGCAGCCGCACCTCGGCCTCGCGGCGCACGGTGGGCTCGGAGCTGCGGCGGTAGGCGATCAGGTCCTCGATGGAGATGATCGTGAGGCCGTGCTTGCGGGCGAACGGGACGAGTTCGGGCAGCCGCAGCATCACGCCGTCCTCGCCCGCGATCTCGACGATGGCGCCGGCGGGGCGCAGCCCGGCGAGCCTGGCCAGGTCGACGGCGGCCTCGGTGTGGCCGTTGCGCACCAGCACACCGCCGGCGCGGGCGCGGAGCGGGAAGACGTGGCCGGGGCGGACGAAGTCGCCGGGGCCGGCCCTGCCGCCCGCCAGCATCCGGAGCGTCGTGGCGCGGTCGGCCGCGGAGATCCCCGTGGTCACGCCGTGCTCCGTGGAGGCGTCCACGGAGACGGTGAAGGCCGTCCTCATCGACTCGGTGTTGTGCGTGACCATCTGCGGGAGTTCGAGGCGTTCCAGCTCGTCGTCCTCCATCGGCGCGCAGATCAGACCGCGGCACTCGCTCATCATGAAGGCGATGATCTCGGGGGTCGCCTTCTCGGCGGCGATGACGAGGTCGCCCTCGTTCTCCCGGTCCTCGTCGTCGACGACCACGACGGGCCGTCCGGCCGCGATGTCGCGGATCGCCTGCTCGACGGGGTCGAGCGAGAGGTCCTCGATGGTGCGTTCGTGCAACCAGGTGGGCTGGGCAGTCATGCCGTGGCTCCTTCCAGAGCGGGTGTCCGCGTACGCAGCCACCAGTCGCGCATGCCCCACAGGACGAGGGCGCCGTAGACGACGTAGATGAGACCGGAGAAGGCGAGTCCGCTGTGGAAGTTGAGCGGTACGCCGACGAGGTCGACGAGCAGCCAGGCGAACCAGAACTCGACCATGCCGCGCGCCTGGGCGATCATCGCCACGAGGGTGCCGGCGAAGATGTAGGCGTCCGCCCACGGGCTCCAGGAGAGCGACGGGAACGCGGTGAACAGCCCGCCGACGGCGAGCGTACCGAGCACGGCGCCGCCCAGCAGGTATCCGCGCTCGCGCCAGGTGGCGAAGCGCACCGCGATGGAGCCGTCCTGGGCCTGCTGCCTGCCGCGGGTCCACTGCTGCCAGCCCCAGACGGCGACGGCGATGACGATCAGCTGCTTGCCGACACTGCCCGCCTGCTGCACGGAGACGTTGGCGGCGACCAGGACGACGCCGGACAGGAGCTGGGCCGGCCAGGTCCAGACCGAGCGGAGCCAGCCGAGGGCCAGGGCGATCAGGCCGATCGTGTTGCCGATCATGTCCGACCAGATGATGTGCTGTCCGAAGGCGGTGAACGCCTCCGAGTTCAGCCAGTCCAGGGCGTTCATGCGACGGTCTCCCCGGCCTCCGGCGCGGCACCGTGGCCGAGCAGCCGTTCGACGTACTTCGCGAGGACGTCGACCTCCAGGTTGACCGGGTCGCCGGGCTCCTTGATGCCGAGGGTGGTCAGGGCGAGAGTGGTGGGGATGAGGCTGATGGTGAAGTGGTCGGACGCCGCGTCGACGACGGTCAGGCTCACGCCGTCGACGGTGATCGAGCCCTTCTCCACCACGTAGCGGGCCAGGCCCGCGGGCAGGGAGATCTTGACGATCTCCCAGTTCTCGGAGACCCGGCGCTCGACGATGCGGCCCGTGCCGTCCACGTGCCCCTGGACGATGTGCCCGCCGAGGCGGCCGCCGAGGGCCATGGGGCGCTCCAGGTTGACCCGGGATCCGGCCGCGAGGGCACCGAGGCTGGAGCGGTCCAGCGTCTCGGCCATGACGTCGGCGGTGAACTCGTCGTCCCCGAGGTCCACGACGGTGAGGCAGACGCCGTTGACGGCGATCGAGTCGCCGTGCTTGGCGCCCTCGGTCACGACGGGGCCGCGCAGTCGGAAGCGGGAGGCGTCGTCGAGCTTCTCGACGGCGGTGACCTCGCCCAGTTCTTCGACAATTCCGGTGAACACTCAGTTTCCCTTCCGAGCAGGGACGGGGACGGCGGTGATGCGCAGATCGGGGCCGATACGGACGGTCTCGGTCACATCGAGGCGCAACGCCTGGGAGAGGGTGGAGATTCCGGCGTCCGCGAGGGCTGCCGGGCCCGCGCCGAGGAGGACCGGGGCGAGATAGCCGACGACGGTGTCGACCGCTCCCGCGGCGACGAAGGAGCCGGCCAGGACCGGACCGCCTTCGAGGAGTACGGAGCGGACGCCCCGCCCGTGGAGGGCGGCGAGCAGTGCGCCGATGTCCAGGCCGGGCCCGGTGGCGGCGCGCGGCAGGCGCAGCACGGCGTCCTCTGGGAGGTGGCCGGCCTCGGCGTCCTCGGCGACCGCGACCAGGGTGGGCGCGGTCCCGTCGAGGACCCGGGCTCCGGGCCGGACGGCGGTGGCGGCGGTGTCGACGACCACGCGGAGCGGCTGGCCGGCGCCCTCGATTCCGCGTACTCCGAGCTGGGGGTCGTCGGTGCGTGCGGTTCCGGAGCCGACCACCACGGCGTCGGCCCGGGCGCGCAGCCGGTGGACGTCGGCGCGGGCCTCGGGGGAGGTGATCCAGCGGCTGGTGGCGTCGGCGGCGGCGATCCGGCCGTCGAGGGTCGCCGCGTACTTCCACAGGACGTACGGACGGCCGAGGCGGACCGAGGTGAGCCATGCGGTGTTGCTGGCCTCCGCCTCTTCGGCGAGGAGGCCCTGTTCCACCTGGACGCCTGCGGCGCGCAGGGTGTCGGCGCCGCCTGTGGCCTGCGGGTTCGGGTCGCCCACCGCGTAGACGACACGGCGGACGCCCGCCTCGACGAGTGCCTGGGCGCACGGACCGGTGCGTCCGGTGTGGTTACAGGGTTCGAGGGTGACGAGGGCGGTGCCGCCCCTGGCCCGTTCACCGGCCTCACGCAGGGCGTGGATCTCGGCGTGCGGCCCGCCGGCACGCTGGTGGAAGCCTTCGCCGGCCTGTTCCCCGGCGGCGTCGAGGACGACGCATCCGACGACCGGATTCGGGCTGGTGGCGCCGAGTCCGCGGGCTGCGAGCGTGATCGCCCGCCGCATGGCGGTCTTTTCGGCTGCGATGGCCACCGGGTCCTCCTGCCTCTTCGGGCACGGACTCCGGGGCCTGTCGATGACGACAGATGAAACGGAACGCAACAGGGGACGCCGGAAACCGAGGACACGGGTGTGAGCGTCCCGGGAATCCCGGAAACACACCCGCCTGCCTACGGCGGCGTACCTGTGACGGCCCGCCGCGCACTGCCTCCCATCCGGACTTTCACCGTCGGTCCAGGAATCTCACCTGGTCAACCGGCCGCTGGATGCGGACGGGTCGCGGACTATAACCGCCGGTTCGGAATTACACCGACCCCGGAGTGCGCTGCTGCTGGTACAGAAGCCATTCTGCCACGGTGGGCGGTGGCCCATACAGCCGTCCCCTGTGGGACGGATCACAGAGAGCCATGGCGCGCTCCCCGCAGCGTCACCGTCCCGGGGCGAAGAGGGCGTCCTGGGCGGCGTCCCGGGCGGCGAACAGCCCACCGCGCAGGACCGCGCCACCGCCCAGCGTCCCGGCCCTGACTTCCGTACGGAGCGGTGACATGCGGGCCAGCCGCTCCTCCACGCGCGCCGCGAGCGCACCGCCACCGGCGCGGCCGACCTCACCGGCCAGCACGAGGCAGCCCGGGTCGAGCACAGAGACGACGGAGGCGGCTCCGAGGGCGAGGCGGCCGGCGAGCGCCTCCAGGAATGCCTCCCCCTCGGCGTCGCCGGCCCGCAGCGCGGCCCGAACGGCGAACGCCGCGGCGGGGTCCTGCTCCTGCGCCCCGCCGGCCCCGTCGCCCGCCCACGTGCTGACGCCGTGGGCGGCGGCCAGCTCACAGACGGCGGCCGACCCCACCAGGGAGTGAAAACCTCCGTCGCAGTTGACTGCCGAGGGAACCCCTGAGGTGCCGGGCACCGGCAGGAAGCCGATCTCCCCCGCCCCGCCGGAGGCTCCGCGGCGCAGCTTCCCGTCGAGCATGACGGCGGCGCCGATCCCGTGGCCGAGCCAGAGCAGTACGAAGGTGTCGCGGTCCCGGGCGGCCCCGATGCGGTGTTCGGCGACGGCGGCGAGATTGGTCTCGTTCTCCACCAGGACGGTGGCGGAGAGCCGCTGCTGGAGCTCCTTCACCAGGCCCCTGTGCCAGGCGGGGAGGCCTGCGGTGTCCCTGAGTTCGCCGGTGACCGGGTCGATGAGGCCGGGGGCGCCGATGCCGACGCTGTGCAGCGGTGCCGTCCCCGCGGTGCGGGCGGTGCGCTCCAGCATCCGCACGGCCCGTTCGACGGCGGGCCGCGTCCCGGTGTCGCTGCCGATGGGCAGGGTGGCCTCGGCGAGCGTGTCGCCGAGCAGGTCCGCGACGGCCACGGCGACGCTGTCGGTCCGTACGTCGAGGGCCGCCAGGTGTGCGCGGTCGGCGACGATTCCGTACAGACGGGCGTTGGGGCCGCGCCGCTGCGATCCGCTCTCCCCGACCACCCGGACCAGGCCGGCCTCCTGCAGGCGTTCCACCAGGTCGGCGACGGTGGGCCGGGACAGGCCGGTCAGGGTCTTCAGCTGACTGGCCGTCAACGGGCCGTCCTGCTGGAGCAGGCGCAGGGCGAGCCGGTCGTTGATGACCCGGGCGGTGCTCGGGGATGCGGGCATGCCGGGATCCTTCCAGATCACTGCTCGTGGGAAGTGTACGGACTATTTATCAGGCAGGCTTCCTGATAGTTTACTGCCCGCACATCGCACCCACCCCGGAGAGAAGCCGGTGGGCGGACGATCTCTCAGGGAGGGGCACGGCGCATGACATCGGTTCCCGCGGCAGCGGTCTTCGGTACGGAACAGGTCAGGCGGGGCAGGTACGCGATCATGGCGGTCTTCGCCGTGCACGGCGCGGTGACCGGCAGCTTCGCGACCCGCGTCCCCTGGATCCAGGACCACGCCTCCGTCAGCGCCGGACAGCTCGGTCTCGCCCTCGCCTTCCCGGCCATCGGCGCCTCGCTGGCGATGCCGCTCGCCGGCCGGGTGAGTCACCGCTTCGGCGCGCGGACGGCGCTGCGGGGACTGCTGGCCCTCTGGACGCTCGCGCTGATCCTGCCCGCCCTCGCGCCGAACCTGCTCACCCTCTGCGCGGCACTGTTCGTGTACGGGGCGTCCGCCGGGATGTCCGACGTGGCGATGAACGCGCTGGGTGTGGAGGTGGAGAACCGGCTCGACAAGTCGATCATGTCCGGGCTGCACGGCATGTGGAGCGTGGGCGCCCTGATCGGGTCGACCGCCGGCACGGTCGCCGCGCACATCGGGGCCGACGCCCGGCTGCACCACACGGCTGCCGCCCTGGTCCTCACGGCGCTCGGCCTGATCGCCTGCCAGGGCGTACTGGACCTGCGCAGCCGACCCGACGAGGAGCCGCCGCCACGCTTCACCCTGCCGCCCAGGTCGGCGCTGGTGATCGGTGCGGTCGGGTTCTGCGCGGTCTTCGCCGAGGGCGCCAGCCTGGACTGGTCGGCGGTCTACCTCAAGGAGCACCTGGGCAGTTCGGCCGGGGTCGCGGCGGCCTCGACCACGGCGTTCGCGCTGACGATGGCGATCGCCCGGCTCGCGGGAGACCGGGTGGTGGACCGTTTCGGCGCCGTGCCGACCGTCCGGGTGAGCGGTGTGCTGGCCACGGCCGGCGGTCTGCTGGTGGTTCTCGCCCCGAACACGGCACTGGCCCTGTGCGGCTTCGGGCTGCTCGGACTCGGCGTGGCGGTGACCGTCCCGCTCGCCTTCGCCGCGGCGGGGCGCAGCGGGGACAACCCGAGCCGGGCCATCGCCGGCGTCGCCACCATCACGTACACCTCGGGTCTCATCGCACCGTCGGCGATCGGCTCGCTGGCCGAGGCGACCTCGCTGCTGGTGTCCTTCGGCCTGGTGACGGTGCTGGCGTTCGGGCTGGTGCTCGGGGCGGGTGTGCTGCGCGGCAGCGACCGCAAGGTCGCGGAAGGCGGCGTTCCGCAGCCGGCGACGACCAGGACCCCGAAGGTCGGCTGAACTCCCGGCGGCTGAACGACAGGTTCCGTCCGCGGTGGGGCCGAGCGCGAGGCGACCGGCCGCGGCACTAACATGGCTCTGATCTTTTCGGCGGACGGCCCCCCAGGGCGCACCGCACACACCAATCAGGGAGCGACCATGGGCCTCGGCGTGCGCTGGACCTTGCACGGCGACGGGAAGACCCCCGCGCCGGGGGCCGTGGTGCGCCCCGACGAGCGGCTCTCCTGGCCTCGTACGTTCGGTCTCGGCGCGCAGCACGTGGTGGCCATGTTCGGCGCGTCCTTCGTCGCGCCCGTCCTCATGGGCCTCGACCCGAACCTCGCCATCATGATGTCCGGCGTCGCCACCGCCATCTTCCTCCTGGCGACGAAGGGCAGGGTGCCCAGCTATCTGGGGTGCTCCCTCTCCTTCGTGGGCGTGGCCGCCACCATCCGGGCCGGTGGCGGCAGCAGCGCCACCGTCACGGGCGCGGTCCTGGTGGTCGGGGCCGTGCTGTTCCTGGTGGGGCTGGTGGTGCAGCGGTTCGGCGCGCGGATCATCCACGCGGCGATGCCTCCCGTGGTGACCGGCGCCGTCGTGATGCTGATCGGCTTCAACCTGGCACCCGTGACCGCGTCGACGTACTGGCCCCAGGACCAGTGGACCGCCCTGCTGGTGATGCTGTTCACCGGGCTGGCCGTGGTCTGTCTGCGCGGGTTCTTCTCCCGTATCGCGATCTTCCTCGGACTCGTCTTCGGCTACGTCCTGTCCTGGGTGCTCGACCTCGTCCTCGGGAAGATCCACTCCCCCGCCGGGGGCACCGAGGCCGTGGACCACTGGCGGCTGGACCTGTCGGCCGTGGCGGACGCGGACTGGATCGGGCTGCCGTCCTTCCACGCCCCGGCCTTCGAATGGTCCGCGATCCTGGTCGCGCTGCCGGTCGTCATCGCCCTGATCGCCGAGAACGCCGGGCACGTCAAGGCAGTCGGCGAGATGACCGGCGATTCGCTCGACGACAAGCTGGGCACCGCCATCGCCGCGGACGGCGCCGCCTCGATGCTGTCCACGGCCGTCGGCGGTCCGCCCAACACCACGTACTCCGAGAACATCGGGGTCATGGCGGCGACCCGGGTCTACTCCACCGCCGCCTACTGGGCAGCGGCCTGCTTCGCGCTGCTCTTCGGCCTCTGCCCCAAGTTCGGTGCGGTCGTCGCCGCCATCCCCGGCGGTGTGCTGGGCGGCATCACCGTCATCCTCTACGGCATGATCGGCCTGCTGGGCGCCCAGATCTGGCTGAACGCCAAGGTCGACCTGCGCAATCCCCTCAACCTCGTACCGGCCGCGGCGGGCATCATCATCGGTGTCGGCGGTGTCAGCCTGAAGATCACCGACAACTTCGAGCTGAGCGGCATCGCCCTCGGCACACTCGTCGTGATCACCGGCTACCACGCGCTGCGGGCGTTCGCCCCCGCCCACCTCAAGACCCAGGAGCCCCTGCTGGACTCGGGCACGTCGCAGTACGACGGGAAGCCGCCGGCCGGGACCTCCTGAGCACGCCGTGGGCCCGCGCCGTGCCGCCCGGCGCGAGGCCGTCCCAGAGGTGCGGCCCGGTGAGGGAACCCGCGGCGCCCCGGGGCATCCTGGCTCCCCCGGCGCCCGGTGTTCGTCCGATCCGATGAAGTCTCCGGCCCGTCGGCGCCGTGCGGAGCCGGTGGCTGGGACGCTGCCCCCATGGACCGGATCGAGCAGTTCGCAATTCCGGCCGGCTCGGCCGGCACGGTGACCGACGTCGGCGCGGTGATCGAGCGGATGCGTGCCTTCCGCTCCGGCTGGCACCCCGGGGACGGGCTGGCGGTCTTCAACCAGGTCTATCTGACGGTCACGGAGGCCATCGGCCGGCACATCGCGGAGGGCGCCTTCCCGAACCGGGAGGCCGTGTCCGCGCTGGACGTGCGGTTCGCCGAGCGCTATCTGACGGCGGTGGACGCCGAGGTCTCGGGCGGCCGCCCGCCCGAGTGCTGGCGCCCCCTGTTCCAGCACCGGCACCATCCGGGCGTACGCCCGATGCAGTTCGCGCTGGCCGGGATCAACGCGCACATCGGCCACGATCTCGCGCTGGCCGTCGTGGACACCTGCCGTACGCTCGGCTGCGCTCCGGCGGACCTGGAGGAGGAGTTCGAGCGGGTCGGCGACCTCCTCGTGATGCTGGAGGAGCAGATCCGCGAAGACCTGATGCCGGGCCCCGACCTGCTGGAGATCGCGGATCCGCTCACCCATCTGGCGGGGGCCTGGAGTCTGGAGCGGGCCCGTGAGGCGTCGTGGTCGGCGGCCCGGGTGCTGTGGGGGCTGCGCGGGGTGCCGCCCCTGGCCGAGGAGTTCCGAGCGCGGATGGATGCCGGGGCCGGGCTGGTGGGGCGCTTCCTGCTCACTCCGTGCCGCTGAGACGGCCGCTCCCTCAGCCTTCCGGGAGCTCGACCGGCGCGATCTCGTCGAAGACGTCGCCGGGACCGGGGTTCGCCGGGTCGGTGGCCCCGCCGAACTGCGTCATCACGCCCCAGACGGCGTTCAGCGCGGTCTGCACCGCTCCTTCGGCCCAGCCGGCCGTCCAGGAGATGTCGTCGCCCGCGAGGAACAGGCCGCGTTTGTCGGCGGGCAGCCGGTCCTGCATGAAATGGGTGAACAGACGTCGCTGGTAGCGGTAGTGGCCGGGCAGGTTCGCCTTGAACGCGCCCATGAAGTACGGCTCGTTCTCCCAGGAGACGGTGACCGGGTTTCCGATGACGTGCTTGCGGATGTCGACGCCCGGATAGATCTCGCCGAGCGATTTGAGCATGACGTCCATGCGTTCGTTCGGGGAGAGCGGAAGCCACTTCAGGCTGTCGTCGCACCAGGTGTAGGAGAGACAGATGACGGCCGGCTTGCCGGGTCCGTCGTCCAGGAGGTACGTCCCCCGGGTCATCCGGTCCGTGAGCGTCATGGACATCGTGTCCCGGCCGGTCAGCTCGTCCTTGTCCAGCCAGAACGGCCGGTCGACGGGCACGAACAGCTTGGACGACTCCATGTAGTGGGTGCGCTCCATCGCCGTCCAGTGGTCGATGGGGAAGAGCGCGTCGTCGCAGGCGATCTTGGAGAGCAGCAGCCAGGACTGACCGGTGAAGACGGCGGCCCCGTAGGTGCGGATGTCACCTGTGGCATCGGTGACGGTGATCCGGTTGCCCGCGGTGCGGTCGAGCCGGGTCACGGCGGGGCGCGGCTGCCCGTCGTGCAGCGAGGACAGCGAGGTGCCGGACGGCCAGTGCACCGTCTTCTGCGGCTCGCGGTCCCACAGGCGCAGCGGCAGCTGCTGGCTGCCGCCGACGATCCCCCGGTGGTGGTCGTCGGCCTCGGTGTAGACGACGCGGAGGATCTCCAGGATCGAGTTGGGGAAGTCGGTGTCCCAGCCTCCGGTGCCGAACCCGACCTGGCCGAAGATCTCGCGGTGCCGGAAGGAGGCGAAGGCCTCGGAGCCGCAGAGGAAGCCGTAGAAGGTCTGGTCGTCGAGCTTCTCGACGAGCTTCGCCCAGATCTCCCGGATGCGGGGTACGTCGCGCTCGCGCATCGCGCGGTTCATGCCGGAGAAGTCCGCGCCCTCCTTCAGGCAGGAGTTCCAGGCGTCCATCACGTCGCGGTAGACCTGGGGCAGGTCGTCGATGGTCCGCGCGTAGTGGGTCTCGCCCTTGAGGTCGACGACGGTCGACGGGGTGGCCGCCGAGAGGGGGTTGGGGAACGGTTCGGTCTCCAGGCCCACCAGGTCGATGTAGTGCTGGAGCGCCGTGGACGACGGCGGGAAGCGCATGGCTCCCATCTCGGCGGTCAGCGAGGGGTCGCAGCCGTCGAAGCCGACCGTGCGGAGCCGGCCCCCGATCCGGTCCGCCTCGTAGACGACGGGCTTCAGGCCCATCTTCATGAGTTCGTACGCGGTGATGATGCCGGAGAGCCCTCCGCCGATGACGGCGACCTCGGTGCCGTGCGCGGTGGCCGGTATCTGCCCGATGCCCGCCGGGTGGGCGAGGAAGTCGTCGTAGGCGTAGGGGAAGTCCGGCCCGAACATGGTGATCGGCGGCTGCGCCTCGGTGTGCTGGACGGCGTTGGGCACCGTGGACGTCATGGGGTACGGACTCCTTGCGGGAAGCGTGGAACGGGGTGGGATCGCTCAGACCAGGGAGCGGTACAGGCCCGGGACGCGGTCCTGGAGATAGGGGTTGGCCGCGCGTGAGCGGTCGAGCAGGCCGAGGTCGACCTCGCTGACGAGCAGTTCCTCGCCCCTGCCCGCACGGGCAGGGACCGTGCCGTCGGGGCCGGCCAGGCAGCTCAGCCCGGTGAAGTCGAAATCGCCTTCCCTGCCGGCCCTGTTGACGTAGGCGATGTAGAGCTGGCTCTCGAAGGCGCGGACGGGCACGACGGCTTCGGCGACGAAGGGGAAGGGGTGCATCAGGGCGGTCGGGACCAGCAGCAGCTCGGTTCCGGCCAGGGCGTGCGCACGCACGTTCTCCGGGAACTCGACGTCGTAGCAGATCAGCAGCCCGATCCGTACGCCGTCCAGCTCGGCCTGCACCACGGGCTGCTCACCGGGGGTGAACCACTCCTCCTCGAAGCTGCCGTAGAGGTGGGTCTTGCGGTAGTTGGCGAGGGCCGTCCCGTCGGGGCCGATGAGCTGCGCCGCGTTGAAGACCGCCTCTCCGGCCCGCTCGGGGTAGCCGTAGTGGACGGCCAGTCCGTGGCGTGCGCAGAGGTCGGCGACCGCCTCCGCGGCGGGACCGTCCGCGGGCTGGGCCAGCTCGGGGACGGCGTCGCCGATGGCGTATCCGGTGAGGAACAGCTCGGGGCAGACCAGCAGCCGGGCCCCCACGGCGGCGGCCCGCGCCGCGGCGTCGTCGAGCACCGCGAGGTTGTCGTCCACGGAACCGGCTCGTCCGGAGCTCTGGAGCAGGGCGGTGCGCAACAGCGGCATGGCTGACCTCGGGCGGGACGTGCGGGGTGGGGAGACGTATCGAAGGTACGGCGCGGGGAACACGGCCGACAAGGCGCGATTGTTGCGCGTACACCGTCGATGCGTTGCGTGGGATGCCGTTCGGACGGCGATTCGTTGCGTACGGCGTCCTGGCAGGTCAGGCGAGTGATTTCGGTCTCGCCGGACGGCCGCGGGTCCGGCCGTCCGGGGTCAGGCCGGCGGGCCCGACGAGTACCGCCGCAGTAGCGGGGAGAGCACGAGGACCGACTTGGTCCGCTCGACGTACGGCTCGCCCGCGATCCGCTCCAGCACCTGCTCGAAGTGCCGCATGTCGGCGGCGAAGACCTGCACGATGGCGTCGGCGTCGCCCGTCACCGTGGACGCGGACGCGATCTCCGGATACGTGGAGAGGCCCCGCTTGATCGCCTCGGGGGCTGTGTTCCGGCTGCAGTAGATCTCGATGAACCCCTCGGTCTCCCAGCCGAGCGCCGCCGGGTCGACCCGCACGGTGAAGCCCGTGATGGCGCCGTCGGCGCGCAACCGGTCCACACGGCGTTTCACCGCGGGCGCGGAGAGGCCGATGAGGGCGCCGATGTCGGCGTAGGACCGGCGGGCGTCTTCGGCGAGGGCGTGGACGATGCGTTCGTCGAGGTCGTTCAGGCGCACTTCGGGTGGGTCACTTCTCTGCGGCGGTCGGATTCGGGGGCGGCCGGGGGACAGCCCCTGGGGCCGCCCCCGAAGTAGACCATGGAGCGCACCGCGCAGGGCGCGCTCACCGCGGAGGCCGGCCGGTCAGAAGGGGAATTCCGAGCGGCCGTGCTGGACCGAGATCCACTTCTGCGTGGTGAACGCCTCCAGCATCGACTCGCCGTTCAGCCGTCCGAGGCCCGAGTTCTTCTCCCCGCCGAAGGGGACGATGGGCTCGTCGTGGACCGTGCCGTCGTTGATGTGGATCATTCCTGTGCGGATCCGCTGTCCCACTCGCACGCCGCGCTCCGTGTTCCCGGTGTGCACCGCGCCGCTCAGCCCGTACGGGGTGTCGTTGGCGATCCGAACGGCCTCGTCCTCACCGTCGAAGGGGACGAGCAGGGCCACGGGCCCGAAGATCTCCTGCCGCAGGACCGGTGAATCGGCGGCGAGGCCGGTCAGCACCGACGGGCTCACCACGTTGCCTTCGGCCCGGCCGTGCAGCAGCGCCGTGGCGCCCGCCTCCACCGTCTCGTCGACGAGCTTGCACACGGCGTCGGCCTGTGAGGAGCTGATCAGCGGGCCGATGTGGGTGGCGGGGTCGGCCGGGTCGCCGACGCGGAGGGAGGCGACCTTGGCGACGAACTTCTCGGTGAACTTCTGCTCCACCGAGCGGTCCACCAGGATGCGGTTGGCAGCCATGCAGACCTGGCCCTGGTGGATGTAGCGGCTGAAGACGGCCGCGTCGACGGCGTAGTCCACGTCGGCGTCGTCCAGGACGATCAGCGCGCTGTTGCCGCCCAGTTCGAGCACCGCGCGCTTGAGGTTGGCCGCACAGACCGTCGCGACGTGACGGCCGATCCGGTCCGAGCCGGTGAAGGAGATGACCTGCGGGACGGGGTGCTCCAGCAGGGCGTCGCCGATCTCGGCGATGTCGGTGACCACGACGTTCAGCAGTCCGGCGGGCAGCCCCGCCTCCTCGAACACCTTGGCGATCAGCGTGCCGCCGCACACCGGCGTGTTCTGGTGGGGCTTGAGGACCACGGCGTTGCCGAGGGCCAGCGCGGGCGCGACCGACTTGAGTGACAGCAGGAAGGGGAAGTTGAAGGGGCTGATGACACCCACGACGCCGACCGGCAGCCGGTAGACACGGTTCTCCTTGCCCTCGGTCGGCGAGGGGAGTATCTGCCCCGTGGACCGCAGGGTCAGCTGGACCGCCTCGCGCAGGAACTCCTTGGCGAGGTGCAGCTCGAAGCCCGCCTTCAGCCGGGTGCCGCCGAGCTCGGCGACGATCGCCTCGCTGATCTCGGCCTCGCGCTCCTCGACGACGCGCAGCGCCTTCTCCAGCACCGTCCGCCGGACGTACGGGTTCGTGTCCGCCCAGTCCGGCTGGGCCCGCTCGGCTGCCCGGTAGGCCTGGTCGACCTCGTCGGCCGTCGCGACGGTGATCGAGGCGAGCTTCTCCCCGCTGTACGGGTTGAAGTCGATGATGTCCCAGGACCCCTTCCCCGGCCTCCACGCGCCGTCGATGTACTGCTGGGCCAGGTCGGTGAAGAAGGAGGGCATGAATTCCCTTACCTCAGAGGGGCGGGCAATTGATTGCCGCTCATATTACTTATCCCGCAAGCGAGTTGAAGGGGAGACCGAAGTGCTCTCCCGGAAGAACGACCCCCCACTCCCCGCCCCCGGCACACGCAAGAGGTGCCCCTCCCGACGCGAAGGCCGGACAGGGGCACCCATGACGCGGGGCCGCGGCCCCTCGACATCAACTCCAGCTGGCGTGCAGCGGCTTGCCCTCGGCGTAGCCGGCGGCGCTCTGCACACCCACGATCGCCTTCTCGGCGAACTCCTCGAGCGAGGACGCTCCCGCGTAGGTGCAGGAGGAGCGCACACCGGCGATGATCGAGTCGACCAGGTCCTCCACACCGGGGCGGGTGGGGTCGAGGAACATCCGCGAGGTGGAGATGCCCTCCTCGAACAGCCCCTTGCGGGCCCGGTCGTAGGCGGACTCCTCCGAGGTGCGGTTCTTGACCGCGCGCGCCGAGGCCATCCCGAACGACTCCTTGTAGTACCGCCCGTCGGCGGACTGCTGGAGGTCACCGGGCGACTCGTACGTGCCGGCGAACCAGGAGCCGATCATGACGTTCGACGCGCCCGCGGCGAGCGCCATCGCCACGTCGCGCGGGTGTCGGACACCCCCGTCGGCCCAGACGTGCTTGCCGTGCTTCTTCGCCTCCGCGGCGCACTCCAGTACGGCGGAGAACTGCGGCCTGCCGACGCCGGTCATCATCCGGGTGGTGCACATCGCGCCGGGGCCCACACCGACCTTGATGATGTCGGCGCCTGCCTCGATGAGGTCACGCACCCCCTCGGCCGCCACGACGTTGCCCGCGACGATCGGCACGGCCGGGTCGAGCGCCCGGACGGCGGCGACCGCGCTGATCATGGATTCCTGGTGCCCGTGAGCGGTGTCCACGACGAGGGTGTCGACACCGGCGTCGAGGAGCTGCTTGGCCTTGCCCGCCACGTCGCCGTTGATGCCGACCGCCGCCGCGATCCGCAGCTTGCCGTCCGCGTCCGTCGCGGGGGTGTAGAGCGTCGCGCGCAGCGCGGCCTTGCGGGTGAGGATGCCGACGAGCCGGCCGTCCGCGTCGACCGCCGGGGCGAGCTTGCGGTTGGCGCCGTCGAGCGTGTTGAAGGCCTCGCGGGGATCGATGTCCGCGTCGAGCACCACCAGGTCCTTGGACATGACCTCGGAGAGCTGGGTGAAGCGGTCCACGCCGGTGAGGTCGTGGTCGGTGACGACACCGACCGGACGGTTCTCGGCGTCGACGACGACGCCGGCTCCGTGGGCCCGCTTGTGCAGGAGGGACAGCGCGTCGGCGACGGTCTGCCCCGGGGCCAGCACGATCGGCGTGTCGAGCACGAGGTGCCGCGTCTTGACCCAGCCGACGACCTCGGTGACGACCTCGATCGGAATGTCCTGGGGGATCACGACCAGCCCGCCGCGGCGGGCGATGGTTTCGGCCATCCGGCGGCCCGCGATCGCCGTCATGTTCGCGACGACGAGTGGGATGGTGGTGCCACTGCCGTCCGGCGAGGAGAGGTCCACGGCCTGTCGGGAGCCGACCGCGGAACGGCCGGGGACCATGAAGACATCGTCGTACGTGAGGTCGTAGGGGACCGAGGGAGAGGTCGTGTAGCGACCGGTGCCGGGCTCAAGAAAACGCATAACACCCATTTTTTCATATGAAACGGTGCAGGACGTTTCCACAAAGACACAGCAATGCGCCCCCACTTTCGTCAGTTCCTCCAAGGAAACCGTCCGAGGGCCGGGCAAGTGGAAACCTGCCTTACCCAGGGACCCTACTCGAACAGGAATCGCTTCTTCGTGATCTCTATCCCTGGACCAGGTGACGGAGCCTCAGGTAGCTTCAAAATCGCAGGTCCCTGCGGTTGGCGCGACACCGCCCGCGAGCCCGGAACACCTGTCACGCGTTTGGCCGGAGAGGATGGGGATCCGCCTATGGAAAGCGAACTGCCCGATATCTACTGCCCGTTCCCCCGGCGGAGCAATCCGCACGTGGACCACACCCGCGAACACCTCGACGCCTGGACCCGGCGGACCGGCCTGGTCCATCGGGAATCGGCCAGGCAGCGCTTCGAGCAGGCGGACTTCGGTGCCTTCGTGGCCATGGTCCACCCGACGGCGAGCAGCGAGCACCTCGACCTGGTCGCCGACTGGTTCGTCTGGCTCTTCCTCGTCGACGACCAGCTGGACGACGGACACCTGGGCCGCAGCCCCGAACGCGTACGCGCCGTGGTGGAGCGCATGCGCGCCGTGGTCGAGGGCACGGCCACGGCTCCCCGCCGGGACGAGGAGGCCCCCGCCGCACTCGTCGCCCTGGCGGACCTGTGGGAACGTACGGTCCCCCAGGCCGCCCCCCACTGGCGGGCCCGTTTCACCTATCACCTCATGACGTATCTGACGACCGCCACCACCTGGGAGGCGGGAAACCGGGCCGACGGGGGCGTGCCGTCCGAGGCGACGTACATCGCCAAGCGCCGGCACACCGGGGCGATCCACGTGTGCATGGACCTGATCGAGATCGTGGCAGGAGTGGGTGCGCCGGAGTCGATCCACAACGACGCCCGGTTCATCACGGCCCTGGAGGCGTCCTGCAACGTCATCTGCTGGGCGAATGACGTCTACTCCTACGAGAAGGAGCAGGTCCTGGGCGAGATCCACAATCTCGTCCACCTGGTCCGCCACCACCGCGGCTACGGGAAGCGCGAGGCTCTCGAACACGTGTGCAAGGAGATCGCCACAGAGACGAAACGGTTCCTCGCCGCCGAGCACGAGCTGCTGAACCGGTACCCGGAGCTGGCCGGCCTGCTCGTGCCCTATCTCGACGGGATGCGGAGCTGGATGCGCGGGAATCTGGACTGGTCACGGCAGACTCCCCGCTACAACCCGGCGGACGTCAGCCAGTACGCGGAGCCCGAGGCGTATCTGGAGGAGTCCGTCCTCGGCGTGAGCGCGGACCACGCACGGCTGGGCGCCGCCGACGGCCGCTGACGTCGGGTACGGCGGAGGCCGGGCACCGCACGGGTGCCCGGCCTCCGCCGTGGGCCGGTCGACCGATGTCCGGGGTCAGGCGTCGGGGTCGGCGCGCTCCAGCGCGGGCCGCTGCCCGGCGGGAGACTCCGTCAGGAGGTAGTCGGCGGCGGCGGTGTCCGTGACGAGACTGGTGACCAGCCCCGAGCGCAGCACCGCTCCGATCGCCGCCGCCTTGCGCTGCCCTCCGGCGATGGCCACCACTTCGGGGATCCGGCGCAGCCGGTCGGCCTCCACGGTGATGCAGCGCTCACCGAGGTCCCGGCCGACCCGGCGTCCGTCCGTGTCGAAGAGGTGGGCGGACATCTCCGCCGCGACACCGAGCGAGGCGTAATGGCCCCGCTCCTCGTCCGAGAGCATGTCGTGGACGGTGGAGATGCCGGGCTCCCAGGAGCCGATGGAGACCGCGGCGACCGTCACCTTGTCGAAGTATTCGAAAGCGCGCGCGATACCCGTCTGGTGGCGCAGTGCGGCCGCCGTCGCGGGATCGGGCAGCAGCATCGGAGCGTAGATCGGGTGCGCCTCACCACCGGACACCTGTGCCGCCCGGCGCACCGCCTCGACCGAGCCGCGCTCCGCGGTCCCCGCGTCGTAGACACCGGTCAGCTGCACGACCGTGCACGGGGGCAGCCGGTCCAGGGCCGCCGCCATGTGGATGGTGGAGCGGCCCCAGGCCAGCCCCAGCACATCCCCCTCGTTCACCAGCTCGCCGAGCAGATCGGCCGCGACCTCGCCGAGATTCTCCGGATCGGCGGCGTCGTCCTGCTCCTCGGCCGGCGATTCGACCACGACGGCGTGCCGCAGGCCGTAACGGGCCCGGAGCGCGTCGGAGCGCTCCGCGTCCAGCTCCGCCGGTACCCGGATCTCGATCCGTACGAGATCACGCTCGAGGGCCGTCTCCAGGACCCGGGCCACCTTGAAGCGGCTGACGCCGAACTCCTCGGCGATCTGGATCTTGGATTTCCCCTCGAGGTAGAACCGGCGGGCCATGGCCGCCGCCTGCACCAGCTCCGCGGGTCCCATCCGCATGGCTGACCGACCCGCCGAGATGCCAGACACCGCGATCTCCTCACTGCTGTTCACACGCTCGATACGCCGCTCATCCTGTCAGATCCGGCGATCCTTGATCAGACCCGTCGGGCCTCGTTCATCTGAGGTTGGTTCAGTGGCCGCATGCCCAGGGCGCGGAAGCCGTGGCCGTGTCCGCCCGGGCGCGCAGCGCCCGTACCGCCTCGGCCGGGTCGTCGGCCCCGTAGACCGCCGAGCCCGCCACGAACACGTCCGCGCCCGCCTCGGCACACCGCTCGATGGTGGCGGCGGAGACCCCTCCGTCGACCTGCAGCCACAGTTCGAGGCCGTGCTTCGAGATCAGCTCACGGGTGCGGCGGATCTTCGGCAGCATGATGTCCAGGAAGGCCTGGCCACCGAACCCCGGCTCCACCGTCATGATCAGCAGCATGTCGAGCTCGGGGAGCAGGTCCTCGTACGGCTCGACGGGCGTCGCGGGCTTGAGCGCCATCGAGGCGCGCGCGCCCTTGGCCCTGATCTCCCGGGCCAGCCGGACGGGCGCCGCCGCGGCCTCCGCGTGGAAGGTGACCGAGCCCGCACCGGCCTCGACGTACTGCGGCGCCCAGCGGTCCGCGTCCTCGATCATGAGGTGGCAGTCCAGCGGAGTGTCCGTGGCCTTGCTCAGCGCCTCCACGATGGGCACGCCGAGCGTCAGGTTGGGCACGAAATGGTTGTCCATGACATCGACATGGAGCCAGTCGGCGCCTTCCACCGCCTTCGCCTCCTCGGCGAGACGTGCGAAGTCGGCGGACAGGATGCTGGGGTTGATCTGGGCCATGCACCCAGCCTGCCATGCTCGGCGCCGCTTCCCCGCCTCGGTGCGCCTCAAAGCCTCACGGGATCATTACGGTTCGTACAATCCCGCTCTTTTCACCCGCGATTCCAGCGCGCGGTGACGGCCGGCCGGCAGGTGCCCGGTCGACGGCGCGGACCTGTCCGGCCGTTCCGGTCCGTACCAGGGCGCGGACAGCCCCTGGTGCCCGCCATGCGGCTGTGTTAGAAAATCCCCCGTGATCAGCGACCAGTTCCTGACGGCGCGCCTCAGCATCGATCTCTGCCGTGTGACCAGCTGCTCCTGTTGAGCCTGGACCGGCAGCGCTGAGCGCTTCCAGAACTGTGCGGCATCGTCCGCCCGCTGTCCGGCCGCCCCTCGGGTGAGCCGGCGGCCCCTCCCCGCAGAGCCCGGCCCGCGCGACGGACCGGACACTTCCCGTCCGAGTGCGGCGCACGGCCGCACTCGTTCCGCGGGGGCCCCTCCCCCTTGTTCCCCGCGGGCGCCGTCGTCCGCCGGGTGACGCCCCTCTGCCCGGCCCTGTCCGCCCACCCGGCGGACCGGTGTCCTCGGCACGTCTCGACGGAGTCCGTCATGACCACGTCCACCACCACGGAGAAGCAGCCGCCCCGCCCGGCGTCCTCCGGTGCGCCGGCTCCCCCCTTCCCCTCTCCCCGCCGCCGCTCACCGGAGAGGACCGCGCGACTGCGCCGGGTGGGGCTGCGGCTGCTCGCGCTGGTCGTGCTGCTCGCCCTCTGGCAGCTCGTCACGGCCCTGCGGCTGTGGCCGCCGTTGCTGGTCCCCCCGCCGTCTGCCGTCTGGGATGCGCTCGTCGAGACGTCCGGCACCCATGGCGGGGTGCGCGGCTACCAGGGCCACACCCTGATCGAGCATCTGGGCATCAGCCTGCGCCGGATCGTGATCGGTGCGGGTGCCGGTGTCCTGGCCGGGCTGGTGGCCGGGGTGCTGATGGGCACGCTGCCGTGGGTGCGGGTGGTGTTCGAACCGGCGGTGGCCTTCCTCCGCACCCTGCCGCCGCTCGCCTACTTCAGTCTGCTGATCATCTGGTTCGGCATCGACGAGGCGCCCAAGCTGTGGCTGCTGGCGATCGCCGCCATGCCGCCCGTGGCCGTGGCCACCGCGTCCGCCGTCGCCTCCGCGCCCGCCTCGCTGGTGGAAGCCGCCCAGGCCATCGGGGCACGTCGCTCGCAGGTGGTGACCTCCGTCGTCCTGCCGTCCGCACTGCCGGAGATCCTGGTCGGCGTACGGCTGGCCTTCGGGATCGCCTACTCCTCGGTGGTGGCCGCCGAAACCGTCAACGGGCTGCCCGGTATCGGCGGCATGATCCGCGACGCCCAGCGCTACAACCAGTCCGACGTGGTCGTCCTCGGCCTCCTCGCGATCGGCGTCTCCGGCCTGCTGATCGACGCCCTGCTGCGAGGCGCCGAGAACCGGCTCGCGCCCTGGCGCCGGCTGTCGTGACCCTCCCGGGGTCCCGTACACACCGTCCGGCCTCCTTCCCGCACCGCTCCCTCCCCTCTGATTCGACGAACGACGAACGAAGGACCAACTCATGCCCGGAACACGCGGTCTGCGCCGCACCTCCCTGCTCGTCGCGGCTCTGGGGGCACTCGTCGTCGTCACCGCCTGCGGTGCCGGCGGTGGCGGGGCCGGTGACGACCACGGCGGTGGCAGGACGATCCGCATCGGCTACCAGGCCTTCCCCAGCGGCGACTTGATCGTGAAGGAGAAGGGTCTGCTGGAGAAGGCGCTGCCCGACCACACGATCAAGTGGATCAAATTCGACTCCGGCGCGACCATCAACACCGCCTTCGTCGCGGGTTCGGTCGATCTGGCCGCGATCGGCTCCAGCCCGGTGGCGCGCGGCCTGTCGGACCCCCTGAACATCCCCTACAAGGTCACCTGGGTGCTGGACGTCGCCGGTGACAACGAGGCGCTGGTGGCCCGTGACGGCTCCGGGGTCAAGGACGTCAAGGACCTCGTGGGCCGCAAGGTCGCCACACCCTTCAGTTCCACCTCGCACTACAGCCTGCTCGCAGCGCTCGACCGGGCCGGCGTGGACGCGTCGGAGGTCGATCTGCTCGACCTCGAACCGCAGGACATCGTCGCGGCCTGGTCGCGCGGGGACATCGACGCGGCCTACGTCTGGCTGCCCACGCTCGACGAACTCGGGAAGACCGGCACGACCCTGGTCTCCAGCCGCGAACTGGCCGCGTCCGGGAATCCCACACTCGACCTGGGGGTGGCGTCCACGGCCTTCATCGAGGAGCAGCCCGAGGTCATCACCGCCTGGCGCAAGGCCCAGGCACAGGCCCTGGACCTGATCCATGACGACCCCTCGGCCGCCGCCGAGGCCGTCGGCAAGCAGCTCGGGACCAGCCCCCAGGACGCCGCCGCCCAGCTGAAGCAGGGCATCTTCCTCACGCCGGCCGAACAGGCCGACGACACATGGCTCGGCCGCCCCGGCCGGGTCGGCGGCCTGGCGAAGAACCTGCGGAGCGCCGCTGAGTTCCTGGCCGGACAGAAGCAGATCCCGGCCGCTCCGGAACTCTCGGAGCTGGAGAAGGCCGTGTACGTGGAAGGACTGAGCGATGCCGTCTCCGGATGACCTCCGAACCACTGCCGGGGACGGCGCCCGGGGAGCCGCCACGGCGGCGGACACGCCCGCCGTGTCCGTACGCGAGGTGACGCACCGCTACGGTCGCGGAGCGGACGCCGTGACGGCCCTCGGTCCGTTGTCGCTCGACATCCCCGCCGGCGAGTTCCTGGTGCTCGTGGGCCCGTCCGGGAGCGGGAAGAGCACCCTGCTGCGGCTGATCGCCGGCTTCGAGCACGCCACCTCCGGCGAGGTCGCCGTGCACGGCGGGACGCCGGTACCGGGGCGCCAGGCGGGGGTCGTCTTCCAGCAGCCACGGCTCTTCCCCTGGCACACGGTCGGGGAGAACATCGCTCTGGCACTGCGCTACGCGGGAGTCCCCCGGACCGAACGCCCCGCGCGCGTCGAGGAATTGCTGGAGCGGGTCGGGCTGGCCGGAACCGCACGGCGCAGGACCTGGCAGATCTCGGGGGGCCAGCAGCAGCGCGTGGCCATCGCCCGGGCCTTGGCCGGCGGCAAGGATCTGCTGCTGCTCGACGAGCCGTTCGCCGCCCTGGACGCTCTCACCCGTGAACGGCTCCAGGAGGATCTGCGCACGGTCAGCTCCCTGACGGGGATCACCTCGGTCTTCGTCACACACAGCGTGGACGAGGCCGTCTTCCTCGGCACCCGCGCGGTCGTTCTCGGCGCGGGGCCGGGCACGGTCGCTCTGGATGTCCCGATCCCCCTGCCCCGTAACGGACATGACGACCCGGACGGGCTCAGGGGGCTGCCCGAGTACGCCGCGCTGCGCGCCGAGATCGGCTCGGCCGTACGCGACGCGGCCCGCTGAACCGACGGAGGCCGCCCCACCCCTACGAGCGGCCTCCGCACGCCCCACGCAGACAGGAGTCCCATGTCCCTCACCGCGTCCATCGGTTCCGGCCCCGCGCTGCGAGCCTTCCGGCTGCCCCCGGACGGGCTGTACGAAGGCCCCCGCGAGCTGCGCAGGCTGGCACCGGGGCAGCCCGACCGCCCTTACGCACTGTTCGACGTCATGCCGCTCGGTGCGGTCATCGGGGCCGAGATCAGCGGCGTCGACCTGACCCGTCCGATCACACCCGCCGTGCGCGCGGAGCTCGACCGGGCGCTGCTGGAGTGGAAGGTGCTCTTCTTCCGGGCACAGCACCCGAGCTCGGCCGAGCAGCGTGCCTTCGCCCGCAACTGGGGCGAGCTGGAGACCAATCCCCTGCTGGCCACCGGGGACGATCCGCGGGTGGCACGCTTCGACCGCTCGACCGCACCCGGCTTCGAGAACGTCTGGCACACCGATGTGACGTTCCGCGAGCGGCCCGCCCTCGGTGCGGTCCTCCACCTGCGCGAGGTGCCGCCGTACGGCGGCGACACGATGTGGGCCGACATGGCCGCCGCGTACGACAACCTTCCGCCGGAGGTGAAGGCGCGTCTGGAGGGAGCGCGCGCGGAGCACGACTTCGTGCCGGGTTTCGCGCGGTTCACCCCCGAGGAACGCCTGCTCCCCTTCCAGGACCGCTTCCCGCCGGTCGAGCACCCGGTGGTGCGGACGCATCCCGCCACCGGACGCCGGATGCTCTTCGTCAACACCTCGTTCACCACCCGGATCGTGGGCTGGGACCGGGAGGAGAGCGACCGCATGCTGCGCCTGCTGTTCCAGCAGGCCCACGTGCCCGAGTACCAGGTGCGGTTCAGCTGGCGTGCGGGTGACGTCGCCTTCTGGGACAACAGGGCGACGCAGCACTACGCGGTGAACGACTACGCCCCGCACCGCAGGGTGGCCGAGCGTGTCGCCGTCGCGGGCGACCGCCCGCGCTGACGGTCCGTGCCCGCCCGGGAGCCGCTGCGCCGCGGGTCAGCCCGTGCGGCGCAGCAGGGCGAGGTACATGGCGTCCGTGCCGTGCAGGTGCGGCCACAGCTGGACGTCGGGCCCGTCTCCCAGCGCGGGCACACCGGGCAGCAGCGGACGGGCATCGACCCACTCCGCCTCGAACGGTTCACCGCCACGCCCCTTGAGTACGTCCTCGACGACGACCCTGGTCTCCGCGAGGTGCGGCGAGCAGGTCGCGTATCCGACGACCCCGCCGACGCGTACGGCCGTCAACGCCTCGCGCAGCAGACCGCGCTGCAGGGGGGCGAAGCTCTCCAGGTCGTCCGCGCGGCGCCGCCAGCGGGACTCCGGGCGCCGGCGGAGCGCGCCGAGCCCGGAGCAGGGGACGTCCATGAGGACCCGGTCGAACGAGCCGGGCCGCCATGGCGGCCGTGTCCCGTCGGCGGTGATCACCTGGTACGGCCCGGGGTTGCCGGCCAGCGCACGCTCGACGAGCCGGGCGCGGTGCGGCTGCTTCTCGGCGGCGAGCAGGGTGGCGCCGCGGCGGGCGGCGAGTGCGGCCAGCAGTGCGGCCTTGCCGCCCGGACCCGCGCAGCCGTCCAGCCACCGGGTGTCACCGCCCTCCACCGGCGCGTCGGCCAGGGCCGCGGCGACCAGCTGGCTGCCCTCGTCCTGCACACCGGCGCTGCCGTCCCGCACGGCGGCCAGCGCGCCGGGCTCGCCGCCCTCGGCCATCCGCACGGCGTACGGCGACCAGCGGCCCGGGAGGCCGCTCTCCTCGCCGAGGGCGTCCAGCAGCTCGTCGGTGGTGGAGCGGCCGGGGCGCGCGACCAGTGTCACCTCGGGCCGTTCGTTGTCCGCCTCCAGCAGGTCCTCGATCCCGGCACGGCCGCCGCCGAGGGCGTCCCAGAGGGCGGAGACGATCCAGCGGGGGTGCGAGTGGACGACGGAGAGGTGCTCCTCGGCGTCCTCCTCGTACGAGGGCGCGACGCGCTCCAGCCAGCCGTCGAGGTCGTGCGCGGTGACCTTGCGCAGCACCGCGTTGACGAATTTGGCGCGTCCCTCGCCGAGCACCACCCGCGCCAACTCCACGCTGGCGGAGACGGCGGCGTGGGTGGGGATGCGGGTGCCGAGCAGTTGGTGGACGCCCATGTTGAGCACGTCGAGCACCGGCGGGTCGACCTCGCGCAGCGGCCGGTCGATGCAGGCCGCGACGATCGCGTCGTACGTGCCCTGCCGGCGCAGGGTCCCGTAGACCAGCTCGGTGGCCAGCGCCGCGTCCCTGCCCTCGAAGTCCCCCTTGGCCCGAGCCTTCTTCAGCAGCGGCGGGAGGACGAGGTTGGCGTAGGCGTCGCGCTCGTCGACGGCCCGGAGCGCCTCGAAGGCGAGGAAGCGGACCGGGTCCTTCCGGGGACGGCGATGCGGCTTGGCGGGACGGCGACGCTGCTGGTCGTTCACGTGAAAGGTGCTCCGCTGATGGTGAGGGGGCGAACCCGTCCAGCGTACGTCGCCGGAGCCGGACGTCCCCTCCCCGGTCTCAGAGCCCCAGCAGCTCCCCGTGGGCGATGCGCACGCCCCGTGCCCAGTCGGCGGCCCTCATGGGCTTCTTGCCCTGCGGCTGGACCCAGAGGAGCTCGACGGCGTGCGAGCCGGTGCCGACGTACACGTTGTTCTTGCCCGCGGACAGCTCGCCCGGGGCCAGGTCCGTCCGGTCCAGGACGGGCACGGCCTGGACCAGCTTGAGGCGCTCGCCGCGGAAGAGGGTCCACGCCCCCGGCGCGGGGGTGCAGCCGCGCACCACCCGGTCGACCCGGAGCGCGGGCTCCGACCAGCGCACCTGGGCGTCCTCGACGCCGAGCTTGGGTGCGAGGGTGACTCCCTCGGCCGGCTGCGGGACGGCGTGCAGGGTGCCGTCCTCGATGCCGTCCATGGTCGCCGCGAGCAGCCCGGCGCCCGCGAAGGCGAGCCGTGTGAGCAGATCGCCGCTGGTGTCGGTGGGCCGCACCTCCTCGGTGAGGACGCCGTACACCGGTCCCGAGTCCAGCCCCTCCTCGATCAGGAACGTCGACGCGCCGGTGACCTCGTCCCCGGCCATCACCGCGTGCTGCACGGGTGCGGCGCCGCGCCAGGCGGGGAGCAGCGAGAAGTGCAGGTTGACCCAGCCCCGGGCGGGTACGGCGAGCGCGGTCCTGGGCAGCAGGGCGCCGTACGCGACGACGGGGCAGCAGTCCGGGGCGATCTCCCGCAGCCGGGCCAGGAAGTCCTCGTCACGCGGCCTGGCGGGCTTGAGCACCTCGATGCCCGCCTCCTCGGCGCGCTCGGCCACGGGGCTGGCGATCAGCCGCCGTCCTCGGCCGGCGGGTGCGTCGGGGCGGGTCACCACTGCGGCCACCTCGTGGCGGTCGGAGGCGATCAGGGCGTCCAGGGCGGGAACGGCTACCTCGGGGGTGCCTGCGAAGACGAGCTTCATGGGTGGCGGACTGCCTCTCGGGCGGAACGTACGTGGCGAGCAGCACACCAGTCTAGGCGGTGCCTCCCGGTCCCGCCGTGGCCCGGTGCCCGGGGGGCGTACGCGAGCCCGTGCGCCCCACGAGGTTTCCCATACGCCCCTGTTGCGTGACCACATGGGCGGGTGACGCGTTGGTCAAGGGAGATTGACCGAAGTGGACCGCCGACGCGCGGTCCGATCCCTTTCAACGCCGGTTCGAGAGGCTTGTTCATGGCCGACCACGCAACCCACGACGCCCAAGCGCGTGCCAGTCTGCACCTGTTGGTGCGGGACATCGAGCGGGTCCGGCGGCAGGTGGACGCGCTGCGCACCCTCACTGCGCAGCTGGGCAACGTCTACCGTCCGCGCCGCTCCGGCCCGTCCGCGGGCTTCGTCGTCTACGGCAGGGCACCGGCCCCGACCGTCCGGCTCGCGCAGGAACTGCGGGACAGTGTCGAGACGCTGGTCACCGCGGCGGTGGACTTCGACCGATCGCTGGGCTTCTCGTGGGACGCGGTGGGCTCCGCACTCGGGGTCACCAAGCAGGCGGTGCACCGCCGTTACGGCGCGCGCCGCACCGCCCCGCAGCCCGGGCCGGTGGAGCCCGCTCCCGAGAGCGCGAACCGTGCGGTGCCCGTGGCGCCGGGCCCCTCCCCCGCGCTGCCGGTCGTACCGGCGGCCCGCTCCATGCCGCCCCAGCCGTCGGACCGCCCCGGTGCGTTCCCGGGCCCGCGCAACGGCTGACACCGGGTCCAGGGGCCGGGGCGGTCCGTCGGGCCGCCCCGGCCCGCCGCGTCAGCCGATGTCCGGCGGATCGATCCTGATCCGTACGGGATCCCCGGTGCCCCTCGCCGTGCGTGCCGCCTGCGCCGCCTTCAGGGCGGCGGCCAGGGCCGCTCCCCGCCCCGGCGGGACCCTGACCAGGGCCCGCTCCCAGGTCTCGCCTGCCGGGGCGTCCCCCTGTCTGCGGGGCCTGCCGGGTGTCGCCCCGGGCACCGGGACCGGGCCGAGCACCTCCGCCTCGGGCGGCAGGTCGGCGCCGGCGAGGTAGGCCGCCACCGCTTCCGGCGGTCCGGTCACCGACGCCATCCGGGACACCGGCGGGAAGCCGAGTTCGGCGCGTTCCGCGAGCTCGCGGCGTGCATGGCCGACGGGGTCCCAGCGGACCAGGGCCTGCACCGGCCGCAGGGTCGGCTCGGCCACGATCACCACCGTGCCGCCCTCGGGCTGCCCGCGCACCAGCGCGGCGGCGGCCGTCCAGCGCCGCAGCGCCTCCTCGCCCGCCCTCAGGTCGGGCCGGCCCACCATCGCCCAGCCGTCCAGCAGCAGGGCCGCCGCGTACCCGCCTTCGGCCACCGGCTCCGCGCCGGGGGTGCTGACCACGAGGGCGGGCTGGTCGGGCACGGAGTCCAGCACGTGGTCCCGTCCGGACGTCCGCACGGGGACGGCGGGGAACGCGCGACCCAGCTCCTCGGCGGTCCGGCGGGCACCCACGATCTGCGCCCGCAGCCGGATGCCACCGCAGGCGGCGCAGCTCCAGGCCGTCTCGGCCCGCCCGCACCAGGCGCAGTCGAGCCCCCGCTGGTCGGGGGCCTGCAGCGGCCCCGCGCAGTGCCGGCACCGCGCGGGTTCCCGGCAGCGCTCGCAGGCCAGCCTGGGTGCGTAACCCCGGCGCGGCACCTGGACGAGGACGGGGCCGCTGCGCAGACCGTCCCGTACGGTCTGCCAGGCCAGGCTGGGCAGCCGGGCCGAGCGGGCCGCGCCGTCCCGCGCGAGCTCCCCGTCACCGACGGTGCGCACGAGGGGGGCCGCGATCCGCAGCTGGTCCCGGTCCGCGCGCAGGGGCAGGGCCCAGCCGCTCTCGACCAGCTGGGCCGCCTCCACCGTGCAGTTCGTCCCGCCCAGCAGGAAGGCGCAGCGACCGTGCGCCGCCCGTAGCTCCAGCACCTCCCTGACGTGCGGGAAGGGGGCGTTGTCGTCGCTGTGGCTGGAGTCCCCGTCGTCCCAGAGGGCCACCAGGCCCAGGTCGGCGACCGGGGCGAACATCGCGGCCCTGGTCCCGACCACCGCGCGCACGGAGCCGCGCCGGACCGCGAGCCACTGCCGGTAGCGCTTCTCCGGCCCGGAGTCGGCGGTCAGCAGGGCGTGGCGCCCCTCCCCCAGCACCGCGGTGAGGGCCGCGTCGACGCGGCCGGCGCTCCGTCCGTCCGGTACGACGACGAGCGCGCCCCGGCCCGAGGCCAGGGTCGCGGCCATGGCCCGGGCGATCTCCTCCGGCCAGTGCGGTCCGGGCAGCGCGGTCCACACCGCCCGGGGCGCCCCGCCCTCGGCCAGTGCCCGCAGGAAGCCGGGGCCCTGGGGATACCGCTCCCAGGTCCCGGGTGCCGGGACGGCGGGCGGCGGCAGGGGGGCGGGCGACGGCTTGGACTCGGCGCGGCCGTTCCTGGGCGGCACGGCGAGCTGCAGCACGTCCGCGAGGCTGCCGGCGTAACGGTCGGCGACAGCCCGCGAGAGCTCCAGCAGCTCCGGCCCGAGCACCGGCTCCGGTGAGACGACGTAGGCGAGGGCCGCCAGGGCTCCCTGGTAGTCCGACGAGGCCCGCCGCTCGATCAGGAAGCCGTCGATCAGCCCTCCGCCCTCGCGCCTCCCGCCACGCACCTGGCGCCCTCCGGCCCCGAACCGCACCCGGACGCGGACGCCCGGACGCGCGTCCGCGTCGAGCTCCTCGGGGACGGCGTAGTCGAAGTACTGATCGAGGTGGAGCGCGCCCTTGTTCACCAGGACGCGGGCGACGGGGAGATCCTCGGCGAGCGCGGCGCCCCGCCAGGTCCGCGGCTTGGCACGCGGCACCTCGGCCCTGCGCACCGTCTCACGGATGAGCGCAAGCTGCTCCGGTGCCCCGGAACCGGGCTCGTCGGATGGCTCGTCGTCGCTGCTCACAGCCACATTCCTACCAGACCCCACTGACATGCCCCGAGCGGTCGGGAGCACCGCACGCGGAGGGGCCCGGACACCTCGTGCGGTGTCCGGGCCCCTGCGTGGAGAACGATCCCTAGAGACCCGCCGCCTCGCGCAGCGCGTCCACGCGGTCGGTGCGCTCCCAGGTGAAGTCGGGGAGCTCACGGCCGAAGTGGCCGTAGGCCGCGGTCTGGGCGTAGATCGGGCGGAGCAGGTCGAGGTCACGGATGATCGCGGCCGGGCGGAGGTCGAAGACCTCACCGATGGCGTGCTCGATCTTCTCCGTGTCCACCGCGGCGGTGCCGAAGGTCTCGACGAACAGGCCCACCGGCTCGGCCTTGCCGATCGCGTAGGCGACCTGGACCTCGCAGCGGGCCGCGAGGCCGGCCGCGACGACGTTCTTGGCGACCCAGCGCATGGCGTAGGCGGCCGAGCGGTCGACCTTGGACGGGTCCTTGCCGGAGAAGGCGCCGCCGCCGTGGCGGGCCATGCCGCCGTACGTGTCGATGATGATCTTGCGGCCGGTCAGACCGGCGTCGCCCATCGGGCCGCCGATCTCGAAACGGCCGGTCGGGTTCACCAGCAGGCGGTAGCCCTCGGTGTCCAGCTTGATGCCGTCCTCGATGAGCTGGGACAGGACGTGCTCGACGACGAACTCACGGATGTCGGGCGCGAGCAGCGAGTCCAGGTCGATGTCGGAGGCGTGCTGCGAGGAGACGACGACCGTGTCGAGGCGGACGGCCTTGTCGCCGTCGTACTCGATGGTGACCTGGGTCTTGCCGTCCGGGCGCAGGTACGGGATGGTCCCGTTCTTGCGGACCTCGGACAGTCGGCGCGAGAGCCGGTGCGCCAGGTGGATCGGCAGCGGCATCAGCTCGGGCGTCTCGTCGCAGGCGTAGCCGAACATCAGCCCCTGGTCGCCCGCGCCCTGCTTGTCGAGCTCGTCCTCGTCGCCTTCGACACGCTTCTCGTACGCGGTGTCGACACCCTGGGCGATGTCCGGGGACTGCGCCCCGATGGACACCGAAACGCCGCAGGAGGCTCCGTCGAAGCCCTTCTTGGAGGAGTCGTAGCCGATCTCCAGAACCTTGTTGCGCACAAGGTTGGGGATGTCGGCGTAGGCCTTGGTCGTGACCTCACCCGCGACATGCACCAGACCAGTGGTGATCAAGGTCTCGACGGCTACGCGTGAGGAGGGGTCCTCCCGCAGGAGCGCGTCGAGAATCGTGTCGCTGATCTGGTCAGCGATCTTGTCGGGGTGGCCCTCGGTAACGGACTCCGAGGTGAAGAGACGGCGGGACACATCGCTCCCTGGGGTTGCAGCGGCTGCTGGCTGATCATTGATGGAACTCCGGGAGCTGCGCCCGGCACATTCCGTCGACAGTTTATCGGTCGCTTCCGGTTAATGGGTCACGCGTCTCGCCCCTTGGGAGGTCTGTGACCTGCGGCACGGTTGACGGCAGTATGACAATCCTCCTCCGAGGCGCGAGACACGACCTGTGGCGGTGGATTTCTTCCCGCCCGGACGGCGCCTACGCAATTTGACGGAAACGCGCCACCACCAGGTCCCACACCGTGTCGGCGAGTGCCTCCTTCGGCCCGTGGGGCACGGCGGTCTCGCCGCCGTCGGCCGCGAGCACGACCGCCTCGTTCTCCTCGGACCCGAAGGTCTTGCGCTCCCCCACCTCGTTCACGACGAGAAGATCACAGCCCTTGCGACGGAGCTTCTCGCGGCCGTTGACCAGGACGTCGTCGGTCTCGGCGGCGAATCCGACGACGATCTGCCCGGGCAGGGCCCGGTTCCCGGCGACCTCGGCCAGGATGTCGGGATTACGGACGAGCGCGACGGGGGCGGGCTCCTGGCCGTCCCTCTTCTTGATCTTCCCCGTCGCGTAGGCGGCAGGCCGGAAATCGGCCACCGCCGCGGCCATCACGACGACATCGGCGTCGGCCGCCGCCTCCAGCACGGCCTCGCGCAGCTGCACGGCGGTCCCGGCACGTACGACATCGGCGCCCGCCGGGTCGGGGAGCCCCGTGTTCGCCTCGATCAGCGTCACCCGGGCGCCGCGCGCGACGGCGGTGCGGGCCAGGGCGTAGCCCTGCTTGCCCGAGGACCGGTTGCCCAGGTAGCGCACCGGGTCGAGCGGTTCACGGGTGCCGCCCGCGCTGATCACCACATGCCGGCCCGTGAGGTCGGGGGCGCCCGGACCGCGGGTCAGGACGCGTCGGCAGACCTCGAAGATCTCCCCCGGGTCGGGCAGCCGGCCCTTGCCCGTGTCGACACCGGTGAGCCTGCCGACGGCGGGCTCGACGACGACGGCGCCGCGACGGCGCAGGGTGGCCACGTTCTCCTGGGTGGCGGGGTGCTCCCACATCTCGGTGTGCATCGCGGGCGCGAAGACGACCGGGCAGCGCGCGGTGAGCAAGGTGTTGGTGAGGAGGTCGTCGGCCAGCCCGTGGGCGGCCTTGGCGAGCATGTCGGCGGTGGCGGGGGCGACCACGACGAGATCGGCCCCCTGGCCGATCCGGACGTGCGGCACCTCGTGCACGCTCTCCCAGACCTCGGTCGACACGGGATTGCCGGAGAGGGCGGACCAGGTGGCCGCACCGACGAAGTTCAGCGACGCGTCGGTCGGGACGACCCGTACGTCGTGGCCGGACTCGGTCAGCCGGCGCAGCAGTTCGCACGCCTTGTACGCGGCGATGCCGCCGCTGACCCCCAGGACGACCTTCGGCTTGTCCACTGCGTCTCCCCGCACTCGTGTCACTGCGCACGCGGCCCGTGCGGCCTCATGACATACGCACTCCATGCTGCCTCACCGTCGCGGACGCGCTCCGCCGGGTCCGGGGCCGGACACACCACAGGCCCGGCGGATACCGTCCGCCGGGCCTGTGGTGAAGGTGCGTTTCCCGCGTACCGCCTGCTTACTGCGCGGGGCCCTCGATGGCCTCGGAGGTCAGCAGACCCGCGTTGATCTCGCGGAGCGCGATCGAGAGCGGCTTCTCGTGCACGTGCGTGTCGACGAGGGGACCGACGTACTCGAGGAGGCCTTCACCGAGCTGCGAGTAGTACGCGTTGATCTGGCGCGCGCGCTTGGCGGCGTAGATCACAAGGCTGTACTTCGAGTCGGTGGCCTCGAGGAGCTCATCAATCGGGGGGTTGATGATGCCCTCGGGCGTGGTGATGGAAGAGGACACTCTCTGCCTTCCGAAGGGGATAGAGATCAAAGAGATCTTTGATCATGCTGGTTCCGCAGTGGTGATGCTCTGCGTCCGCGGTGATGGTGTGGACCGGTGAGGTCAGTCGCCGGTCCCGCGGAGGCCGGAAGCCTGCAGCATCAACGTTAGCAGCTCGCGTGCCACGTCCTCGACGGAGGTGTTGACGAGGGTCGTGTCGAACTCGGCCTCGGCGGCCAGCTCGGCCTTCGCCGCCGCGAGACGGCGCTCGATCACGTCGGGCGTCTCCGTCCCCCGGCCGGTGAGCCGGCGGACCAGTTCGTCCCAGCTGGGCGGCGCGAGGAAGACGAGCTGCGCCTCCGGCATCGACTGGCGGACGAGCCGGGCGCCCTGCAGGTCGATCTCCAGCAGGACCGGCTCCCCCGCCTCCAGGCGGTCGAGCACGGCCCGGCGGGGCGTGCCGTAGCGGTTGCCCGCGAATTCGGCCCACTCCAGCAGCTCGCCGTTGGCGACCAGCTTGTCGAACTCCTCGTCCTCGACGAAGAAGTAGTGGACACCGTCACGCTCGCCGGGGCGGGGCTTACGGGTCGTGGCGGACACCGAGAGCCATACCTCGGGGTGAACTGTGCGCATATGAGCGACGACCGTGCTCTTGCCGACCCCTGAGGGGCCGGAGAGCACGGTCAGCCGCGGACGTGCGTCCGGGGGTACGGGGGACGTCCCCCGGGATGTTGCAGCCATGGGGCGATTATCCAGGTTCTCAGGAGTGCCTGAGAACGTCAGGCGGCGCTGCCGCCGAACTCACGCTCCAGGGATGCGATCTGGTTGGAGCCAAGACCCCGGACCCGGCGGCTCTCGGAAATGCCGAGCCTCTCCATGATCTGCTTGGCGCGGACCTTGCCCACGCCCGGCAGGGACTCAAGGAGGGCGGAGACCTTCATCTTACCGATGACGTCGTTCTCCCGGCCCTGCTTGATGACCTCATGGAGCGAGGCGCCGGAGTGCTTGAGTCGATTCTTGACCTCGGCCCGCTCCCGGCGAGCCGCGGCGGCCTTTTCGAGCGCGGCTGCGCGCTGTTCAGGGGTAAGGGGCGGAAGAGCCACGCCTACGTCACCTCGGATGTCGATCTGTCGGATACGGACCGGTGCGGAACCTGGTGGCTCCACACCTGGTGAGCAACGAACAACCTGTGCTCGTTGGCCCTCGACGGAGACTAGCGGCCAAGGCCGCCTGAGTCAGCGAGAACAGACGAAAAGTCCTGGTCAGCCTCCACCGACCCGGACATTTCTGCCATAATCGCCAAGAATTTTGCTCAGGATTCCGTCAACAGGCTGCCACGTGGCATCGTCAGCTCTCCGAGACGGCCGTACGGACCTCGTCCGCGAACCGTCCGGCGGCTTCGCGCAGCCCTGACGCGTCCGGACCGTGACGCAGCACGCCCCGGCTCACACTCGGCACCACGTTGCCCACCGCGGCGCCGAAGACGCGGGGCAGATCTGCGGGGGTGGCGCCCTGGGCGCCGATGCCGGGAGCGAGCAGCGGGCCGTTGATCGACAGATCGGCGCCGGCGTCCCCGAGCGTGGCACCGACCACCGCGCCGACGGACCCGAGGGGCGTCGCACCCGCGTTCTCGGCCGCCATGTGGTCCAGCATCAGCTGGGCCAGCGAGCGCCCGTCCGCCGCGGTGGCGCGCTGGACCTCGGCGCCCTCCGGGTTGGAGGTGAGGGCGAGCACGAAGACACCCGAGCCGGAGGCCTCGGCCGCGTCGAGCGCCGGGCGCAGCGAGCCGAAGCCGAGGTAGGGCGAGACGGTGACCGCGTCGGAGAAGAGCGGCGAGTCCTTGTCGAGGTAGGTCGCCGCGTAGGCGCCCATCGTGGAGCCGATGTCGCCGCGCTTGGCGTCCATGAGCACGAGGGCTCCCGCCGCCCGGGCCTCTTCGACGGCCTTCTCCAGCACGGCGACGCCGCGCGACCCGAAGCGCTCGAAGAACGCGGACTGCGGTTTGAGGACTGCGACCCGGTCGGCCAGCGCCTCGACCACCGTGCGCGTGAAGCGCTCCAGGCCCGCGATGTCGTCGTTCAGGCCCCAGGAGGTGAGCAGGGAGGCGTGCGGGTCGATGCCGACACAGAGCGGCCCGCGGGTGTCCATGGCGTGGCGCAGGCGCGCGCCGAAGGGTTCAGGGATCACCGCGTGACCTTCCGGGTCTCGGCGCCGACGGCTTCGGCGAGGGTGGCGTACGGAGATGCGGCCAGACGGGCGGCCAGGCCCTTGTGGATCGCGCGGGAGTAGAAAGGGCCCTCGTAGATGAAGGCGCTGTACCCCTGGACGAGCGTGGCGCCGGCCAGGATGCGCCGCCAGGCGTCCTCGGCGTTCTCGATGCCCCCGACGCCCACCAGGGTGATCCGGGTCCCCACGCGGGCGTACAGGCGGCTCAGGACCTCCAGGGAGCGCTCCTTGAGGGGTGCTCCGGAGAGTCCGCCGGTCTCCGCGGTCAGCGACCCCGCGGACTTCAGGCCGAGGCTGTCGCGGGCGATCGTGGTGTTGGTGGCGATGATGCCGTCCAGGCCGAGCTCGACGGCCAGGTCGGCGACCGCGTCGACGTCCTCGTCCGCGAGGTCCGGGGCGATCTTGACGAGCAGCGGGACGCGCCGGCCGGTGACGGTGCGGTCGGCCGCCTCGCGCACCGCGGTGAGCAGCGGGCGGAGCGCCTCGGTGGCCTGGAGGTTGCGCAGTCCGGGCGTGTTGGGCGAGGAGACGTTCACGACGAGGTAGTCGGCGTGGCCGGCGAGCCGCTCGGTGGACTTCACGTAGTCGCCCACGGCTTCGTCCTCGGGGACGGCCTTGGTCTTGCCGATGTTGACGCCGACGGCCGTGCGGAAGACGGGGGTGCGGGCGGCGAGGCGCTCGGCCACGGCCGCGGACCCCTCGTTGTTGAAGCCCATGCGGTTGATCAGTGCCCGGTCGGCGACGAGGCGGAACAGCCGCTTCTTCGGGTTGCCGGGCTGCGGCTCACCGGTGACCGTGCCGATCTCGATGTGGTCGAAGCCGAGCATCGACATGCCGTCGATCGCGACGGCGTTCTTGTCGAAGCCGGCCGCGAGCCCGAAGGGGCCGTGCATCCGCAGGCCGAGCGCCTCGGTGCGCAGTTCCTCGTGACGGGGCGCGAGCACGGCGGCCACGAAGGTGCGCAGCACGGGTGTGCGGGCGGCGAGGCGGATCCAGCGGAAGGCCAGGTGATGGGCCTGCTCGGGGTCCATCCGCTTGAAGACCAGCTGGAAGAAGAGTTTGTACATCACGGTGTCCTCATGAAGAGGGGGACACCGTTTCCGGTGTCCCCCTGCTGGCTTCTAGTCGCGGGCCGCGGTCAGATGTTCCGCGTGTTCCTGGAGGGAACGTACGCCGACGCCACCGTGGTTGAGCGCGTCGATGCCCTGGACGGCTGCGGCGAGCGCCTGGACCGTGGTGAGGCACGGCACGGACCGGGCGACGGCCGCGGTGCGGATCTCGTAACCGTCGAGCCGGCCGCCCGTTCCGTACGGGGTGTTGACGATGAGGTCGACCTCGCCGTCGTGGATCAGCTGGACGATGGTCTTCTCGCCGTTCGGGCCCTCGCCCTCCGACTGCTTGCGCACGACGGTGGCGTTGATGCCGTTGCGCTTGAGGACCTCGGCGGTGCCCGAGGTGGCCATCAGCTCGAACCCGTGCGCGACGAGCTCACGCGCCGGGAAGATCATCGAGCGCTTGTCGCGGTTGGCGACGGAGATGAAGGCGCGGCCCTTGGTGGGCAGCGGGCCGTAGGCACCCGCCTGGGACTTCGCGTACGCCGTGCCGAAGGCCGAGTCGATGCCCATGACTTCGCCGGTGGAGCGCATCTCCGGGCCGAGGACCGTGTCGACGCCGCGGCCGTGGATGTCGCGGAAGCGCGACCACGGCATGACCGCCTCCTTGACGGAGATCGGCGCGTCCAGCGGCAGGGTGCCGCCGTCACCGTGCTTCGGCAGCAGCCCCTCGGCTCGCAGTTCCGCGACGGTCGCACCCAGCGAGATACGGGCGGCGGCCTTCGCGAGCGGGACCGCGGTCGCCTTGGAGGTGAAGGGGACGGTCCGCGAGGCGCGCGGATTGGCTTCGAGGACGTAGAGGATGTCGCCGGAGAGGGCGAACTGGATGTTGATCAGTCCGCGTACGCCGACGCCCTTGGCGATGCCCTCGGTGGAGGCCCGCAGCCGCTTGATGTCGTAGCCGCCGAGGGTGATCGGGGGCAGCGCGCAGGCGGAGTCGCCGGAGTGGATGCCGGCCTCCTCGATGTGTTCCATGACGCCGCCGAGGTAGAGCTCGGTGCCGTCGTAGAGCGCGTCGACGTCGATCTCGATCGCGTCGTCGAGGAAGCGGTCGACCAGGACCGGCCGGGTGGGGCTGATCTCGGTGGACTCGGAGATGTACGAGGAGAGACGGGTCTCGTCGTAGACGATCTCCATGCCGCGGCCGCCGAGCACGTACGACGGGCGTACGAGGACGGGGTAGCCGATCTCGTCGGCGATGGCCTTGGCCTCCGCGAAGGTGGTGGCGGTGCCGTGCTTCGGGGCCGGCAGGCCGGCCTCGGCGAGGACCCGGCCGAAGGCGCCGCGGTCCTCGGCGGCGTGGATGGCCTCCGGGGAGGTCCCCACGATCGGCACGCCGTTGTCCTTGAGCGCCTGCGCGAGGCCGAGGGGGGTCTGGCCGCCGAGCTGGACGATGACTCCGGCGATCGGTCCGGCGAGCGACTCGGCGTGCACGATCTCCAGGACGTCCTCCAGCGTGAGCGGCTCGAAGTACAGCCGGTCGGAGGTGTCGTAGTCCGTGGAGACGGTCTCCGGGTTGCAGTTGACCATCACGGTCTCGTAGCCGGCGTCGCTCAGGGCGAAGGAGGCGTGGACGCAGGAGTAGTCGAACTCGATGCCCTGGCCGATGCGGTTCGGGCCGGAGCCGAGGATGATCACCGCGGGCTTGGTGCGGGACGCGACCTCGTTCTCCTCGTCGTAGCTGGAGTAGAAGTACGGCGTCTTCGCGGCGAACTCGGCGGCGCACGTGTCGACCGTCTTGTAGACCGGGCGGATGCCCAGGGCGTGCCGGACCTCGCGCACGACGTCCTCGCGCAGGCCCCGGATCTCGCCGATCTGGGCGTCGGAGAAGCCGTGCCGCTTGGCCTCGGCCAGCAGCTCGGGGACGAGCTTGTCGGCGCCGGCGAGCTCGTCGGCGATCTCCTTGATCAGGAAGAGCTGGTCGACGAACCAGGGGTCGATCTTCGTGGCGTCGAAGACCTCTTCCTGGGTGGCGCCGGCACGGATCGCCTGCATCACGGTGTTGATGCGGCCGTCGGTGGGGCGGACCGCCTCGGCGAGCAGCTCGGCCTTGTCGCCGGTCTCGCCGGTGAAGGCGAACTGCGAGCCCTTCTTCTCCAGGGACCGCAGTGCCTTCTGCAGGGCCTCGGTGAAGTTGCGGCCGATCGCCATGGCCTCGCCCACCGACTTCATCGTGGTGGTGAGGGTGGAGTCGGCGGACGGGAACTTCTCGAAGGCGAAGCGCGGGGCCTTGACCACGACGTAGTCGAGGGTCGGCTCAAAGGAGGCCGGCGTCTTCTCGGTGATGTCGTTGGGGATCTCGTCGAGCGTGTAGCCGACGGCCAGTTTGGCGGCGATCTTGGCGATCGGGAAGCCGGTGGCCTTCGAGGCGAGCGCCGAGGAGCGCGAGACGCGCGGGTTCATCTCGATCACGATGATCCGGCCGTCGGCCGGGTCGATCGCGAACTGGATGTTGCAGCCGCCGGTGTCCACCCCGACCTCGCGGATGATCGCGATGCCGATGTCGCGCAGCCGCTGGTACTCGCGGTCGGTGAGCGTCATCGCGGGGGCGACCGTGATGGAGTCGCCGGTGTGGACGCCCATCGGGTCGAAGTTCTCGATGGAGCAGACGACCACGACGTTGTCGTTCTTGTCGCGCATCAGCTCCAGCTCGTACTCCTTCCAGCCGAGGATGGACTCCTCCAGGAGCACCTCGGTGGTCGGCGAGAGGGTGAGGCCCTGTCCGGCGATCCGGCGCAGCTCCTCCTCGTCGTGGGCGAAGCCGGAGCCGGCGCCGCCCATGGTGAAGGAGGGGCGGACGACGACGGGGTACCCGCCGAGCGTGTCGACGCCGGCGATGACGTCGTCCATGGTGTGGCAGATGACGGAGCGGGCGGACTCGCCGTACCCGATCTTCGCCTTGACGGCTTCGACGACTCCCTTGAAGAGGTCGCGGTCCTCGCCCTTGTTGATGGCCTCGACGTTGGCGCCGATGAGTTCGACGCCGTACTTCTCCAGCACACCGTTGTCGTGCATGGAGATCGCGGTGTTGAGCGCGGTCTGGCCGCCCAGCGTCGGGAGCAGCGCGTCGGGGCGCTCCTTGGCGATGATCTTCTCGACGAACTCGGGGGTGATCGGCTCGACGTACGTGGCGTCGGCGATCTCCGGGTCGGTCATGATCGTCGCCGGGTTGGAGTTCACCAGGATGACGCGCAGGCCCTCGGCCTTGAGCACGCGGCAGGCCTGGGTGCCGGAGTAGTCGAATTCGGCGGCCTGCCCGATGACGATCGGACCGGAGCCGATGACCAGGACGGACTGGATATCGGAGCGCTTAGGCACGCTGGCCCTCCATCAGGGATACGAAGCGGTCGAAGAGGTACGCGGCGTCGTGCGGGCCCGCGGCTGCTTCGGGGTGGTACTGGACGCTGAAGGCCGGCTGGTCGAGCAGCTGCAGTCCTTCGACGACCTGGTCGTTCAGGCATACGTGGGAGACCTCGGCGCGGCCGAACTCCGTGTCGGAGACCTTGTCGAGCGGAGCGTCGACGGCGAATCCGTGGTTGTGCGCGGTGACCTCGACCTTGCCGGTCGTGCGGTCCTGCACGGGCTGGTTGATGCCCCGGTGTCCGTACTTCAGCTTGTAGGTGCCGAAGCCGAGCGAACGGCCGAGGATCTGGTTGCCGAAGCAGATGCCGAAGAGCGGGGTCTTCCGCTCCAGGACGCCCCGCATGAGGGCGACGGGGTGTTCGGCGGTGGACGGGTCGCCGGGGCCGTTGGAGAAGAAGACTCCGTCGGGCTCCACCGCGTACACCTCGTCGAGGGTGGCAGTGGCGGGCAGGACGTGCACCTCGATGCCGCGCTCGGCCATGCGGCGCGGGGTCATGCCCTTGATGCCGAGGTCGATGGCGGCGACGGTGAACTTCCTGGTGCCGACCGCGGGGACGACGTACGCCTCCTTGGTGGCGACCTCGGCTGCGAGGTCGGCGCCTGCCATCTCGGGGGCCTGGCGCACCTTGGCGAGCATGACGCCCTCGTCCTCGAGGGCGTTCCCCGAGAAGATCCCGACGCGCATCGCGCCGCGCTCGCGCAGGTGGCGGGTGAGCGCCCGGGTGTCGATGCCGCTGATGCCGACGACTCCCTGACTGGTGAGCTCCTCGTCCAGCGAGCGGCGCGAACGCCAGTTGGAGGGCATCCGGGCGGGGTCGCGCACGACGTAGCCGGAGACCCAGATCCGCTTCGACTCGGGGTCGTCGTCGTTCACGCCGGTGTTGCCGATGTGCGGGGCGGTCATGACGACGACCTGGCGGTGGTACGAGGGGTCGGTCAGCGTCTCCTGGTAACCGGTCATGCCGGTGGAGAACACCGCTTCGCCGAAGGTCTCCCCCACGGCCCCGTAGGCGCGGCCGCGGAAGGAGCGGCCGTCCTCCAGGACGAGTACGGCGGGAGACACCTTTTTCCTCTTCGAGGCATGCCCCGGATTGGAGATCGTCATCGTGCGGTGCCTTCCGTAGTGCTGGTGAGGTGGTTGAGGGTGTCGACCCAGGCCTGGTGCTCGGCCGCGTGGTCGGAGCGGAAGCCCGAGTCGATCAGCCGGTCGCCGTGCGCCCACGTGATGACGAGGAGGCCGCCCTCGGGCAGCACCTTGCCGGCGAGCGCCTTGTCGAGCCGGGCCTCGCGCAGCGCGGCGGCCGGTACGAAGAAGTCGGCGGCCCCGGGGCGTACGACGTCGAGTCCCTGCTCCGTGAGGGTCAGCTCGACCCTGCTGCGGGTGCCGAGGCCGTGCGCCACGATCCGGTCGAGCCACTGCCCGGCGGTCGTCGAGGCGTGGTAGCGGCCGGTCAGTGTGAGCAGCGTCTCGCCGTCAGCAAACCCTTCGGGGGTGGTCGCGAGCTCGGGCAGTCCGGACTGCAGGCTGCCCCGCCACTTCCATCCCTGGCGCATCAGCCAGTAGACGAAGGCGATGAGGACGAGCAGTCCGATGACCCAGCTGATGCGGGCGGACCAGTCCGTCACTTCGGCCGACTTCTGCTCGGCGGCCAGCTGGTAGAGGGGGTTGAGTGTTGTCACGCGAGCTTCCCGTCGACGACCGTGGCACGGCCCCGCAGGAAGGTGTGGGTCACTCGGCCGGGCAGCTCGCGACCCTCGTACGGAGTGTTGCGGCTGCGGGAGGCGAAGCCCGCGGGGTCCACTGCTCCACGGTATGCCGGATCGACCAGGGTGAGGTTGGCGGGCTCACCGGCCGAGACGGGCCGGCCGTGTCCTTCGAGCCGGCCGATGGCCGCGGGGCGGACCGACATGCGGTCGGCGACGCCCGCCCAGTCGAGGAGACCGGTGTCGACCATCGTCTGCTGGACCACGGAGAGCGCGGTCTCCAGGCCCACCATGCCCATGGCGGCGGCGGCCCACTCGCAGTCCTTGTCCTCGTGCGGGTGCGGGGCGTGGTCGGTGGCCACGCAGTCGATGGTGCCGTCGGCGAGCGCCTCGCGCAGGGCCATGACGTCTGCCTCGGTGCGCAGCGGCGGGTTCACCTTGTAGACGGGGTTGTAGGTCCGCACGAGCTCGTCGGTGAGCAGCAGGTGGTGCGGGGTGACCTCGGCGGTGACGTTCCAGCCCTTGGACTTGGCCCAGCGGATGATCTCCACGGAGCCGGCGGTCGAGAGGTGGCAGATGTGCACGCGGGAGCCGACGTGGGCGGCGAGGAGGACGTCGCGGGCGATGATCGACTCCTCGGCGACGGCGGGCCAGCCGCCGAGTCCGAGCTCGGCCGAGACGACGCCCTCGTTCATCTGGGCGCCTTCGGTGAGGCGGGGCTCCTGGGCGTGCTGGGCGACGACACCGTCGAAGGCCTTCACGTACTCCAGCGCGCGGCGCATGATCACGGCGTCGTCGACGCACTTGCCGTCGTCGGAGAAGACCTTCACTCCGGCGGCGGAGTCGTGCATGGCGCCGAGTTCGGCGAGCTGCTTGCCCTCCAGGCCGACGGTGACGGCGCCTACGGGCTGCACGTCGCAGTAGCCGGACTCCTTGCCGAGCCGCCAGACCTGCTCGACGACACCGGCGGTGTCGGCGACGGGGAAGGTGTTGGCCATGGCGTGGACGGCGGTGAAGCCGCCGACCGCCGCCGCCTTGGTGCCGGTGAGGACGGTCTCGGAGTCCTCGCGGCCGGGCTCGCGCAGATGGGTGTGCAGGTCGACGAGGCCGGGCAGCAGGATCTGGCCGGCCGCCTCGATCACGGTGGCGTCGCCGGCCTCGATGCCGGTGCCGGTCCTGACGACGGTCTCGCCGTCGATGAGGACGTCCTGCGGCTCGCCGCCGAGGACCTTCGCACCGCGGATCAGGATCTTGCTCATGGTTACTTGTTCTCCTCGGTACGGGCGGAGGCGGAGGGCAGAGCGGTCTCGGAACCGCCGAGCAGCAGGTACAGGACAGCCATGCGGGTGGAGACGCCGTTGGCGACCTGTTCGACGGCGGTGCAGCGGTCTGAGTCGGCGACCTCGGCCGTGATCTCCATGCCGCGGACCATCGGGCCGGGGTGCATCACGATGGCGTGCTCCGGCATCCTGGCCATGCGCTCGCCGTCCAGTCCGTAGCGGCGGGAGTACTCCCGCTCGGTCGGGAAGTAGGCGGCGTTCATGCGTTCGCGCTGTACACGCAGCATCATGACGGCGTCCGAGGTCGGCAGGACGTCGTCGAGGCGGTAGCTGACGTCGCAGGGCCACCGCTCGACGCCGACGGGCACGAGGGTGGGCGGGGCCACCAGGGTGACGTGCGCACCGAGCGTGTGCAGCAGGTGGACGTTGGAGCGGGCCACCCGGCTGTGCAGGATGTCGCCGACGATCGTGATCCGGCGGCCTTCGAGGTCCCGGCCGATGCCCGCGTCGGGTCCGACCAGCCTGCGGCGCATCGTGAAGGCGTCCAGCAGGGCCTGGGTGGGGTGCTCGTGCGTTCCGTCACCGGCGTTGACGACCGCGCTGTCGATCCAGCCGGACGTCGCGAGGCGGTAGGGGGCGCCGGAGGCGCCGTGCCGGATGACGACCGCGTCGGCTCCCATGGCTTCCAGGGTCAGGGCGGTGTCCTTGAGCGACTCGCCCTTGGAGACGGACGAACCCTTCGCGGAGAAGTTGATGACGTCGGCGGAGAGGCGCTTGGCGGCGGCCTCGAACGAGATCCGGGTCCGGGTCGAGTCCTCGAAGAAAAGGTTCACGACCGTTCGTCCACGGAGAGTGGGCAGCTTCTTGATCGGCCGGTCCGCGACCCTGGCCATCTCCTCGGAGGTGTCGAGGATCAGGACGGCGTCGTCGCGGGTGAGGTCTGCGGCCGAGATGAGGTGGCGGTGAGTCCGGGGGGTGTCCCCGGGAGGGCGCAGCATCTGGGAGTCTCCGGAAGGGTGGAGGGATCAGGCAGGCGGGCGTGCGGAAGCAGCCGTGCGACCGGTGGGGCGCACGGAAGGTGACTCGGCTACTGCTCGCCTGCCGGGGCGGTCCGCTCGACGCCGAGCAGCACCGCGTCGCGGCCGTCCTCCTCGGCGAGCTGGACCTTGACCGTCTCCCGCAGCGACGTGGGGAGGTTCTTGCCGACGTAGTCGGCACGGATCGGGAGTTCTCGGTGGCCGCGGTCGACGAGGACCGCGAGCTGTACGGCCCGGGGCCTGCCGATGTCGCCGAGCGCGTCGAGTGCGGCGCGGATCGTGCGGCCGGAGAAGAGCACGTCGTCGACCAGCACGACGAGACGGCCTTCGATGCCCTCTCCGGGGATCTCGGTCCGCGCGAGAGCACGCGCGGGGCGCATCCGCAGATCGTCGCGGTACATGGTGATGTCGAGTGACCCGACCGGCGTCTTCCGGCCGGTGATCTCTTCGAGCTTTCCGGCGAGCCGGTCGGCGAGGAAGACACCTCGCGTCGGGATGCCGAGCAGCACCACGTCGTCGGCGCCCTTGGCGCGTTCGACGATCTCGTGGGCGATGCGGGTCAGTACCCGGGCGATGTCGGGAGCCTCGAGAACGGGGCGTGCCGCATTGCCGGTGTGGTCATGCTGTGCGTCCATAAGAAACGGACCTCCTTCTCCGCCTCACTGGACGGACGTTAAAGGACGTCGAAATTGCGTCATCCACGTTACCAGGGCTTGCGCAGGGCCCTGGCCCCACCCCCGGGAGGAGGCAGTCCGGACCTTTCGGCTTGACGCAGCCAAGTAACGCTGCGTAACCTCACAGTGAGTTACCAGCCACGCGGCCCAGCCGCAGAATGTTCCAGCGTCCGGGGAGCCTTATGTCCAGCGAATACGCAAAGCAGCTCGGGGCCAAGCTCCGCGCCATCCGCACCCAGCAGGGCCTCTCACTCCACGGCGTGGAGGAGAAGTCCCAGGGCCGCTGGAAGGCCGTCGTGGTCGGTTCCTACGAGCGCGGCGACCGCGCCGTGACCGTGCAGCGCCTTGCCGAGCTGGCCGACTTCTACGGCGTTCCGGTGCAGGAGCTCCTGCCCGGCACGACCCCCGGCGGTGCCGCCGAGCCGCCGCCGAAGCTGGTCCTCGACCTGGAGCGCCTCGCCCACGTGCCGCCGGAGAAGGCCGGGCCGCTCCAGCGGTACGCCGCGACGATCCAGAGCCAGCGCGGCGACTACAACGGCAAGGTCCTCTCGATCCGCCAGGACGACCTGCGGACCCTGGCCGTGATCTACGACCAGTCGCCGTCCGTGCTCACGGAGCAGCTGATCAGCTGGGGCGTGCTGGACGCCGACGCGCGTCGCGCGGTGGCCCACGACGAGGGCTGACCACACTCGGGAAAGCCGGGCCGGCGGGGTCCTCAGGACTCCGCCGGCCCGGCTTTTCCATGTCACGTCCACGGGTCACCGGGCCGGCACGCCGAAGAGCCCACGGTCGCACGCGGCCGTGGGCTCTTCGTTCGGCTCGACGCCGCCGGGGACTACTGCTCCCGGCGGAGATTCGGCTTGAGGTCCTTGAACCGGGCCAGCAGGCCGTTCACGAAGGCCGGTGAATCGTCCGTGGAGAACTCCTTGGCGAGCTGGACCGCCTCGTCGATCACCACGGCATCCGGGGTGGAGTCCATCCAGATCAGTTCGTACGCACCGAGCCGCAGGATGCTCCGGTCGACGACCGGCATGCGGTCGATCTCCCAGTCCACGGCGTAGGTGACGATGAGGTCGTCGATCCGGTCCGCGTACTGCGCGTACCCCTCGACCAGCTCCATCGTGAACTCACCGACCGGCGGCTGACGGTCGTCGGTCCGCGAGAGCCGTACCCAGTCCGCGAGGACCGTCTGCACGGACTCACCGCGCTGGTCGGCCTCGAAGAGGATCTGGAAGGCGCGCTTGCGGGCCTTGTTCCGGGCAGCCACGGTTAGCTGTTCACCCGGCCGAGGTAGTCGCCCGTACGGGTGTCGACCTTGATCTTCTCGCCGGTCGTGATGAAGAGCGGCACACCGATCTCGTAACCGGTCTCCAGGGTGGCGGGCTTGGACCCACCGGTGGAGCGGTCTCCCTGGACACCCGGGTCGGTGTGCTGGATGGTCAGCTCGACCGCGGCGGGCAGCTCGACGTAGAGCACCTCGCCCTCGTGCTGCGCGACGGAGGCCGTGAAGCCCTCGATCAGGAAGTTGGCGGCGTCGCCGACGGCCTTGCGGTCGACCATGAGCTGGTCGTACGTGTCCATGTCCATGAAGACGAAGTACTCGCCGTCCATGTACGAGAACTGCATGTCACGGCGGTCAATGGTGGCCGTTTCGACCTTCACGCCGGCGTTGAACGTCTTGTCGACGACCTTGCCGGAGAGCACGTTCTTGAGCTTGGTGCGCACGAAGGCGGGGCCCTTGCCGGGCTTGACGTGCTGGAACTCGACGACGGACCAGAGCTGGCCTCCGTCGAGCTTGAGCACCAGGCCGTTCTTGAGGTCGTTCGTGGAAGCCACGGTTGCGGAATCTCCTGGACTGAAGCTGGTGGACGGCCAAGGATGCGCGCCGGAGTCTCCGCGAGGAGTTCCCTAGAGCGCGAGCAGCTCCTTGGTCGTAATGGTGAGTAGCTCGGGTCCGCCGTCCGCCTCGGGGCGCACGACGAGCGTGTCATCGATCCGGACACCGCCCCGGCCCGGGAGGTGGACCCCCGGTTCGACGGTGACCGGCACGCAAGCGTCCAGTTTACCCATGGCTGCCGGTGCCAACTGCGGGTCCTCGTCGATTTCGAGTCCGACCCCGTGCCCGGTGCTGGGCTGGAGGCCTTCCGAGTACCCCGCCGAGTCCAGGAGATGGCGGGCGGCGCGGTCCACGTCACGGCAGGCGGCGCCGGGGAGCAGGGCCTCCCGTCCGGCCCGCTGAGCGGCGAAAACGAGGTCGTAGAGCTCGATCTGCCAGTCCGCGGGGCTGGTTCCGATGACGAAGGTCCGGCCGATCTCGCAGCGGTAACCCCGGTAGTTCGCGCCCAGGCAGACGGAGAGGAAATCGCCTTCCTCGACCCTGCGGTCGGTGGGCCGGTGGCGGCCCAGACCCGAGTGGGGGCCCGTTCCCACGGAGGTGGCGAAGGCCGGGCCGTCGGCGCCGTGGTCCACCAGCCGGCGCTCGAGCTCCAGGGCCAGATGGCGTTCGGTGCGTCCCACCAGGATGGATTCGAGGAGTTCGCCGAGCGCCTGGTCGGTGATCTCCGCGGCGATCCGCAGGCAGGCGATCTCCTCCTCGTCCTTCACCAGGCGCAGCTGCTCCACCGTGCTGCCGAGGTCGCTCAGGCGCAGGCGGGGAGCCGCGGCGCTCATGGCCCGGTGGCGGGAGACGGTCAGATCGTGTTCCTCGACCGCGAGGGAGTCGGCGCGCAGGCCGCCGGCGAGACCGGCCGCCGCGACCACCGGGTCGCCGTCGGTCTCGGGAAGGACGGTCAGCCGCAGTTGCTCGTCGGGACGCCCGTGGGCGGGGTCCCCGCTCGGCGCGCGGGGGCAGAGCAGGACGTCCTCGCCAGGGCCGAGCAGCAGCACGGCGCCGGGCGGGGCTCCGCCCGCGAGATAGCGGACGTTGGCGGGGCGGGAGACCAGGGCTGCCGCGGATCCGGCGGCGGCGTACCGGTCACGCAGCAGTCCGCGTCGGACGGCGTACACCTCTGACATGTTTCCGAGCCTACGAGCGCCGGTGGGGCCCCGCCCGGTCAGCGCACCCGACCGTGGGCCCGCCCGGCCGTCACCAGGCCGGTGGGCTGGCTATGGAGCGGGCCAGGACGTCGTCGAGGACCCGTGCGGTCGTCTCCACGTCGTAGGTGGAGTTGTCGATGATCGGCAGACCGGAGCCGTACCAGCCGGCCATACGGCCGTGGATGCGGGCAACTTCCTCGTCGGAGAGCCTGCGGTTCCCGCTGCGGGCCGCGTTGCGCTCCAGGACGACCTCCAGGCCGGGCAGGAGGACCACGGGGAGCAGCCCGGGGCCCACGTGGCGCTTCCAGCCGCCGAGTCCGACGACGGGGCGGTCGGGGAAGACCGCGTCGTCGAGGATGCAGGAGATGCCGTTGGCCAGGAAATTACGGGCGGCGAAGCCGCAGGTGCGCCGGGCCAGGCGGTACTGCGTCTCGGAGTGGTCGTTCCATCCGGCCTGCGGATCGGCGAAGCCGGAGCAGACCCATTCGCGGACGTCGTCCAGGGAGACGTGTGCGGTGGGGACCCGGCGGCGGGCCGCCCAGAGCTTGGCGACCGTGGTCTTGCCGGCCCCGGCGGGGCCGATCAGGAGCACGGCCAGGGTCGCGGCGCCCGTGCCCGCCTCGGCGGGCGGCGCCGGCAGCGGCACGGGGCCGCCGGGCGGCAGCTGGATGTGCCCGGTGGTCTCCCGGGAGTGCGGGACCGGGGGGTGCTGCGGCGTGGGCGGCCGCGGTGGGGCCACGTGCGGCTGGGCCCCGGGCACCGCGGGAGGAGGCGGCCCGGCCGGGCCGGGGTGGCCCGGGTGCTGGGCCTGGTGCGTCCACGGTCCGTTCCCGGGACCCTGGGGCGGCGGCAGCGGGGCCCCCACTGCGTGCTGCATCCGGCCACTCCGTCTCGTACAGGCAACTGGCGCTGGTCGACGGCAACCGTACCTCCCCCGGCCGTCGGTCTGTGAACGGGCGGGGAAGGCACGAAGTGCCCGGTGTCAGTCCGTCAGTTCGTCGGCCAGGGCGCGCAGAGCGAGCCGGTAGGAGCCGATCCCGAACCCTGCCACGGTGCCGGTGGCCACGGGTGCGACCACCGAGGTGTGGCGGAATTCCTCCCGTGCGTACGGATTCGAGATGTGCACCTCGATCAGCGGGGCGGTGCGCTGGGCTGCGGCGTCACGCATTCCGTACGAATAGTGGGTGAAGGCGCCGGGGTTGAGAACGACCGGAATCGAACCGTCCGCCGCCTCGTGGAGCCAGCGGATCAGCTCGCCCTCGTCGTTGGTCTCCCGGACGTCGACCTCGAAGCCGAGTTCCTTGCCGAGTGTCCGGCAGGTGTCGACGAGACCGGCGTAGGAGGTCGCCCCGTAGACGTCGGGTTCGCGGGAGCCGAGGCGTCCGAGGTTCGGGCCGTTGAGCACGAGGACCCTGCGGGTCGTCATGCGGAGACCTCCCCGTAGGCGGCGAGCAGGACGGCCGGGTCGGGGCCCTCCAGCACGGTGGGCTTGCCGATGCCGTCCAGGACGATGAAGCGCAGCAGGTCGCCGCGGGACTTCTTGTCGACCTTCATGTTCTCCAGGAGCTTGGGCCACTGGTCACCGCGGTAGGTGAGCGGCAGCCCCACGGACTCCAGGACGGCGCGGTGCCGGTCGGCGGTGGCGTCGTCGAGGCGTCCGGCGAGCCGGCCCAGCTCGGCGGCGAACACCATGCCGACCGAGACGGCGGCGCCGTGGCGCCACTTGTAGCGCTCGTTCTTCTCGATGGCGTGCGCCAGGGTGTGGCCGTAGTTGAGGATCTCCCGCAGGCCGGACTCCTTGAGGTCGCTGGAGACGACCTCGGCCTTGACCCGGATGGAGCGCTCGATCAGCTCGGCCGTGTGCGGCCCGGCGGGTGTACGGGCGCCCTGCGGGTCGGCCTCGACGAGGTCGAGGATGACGGGGTCGGCGATGAAACCGGCCTTGATGATCTCGGCCATGCCGGAGACGTAGTCGTGGACCGGCAGCGAGTCCAGGGCGGCGAGGTCGCAGAGCACCCCGGCCGGCGGGTGGAAGGCGCCCACGAGGTTCTTGCCCTCGGCGGTGTTGATGCCGGTCTTGCCCCCGACCGCCGCGTCGACCATGGCGAGCACGGTCGTCGGTACGGCGATCCAGCGCACCCCGCGCAGCCAGGACGCGGCGACGAAGCCCGCGACATCGGTGGTGGCTCCGCCGCCGACGCCGACGATGACGTCGGTACGGGTGAAGCCGGTCTGGCCGAGCGCCTTCCAGCAGTAGGCGGCGACCTCGACGGTCTTCGCCTCCTCGGCGTTCGGCAGCTGGATCGCGATGGCCTCGTAGCCCTGGGAGGCGAGGTCCTCGCGGACCGCCTCACCGGTCTCGGCGAGCGCCTCCGGGTGCAGCACGGCGACCCTCTTGGCACGGTCGCCGATGAGCTTCGACAGCTCGCCGAGGAGCTGACGGCCGACGAGCACCTCGTAGGGGTCGGTGCCCGCCGTGCCGGCGATCTGGATGCGCGTGGTGCCCTGCTCGGTCATACGTGTCTTCTCCTGGCCGGACGGTACGGGCTCTCCCGCGCGTTCCGGCAGTTCCAGTGCCTCGATGATCGCCTGGGCGACCTCTTCGGGTGTGCGTGCGTCGGTGGCGACGGTGGCCACGGCCACCTCTTCGTACAGCGGGCGCCGGGCGTCCATGAGCTCGCGCCACTGCCGCCGCGGGTTGACCGCGAGGAGGGGGCGGGCCGTGTTCAGCCCGACCCGCCGGACGGCCTCGTCGACGTCCATGGAGAGATAGACGACCGGGCGGCCGGCGAGCAGCGCGCGGGTCTCCGCGTCGAGCACCGCGCCGCCGCCGAGGGCGAGCACTCCCGTGTGCCCGTCGACCGCGTCCAGGACCGCCTGCCGCTCCAGGGCGCGGAAGCGCTCCTCCCCCTCGTCGAAGAAGATGTCGGGGATCGATTTCCCGGCCGTGGCCACGACGTCCGCGTCGGTGTCGCGGTAGGTCGTGCCCAGGCGTTCGGCGAGCAGTTCGCCCACCGTGGACTTGCCGACCCCCATCGGGCCGACCAGGACGATCAGCGGGCCGCTCACCGGATCTGGAGGTGGGAGAGGTACGACTGGACGTTGCGGCGGGTCTCGGCGACGCTGTCGCCGCCGAACTTCTCCGCCACCGCGTCGGCCAGGACCAGCGCGACCATCGCCTCGGCGACGATCCCGGCGGCCGGAACGGCGCACACGTCGGAACGCTGGTGGTGTGCCTTGGCCGCCTCACCGGTGACCACGTCGACCGTGGCGAGCGCACGGGGCACCGTGGCGATCGGCTTCATCGCGGCGCGGACCCGCAGCAGCTCGCCCGTGGTCAGCCCGCCCTCGGTTCCGCCGGAGCGGCCGGAGGTGCGCCTGATCCCGTCCGCCGTGGCGACGATCTCGTCGTGCGCCTGGGAGCCGGGCACCCGGGCGAGGTCGAAGCCGTCGCCGACCTCGACGCCCTTGATGGCCTGGATGCCCATGAGCGCGGCGGCGAGCCTGGCGTCGAGCCTGCGGTCCCAGTGCACGTGCGAACCGAGCCCGACGGGCACGCCGTACGCGAGCACCTCGACGACCCCGCCGAGGGTGTCGCCGTCCTTGTGGGCCTGGTCGATCTCCGCGACCATCGCCTTCGACGCGTCGGCGTCCAGGCAGCGCACCGGGTCGGCGTCGAGCCGCTCCACGTCGGAGGGCTTCGGGTGGACGCCGTAGGGCGCCTTCGCCGCAGCCAGCTCGACGACGTGGGAGACGATCTCGATACCCGCGGTCTCCTTGAGGTAGGAGCGGGCGACGGCGCCGAGGGCGACACGGGCCGCGGTCTCACGGGCGCTGGCACGCTCCAGGACCGGCCGGGCCTCGTCGAAGCCGTACTTCTGCATACCGGCCAGGTCGGCGTGGCCGGGCCGGGGGCGGGTCAGGGGGGCGTTACGGGCCTGGGCGGCCAGCACCTCGGCGTCGACCGGGTCGGCCGACATGACCTGCTCCCACTTGGGCCACTCGGTGTTGCCCACCATGACGGCGACGGGCGAGCCCATGGTCAGGCCGTGCCGGACACCTCCGAGGAAGGTGACCTCGTCCCGCTCGAACTTCATCCGGGCGCCGCGCCCGTAACCGAGCCGTCGCCTGGCGAGCGCGTCCGCCACCATCTCCGTGGTGACGGGGATACCGGCGGGAAGACCCTCCAGCGTCGCCACCAGTGCGGGGCCGTGCGACTCTCCGGCGGTCAGCCAGCGCAACCTGCTCAACGGTGCTCCTCATGCTCGCGCCTGTAACTGCAACGGCGCGACCGGGTGCGCGGCCCTGGCCCGCCACCCCCGATCCTCCCACGACAAGGGGAGCCGGCCTGCCGCCGGTCCAGCAGACGGACGGCCGCACCGCCCCTCCGCGACCGGGCCTACCGGCGTTCCCGCGCTGCCAGAGCCTGCTCGCCGGCCATCCTCATGGCTCCGACCGGGGCCGGGCTCCGTCCGGTCATCTGCTCGACCTGGAGGACCGCTTGGTGGACGAGGAGGTCGAGGCCCCCGACGACGGTCCCCCCTGCCGACGACCAGCGCGAGGCCAGTTCGGTCGGCCACGGCTCGTACAGCACGTCGAACAGGGTGCCGGGAGCCGCAGGAACGGCATCCGCCAGTGCGTCCGTGGTACCGGCGGGCGTGGTGGCGATCACCAGGGGGGCGTGCAGCGCCTCGGCCGCCGCCGCCCAGTCCGTGATCCTGACGTCGACGCCCAGACGCTCGCCCCAGCCGCGCATCTCGTCGGCCCGTGCAGCGCTGCGCACATAGGCCGTGACCGGCCCGGTGCAGATCTCGGCGAGGGCCGCCAGCGCGGAGGACGCCGTGGCTCCGGCGCCCAGGACGGCGGCGGACTCGACCTTCTCGACGCCGCGTTCGCGCAGGGCCGCGACCATGCCGGGGATGTCGGTGTTGTCACCGATCCGCCGGCCGTCCTCGGTGAGGACGACCGTGTTGACGGCCTCCACCGACGCCGCAGTGTCGCTGATGCCGTCCAGCAGCGGGATGACCGCCCGCTTGAGCGGCATCGTCAGGGAGAGCCCCGCCCAGGAGGGGTCCAGCCCCTCGACGAAACCGGGGAGCGCCGCCTCGTCCACCTCGAAGCGCTCGTACGACCAGGTGTCGAGGCCGAGCTCCGCGTACGCGGCCCGGTGCAGGACCGGGGAGAGGGAGTGGGCGATGGGTGAGCCGAGGACTGCGGCCCTGCGGGTGGTGCTCACTGACCTGCCTTGTTCTCTTCGTACTCCTGACGGTTGCGCTCGTGCTCCGCGTTCGTCACCGCGAACAGCGTCTTGTCCTCGGTCACCGACACGAAGTAGTACCAGGGGCCCGACGCCGGGCTGATCGCCGAGTGCAGCGCGTCAGCGCCCGGGTTGGAGATCGGGCCGGCCGGGAGACCCTTCACCCGGTACGTGTTGTACGGATCGTCGATCTGCCGCAGGGCGTCCACGGCTCCCACGTCCAGCGTGCTCTCGTCCCGGATGTAGTTGATCGTCGAGTCGAATTCGAGCCTTCCGACGGTCTCCATGTTGTCCGGCTTGAGCCGGTTGTAGACCACCGTCGCGACCTTGTCGAAGTCGTGCTTGTACTTACCCTCCTTCTGGACGAGGCTCGCCACGGTGACGAGGTCCAGAGGGGATTCCAGCTTCAGCTTCCTCGCGTTCTCCTCGAGGTCGAGCTTGGCGTATTCCTTTTTGGCCCGCGTGACCATTTTCTTGAGCGCGTCCTCGGGCTTCGACCCTGCGGACACCGCGTAAGCCGCCGGAAAGAGGAAGCCTTCCAGCGGGTCCTTGATAGCGGGATCGTCATCCGCCCATTCGGGCAGCCCGAGGCTCTCGGCCTTCGTCTTCGCGACGTCGGCCGTGGTGCCGGACTTGAGCTTGAGCCTTTCGTCGATCTTCGCGTAGATACCGGTGGTACTCGTGCCCTCAGGAATGACCAGTGCGTTCTGGCTCTTCGGGTCCAGCATCAATTCGATGGCGCTGTCCGCCGACATCTCCTGCTTCAGGAGATAGACCCCGGCCTGGAGGGAGCCCCCCTTGGGATTCCCGTTCTGCGCGGAGACGAAGGCGTCGACGGACTTCACGACGCCGGCCTTCTTCAGGATGTTCGCGATCTCGTTCCCCAAGGCGCCCTCGGGGATCTCCACCTCGACCGAGCCCGTGCCGTCGCCCGCGTAGTCGGGCGCCTCGCCGAACTGGCTCTGGTAATAGGAGTAAGCGAAGTAGCCCACCCCGCCGAGGCCGCCGACGAGGACGGCCGCGACGCCCAGGCAGGCGCAGCCGTTGCGGCTCTTCTTCTTGCCCTTGCCGCGGCGCTCGCCGCCCCTGCGGGACTCACGCGGGTTGTCGTCGTGGTCGTCGTCCTCACCGGAGCCGGAGCGGGAGGCCGAACGGGAACGGGAACCACGGTCGTCGGCCGGCTCGTCCGCACCCGTGAAGAAGGGATGCGTCTCCTCCTGCGGCGCGTCCGGGTCCCAGTCCTGGCCCTGCTGGTCGGGTGCCTGCTGGTCGGGTGCCTGCTGCTGGGGCGCCTGCTCGCGACGGCCCGGGGGCTGCGGCGGAGGGTAGGCCTCGGGGGTGCCGTAGTAGTCACCCTGTTCGCCGTAGCCGCCGGGCTCGTTGCCGTACTGGGGCTGCTGGGCCCCGTACGGCATCGCCGCCTGCTGGCCGGTGTCCCAGCCGCCGTCGTACTGCGGCTGCTGCTGGGCGTACGGGTCCTGCGGCGCGCCGTAGGGCTGCTGGTGCTGGTGCTGTTGTTGTTGCTGTTGTTGCTGCTGCGCGTACGGGTCCTGCTGGTAGCCCTGCTGGGCATAAGGGTCCTGCGCGTAGGGCTGCTGCTGGCCTTCGTACTGGCCCTGGCCGTGGGCGGCCTGCTGGCCTCCCCATCCCTGGTCCCCGTACAAGGGGTCCTCGGGATGCCACGGTTCGGAGCCGGGGCCCCGGCCATACTCAGTCATCGATCCCCTTGAGCCGCGAGACGACGCTCCGTCTCTTCGCTTTGCTGTGCGGTGTCTGTTCGAACACCGGCGCATCGCGCGGAACGTTACCGTATCGCGATCAGACAACCACTTCGACGCCCTCGCCGGGTGCGGTGCCTGACGCCCGTTCGGACTCCAGAGCGTTCTGAAGGATCACCACAGCGGCAGCTTGGTCGATGACAGACCGGCCCTTCTTGGACTTCACGCCCGAAGCGCGTAGCCCCTGAGTGGCCGTCACTGTGGTCATCCTCTCGTCCACAAGACGTACGGGAATCGGTGCGATCGCGCGGGCGAACACCTGCGCGAAGGCGCGGACCTTGGCCGCCGCCGGGCCCTCGCCCCCGCCCAGGGAGCGGGGCAGCCCGACGATGACCTCGATCGGCTCGTACTCCTCGACGATCGCGCCGAGCCGCCGGTGGGCGGCCGGGACGTCGCGTCCCGGCACGGTCTCCACCGGCGTGGCGAGGATCCCGTCGGGGTCGCACGAGGCGACCCCGATGCGGGCGTCACCGACGTCGACGGCGAGTCGGCGTCCACGGCGCATCTGTGACATGCCCGGCGTCACGCCGTCTCGGTGACGAGGCGTTCGACAGCGGCGACGGCGTCGCCGATGGCGCCCGGGTTCTGGCCACCGCCCTGGGCGACGTCCGGCTTGCCGCCGCCACCGCCACCGAGGGTCTTGGCGGCGGTGCGCACCAGGTCACCGGCCTTGAGGCCGCGCTCGCGGGCCGCCTCGTTGGTGGCGATGACCGTCAGCGGGCGGCCGTTGGCCGTGGTGAACAGGGCCACGACGGCAGGGCGGCCGCCCTGGATGCGTCCACGCACGTCGAGGACGAGCCTGCGCAGGTCGTCGGCCGAGGTGCCGTCCGGCACCTGTCCGGTGACCAGGGCGACGCCCCGTACGTCCTTGGCCGACTCCACGAGACCGGCGGCGGCCTGGAGGACCTTCTCCGCGCGGAACTTCTCGATCTCCTTCTCGGCGTCCTTCAGCTTGCCGAGCATGCCGGAGATCTTCTCGGGGAGCTCCTCGGGACGGCCCTTGAGCAGTTCCTGGAGCTGGGCGACGACCGTGTGCTCCTTGGCGAGGAAGTTGTACGCGTCGACGCCGACCAGGGCCTCGATGCGGCGTACGCCCGAGCCGATGGAGGACTCGCCGAGCAGCTTGACCAGGCCCAGCTGGGAGGTGTTGCGGACGTGCGTACCGCCGCACAGCTCCTTGGAGAAGTCGCCGATGGTGACGACGCGGACCCGCTCGCCGTACTTCTCGCCGAACTCCGCGATGGCGCCCTGCTTCTTGGCGTCGTCGATGGACATGACCTCGGCCTGGACGTCGAGCTCCCGCGAGAGGACCTCGTTGATCTTCTGCTCGACGTCGGTGAGGACCGTGCCGGGTACGGCGGCGGGCGAGCCGAAGTCGAAGCGGAAGCGGCCGGGCGAGTTCTCCGAGCCGGCCTGGGCGGCCGTCGGGCCGAGGGCGTCGCGCAGCGCCTGGTGGGTGAGGTGCGTGGCGCTGTGCGCGCGGGCGATGGCACGGCGGCGGGTGTTGTCGATGGTGGCGAGGGCCGAGGCACCGACGGTCACCTCGCCGACCTGGACCGAGCCCTTGTGGACCGAGACGCCCGGGACGGGCTGCTGCACGTCGCGGATCTGGATGACGGCGCCGGTGTCGAGCCTGATGCGGCCCTGGTCGGCGAGCTGGCCGCCGCCCTCGGCGTAGAAGGGGGTGCGGTCGAGGACGACCTCGACCTCGTCGCCCTCGGTGGCGGCGGGCGAGGGCACGCCGTCGACGAGCAGGCCGACGATCTTCGACTCGCCCTCGACGGAGGTGTACCCGGTGAACTCGGTGACGCCGGAGTTGTCGGCGACCTCGCGGTAGGCGGACAGGTCGGCGTGACCGGTCTTCTTGGCCTTGGCGTCGGCCTTGGCGCGCTCCCGCTGCTCCTTCATCAGACGGCGGAAGCCGTCCTCGTCGACCGAGAGGCCCTGTTCGGCGGCCATCTCCAGCGTGAGGTCGATCGGGAAGCCCCAGGTGTCGTGGAGCAGGAACGCCTTGTCGCCGGCCAGGACCTTGCCACCGGCGGCCTTGGTCTCGGTGACGGCGGTGTCGAGGATGTTGGTGCCGCCCTTGAGGGCCTTGAGGAAGGCGGCCTCCTCGGCGAGGGCGACGGTCTCGATGCGCTTGCGGTCGGTGATCAGCTCCGGGTACTGCTGCCCCATGGTGTCGACGACGACGTCGACGAGCTCACGGACGACGGGCCCCGTGGCCCCCATGAGCCGCATGTTGCGGATGGCGCGGCGCATGATGCGGCGCAGGACGTAGCCGCGGCCCTCGTTGCCCGGGGTGACGCCGTCGCCGATGAGCATCACCGACGTGCGGATGTGGTCGGCGACGACGCGGAGGGAGACGTCGGAGCCCTGTTCGGCGCCGTAGCGCACACCGGTGAGCTCGGTGGCCTTGTCCATGACGACGCGCAGGGTGTCGGTCTCGTACATGTTCTGCACGCCCTGCAGGATCATGGCGAGGCGTTCGAGGCCGAGGCCCGTGTCGATGTTCTGCGACGGCAGGTCGCCGAGGATCGGGAAGTCCTCCTTGCCGTCGCCGGCGCCGCGCTCGTACTGCATGAAGACCAGGTTCCAGATCTCCACGTAACGCTCGTCGTTGACGGCGGGTCCGCCCTCGACGCCGAACTCGGGGCCGCGGTCGTAGTTGATCTCGGAGCAAGGACCGCAGGGACCGGGGACGCCCATGGACCAGAAGTTGTCCTTCTTGCCCAGGCGCTGGATGCGCTCGGCCGGTACGCCGATCTTCTCGCGCCAGATCTGTTCGGCCTCGTCGTCGTCGAGGTAGACCGTGATCCACAGACGCTCGGGGTCGAGGCCGAAGCCGCCGTCCGCCACGGAGTTCGTGAGCGCGGCCCAGGCGAACTCGATCGCGCCTTCCTTGAAGTAGTCGCCGAACGAGAAGTTGCCGCACATCTGGAAGAACGTGCCGTGCCGGGTGGTCTTGCCGACCTCTTCGATGTCCGGCGTGCGCACGCACTTCTGCACGCTGGTGACGCGCGGGGCGGGCGGCTTGACCTCGCCGAGGAAGTAGGGCTTGAAGGGAACCATGCCCGCGGGGACCAGCAGCAGAGTCGGGTCGTCCGCGATGAGCGACGCCGAAGGGACGACGGTGTGACCGCGCTCCTCGAAGAAGCTCAGCCAGCGGCGGCGAATTTCAGCCGACTCCATCAGTAGTCCTCATTCCGGTTGTTCGAGTTGTAGGGAAGTGTCCGATGAGGGACGAGTTCGGGGTCGGCCGGCGCCTCGATGCCGAGCGCACCGCCCAGTTCGGCCTCGCGCCTGACCATGCCCTCACGCACGTCGAGGGCGAAGTCCTTCAGCTTGTGCCCCGCCTCGATCGCCTTGTCGGCGGCCTGCGCCGCGAGGCTCTCGGGGGTCAGCTGACGGATCTTGCGGTTGACCTTGGTGGTGGCCCAGACGCCGGCGGCTGCGCCGGCGGTGAACCAGAAGGTACGGCGGAACATCGCTGGCTCAGTCCTTCTGTCCGCGGGAGCTTCGGCCGTTCCGCTTCCTGCCACGGGCGGACGGCACGGTACGGCCTACGATCACGGTCCGGCGGGAGCTCCGGCGGTCCGGCTCCGGCTCCGCGGCGGTACGACGGCCGAGCGCCTGCCGTACGCCGTAGCCGAACGCCGCCACCTTCACGAGCGGACCGCCGAACGTCGACGCGACGGTGGTGGAGAGCGCAGAGGCGTTGGAGGTGACCTCCTGGACGTCGCTGGCGATGGCGTCGACCTTGTCGAGCTGGGTCTGCGCGGTGCGCAACGTGGCGGAGGCGTCGGCGAGCAGTGGAACCGCCTGCTCCGTCACGTCCGCCACCAGGGCGGTGGTCGCCTTGAGCGTCTGGGCCAGCCTCACCAGTACCACGGCGAGGAAGGACACCAGAATCGCCCAGAAGACAGCCACCAGGATGCCGGCCACCTCTCCACCGGACACAGCGCACCGCTCTCTGCTCGTCAACCGCGTCGGCCGGGACCTGTCCCGGCCGGTGTCTTCCTGTCACTGCTCGGCCGGCGCGTCCCGCCACCACTGCCGATCGTCGTTCCCCGAGCCTATCGCGCCGGGCGTCTCGCACCGCACCGCATTACGGGCGGCGGCGCGGGTCCTGGATCCGCGGAGATTGTACGGAGAGCTAACATGCCAGTACTCTGCGTGTTTCATGCGACGCCCTCAGCGCCCCTCCCCCTCGCCCGACGACGCGGAGCCCGCCCCCGTACGCGGGAATCTCCCGGCCGAGCTGAACACCTTCGTGGGACGCCAGGGCGAACTGACCGAACTGGAGCCGCTCCTGCGGGACTCCAGGCTCGTCACCGTCGCCGGGGTCGCCGGGGTCGGGAAGACCCGCTTCGTGACCCGGGCCGCCGCCCTGGTGGAGAAACGGTACTGCGACGGTGTGTGGCTCGCCGAGCTCTCGGCCGTCCGTGACTCCGAGCTGCTCGAACACGCGCTGGTCGACGCGCTGGGGCTCACGGACCACACCAGCAGGCCGCCTCGTGACACGCTGATCGCGCACTGCGCGGAGCGTCGGCTCCTGCTCGTGCTGGACGGCTTCGAGCACCTCACCGACGCGTGCGCCGGACTCGTACGGGAACTGCTCCGCCGGGCGCCCAACCTTCAGGTGCTGGCGGCCGGGCGCCGTCCGCTGCGGGTGGACGGCGAACTCACCTTCCCCCTGCTGCCGATGTCGGACGCCGACGCCCTGGAACTGTTCACCCGGCGCGCCACCGCGGTGCACCCGGGGTTCCGGCTGACCGACGGGAACCGGGACACCGCACGGGAGCTCTGCCGTCGGCTCGACGGCATCCCGCTCGCCCTGGAGCTCGCCGCCGGACGGCTGCGGGCCCTGACGACGGCGCAGGTGCTGCACCGTCTCGACGACCGTTTCCTGCTGCTGACCGGGGGCAGCCCGAGCGCGCTGCCCCGTCACCAGACGCTGCGCACGGCCATCGGCTGGAGCCATGAACTGTGCGCTCCCGAGCAGCGGCTGCTGTGGGCGCGGCTCTCGGTGTTCGCCGGACCCTTCGATCTGGAGGCGGTGGAGTACATCTGCAGCGGGCCCGGCCTCCCGGCCGATTCGGTGCTGGACGTGCTCGACGAACTGCTGGCGCAGTCCGTGGTGCTGCGTGAGGACTCGGCCACGGGCAGCCGCTACCGGCTGCTGGACACCGTCCGGGAGTACGGCGCCGAGTGGCTTCACGCGACCGGGGACGCCGAGCGGCTGCGCCGCAGGCACCGGGACTGGTACCTGGGGCTCGCGACCTGGTGCGAGCTCGACTGGTTCAGCCCCCGGCAGGCGGAGGCCGCCGCCCGCGTCGACGGCGAACTGCCCAATCTCCGTCACGCGATGGAGTACTCGATGGGAAGCCCGGAGGAGGTCCATCTCGCCCAGTACCTGGCGGGCACGCTCTGGTTCTACTGGGTGGGCTGCGGACGTCTCGCCGAAGGCCGCCACTGGCTGGACCACGTCCTGGAGGTGGAGACTCCGTACGGCCACGCACGGCTGAAGGCCCTGTGGGTGCTCGGATACGTCGCGGTGCTGCAGGGTGATCCGGCCGGCGCGGTGTCGGCCCTGCAGGAGTGCCGCGAGGAGGGCGAGCGTTTCGGGGACGCCACCGCCGTGGCGTACGCCGTGCACCGCACGGGCTGCCTCGCGATCGTCACGGACGCCCCGGTCCGCGCCGAGGAGCTGCTCCGCGAGGCGCTCGCGCGCTACCGGGAGATCGGCGAGCTGAACAGCAACGTGCTGATGGCCCAGGTCGAACTGGGCATGGCGGTGGCCTTCCGCGGGGACCTGGAGGGAGCGGCGGCCATCTGTGACGACGTCCGGGAGATCTGCGAGGACCACGGGGAGCGGTGGGCCCTGGCCTACGCGCTGTACGTCCTGGGCTACGCGGATCTGCGGTCCGGGCTGAACCGGCGGGCGCGCCGGAAGCTGTCGGAAGCCCTGTCCATCGCGCACACCTTCCACGACCTGCTCGGCACGGCCCTGTCGCTGGAGCTGCTGGCACTCGCCACCGTGGACGAGGGCGACGCGGTGGAGGCGGCCGTGCTGCAGGGCGCGGCGGACCGGATCTGGCCCTCCGTGGGCCTGTCGCTGTTCGGCTCGTCCCACTACGGCAGACCACGGGCCGAGTGCGAGGAGCGGGCCAGGAGGGAGCTCGGTGACGCGCGGTACGACGCGGAGAGGCGCGCGGGCCGACGGCTGGAAGCGCGGGCCGCGGTGGCGCGGGCACTCGGTGCCGGTGCGGACGACGGCACGCCGGAGGAACCCTCCGCGGTGGAGGAAGCGCGAAGGCCCGCCGCCTCCCGTACGACAGGGAGGGGCGGGCCCGAGCTCGGCTGAGAGCTACGCCTGGATCAGCGGGCGTAGTACTCGACGACGAGCTGCTCGTCGCAGATGACCGGGATTTCCTTGCGGTTCGGGTCCCGGTCCAGGCGGAAGGCCAGGGCCTTCAGGTTCACCTGGAGGTAGCGCGGGGTCTCGCCGTCGGTGTCGTAGCCACCCTCGCGGGCCACCTGGAAGGGCACCTTGGAGCGGCTGCGCTCGCGGACCATCACGACGTCGTCGGGACGGACGCGGAACGACGGCTTGTCGACCTTGCCACCGTTGACCTCGATGTGGCCGTGGACGACCATCTGGCGGGCCTGGTAGATGGTGCGGGCGATGCCCGAACGCAGGACCAGGGCGTCGAGACGACGCTCGAGCTCGACGACCAGCGCCTCGCCCGTCTTGCCGCCGGCCTTCTTGGCGCGGTCGTAGGCACGCGCCATCTGGCGCTCGCTGATGTCGTACTGCGCACGCAGACGCTGCTTCTCGAGCAGACGGACCTTGTAGTCCGAGTTCTGCTTGCGGCCACGGCCGTGCTCGCCCGGCGGGTAGGGGCGGGCTTCGAAGTACTTGACAGCCTTCGGCGTCAGGGCGATGCCGAGGGCACGCGACTTCTTGACCTTGGGACGCGACTGGTTAGGCACGTTCTCCAGACCTCCGTTGTAGGTTAGGTTAGGCTTACCTTACTCAAGGAGATCGCATGTCTCGCCCTGGGAACACCACACACGTCACGGACAGCACAGACAGCGGCAGCACACCAGAAGGTGCTGCTACGACGGAAGGCCGATCTGATCGTGGTCAGCCGCGTCCCAGCGGGCTTGAAAACACTCGGATGCCGTCAGCAGCCGAGCGCACACGAACTCTCGTACAGAGTACCTGCTCCGCGGTGCTGCTCGTACCGGGGCTGTCGGTGGTCCACCCGGACGAGCTGATGCCCGACAGCAGGAGCCTGGGGCCCGAGGGGGAACTGTTCCTCGGGTTCCCCCTCGGATCTCCGGTCGCCAGGGCCGCGGCAGCCGCCCAGGGGGACGGACTGACCGCCGTGCTGGAGATCACCGATGTCGCACCGGTCTCCGTCCCGCACCGGATCCGCGGCCGTGCCCGGATCGCCGGCCGGCTCACGGCCGTGCCCGGGCTCGCGGGGCCCGGTCGGACGACGCTCCGGCTGGAGACGGCTGAGGCCTCGGTCGACGACCTGTGGGGATTCGAGGAGGTGGAGCCCGAGGCCCTCCGGGACGCCGTCGCCGACCCGCTGGTCGCCCACGAGGCCGAGCTGCTCCAGCATCTGCACAGCGCCCACAGCGAGCAGATGACGACCCTGTCCGCCCTGCTCGGTGACCGGGAGAAGTGCGGCTGTGCGGAACACCGCCTCGGCGCCGTCCCGGTCGCGCTCGACCGGTTCGGCCTCCGGGTGCGGTTCGTCGAGGACGGCAGCGCCTGCTTCGACGCCCGGTTCGAATTCCCCGAGCCCGTACGCGACATCAGCGAGCTGCGCCGCGCGATGCACACCCTCTTCGAAGCGGCGTCCTGCTGAGCGACGCGGTCACGAGGGCGCCGGGCCGCCCTGCTCACCGCGGCCGAGCCGCTCACGGACCCGGTCCGCTACGTCGGCGTAGCGTGCCTCCGCGCCGTACCGCGTGGGTTCGTAGTAGCGCCTGCCCCGAACGGCCTCCGGGGCGTACTCCTGGGCGGCGATACCGCCGGGGACGTCGTGCGGGTAGACGTATCCCTGGGCGTGGCCCAGCTTGGCGGCGCCCTTGTAGTGGCCGTCGCGCAGATGGGCCGGGACCGGGCCGGCGAGGCCCCGACGCACGTCCTCCTGCGCGGCGGAGATGGCCAGCGTCGCCGCGTTCGACTTGGGTGCGAGCGCCAGGGCGATCGTGGCGTGGCTGAGGGTGAGCGCCGCCTCGGGGAAGCCGATCATGGCGACCGCCTGGGCCGCCGCCACGGCTGTGGGCAGCGCCGTCGGATCGGCGAGCCCGATGTCCTCGCTGGCGGAGATCATCAGCCGCCGGGCGATGAAGCGCGGGTCCTCCCCCGCCTCGATCATCCGGGCCAGGTAGTGCAGGGCCGCGTCCACGTCGGACCCGCGGATCGACTTGATCAGGGCGCTCGCCACGTCGTAGTGCTGGTCGCCGTCGCGGTCGTACTTCACGGCGGCGCGGTCGACGGTCTCCTCGAGCGTCTCCAGCGTGATCTCGGGATCGTGCTTGGCGAGGGCCGCTCCGGCCGCTGCCTCCAGGGCCGTCAGCGCACGCCGGGCGTCACCGCCCGCGATCCGCATCAGATGCGCCTCGGCGGCCTCGGGCAGCGTGACCGCGCCGCCCAAGCCCCGCTCGTCGGTCATGGCCCGGCGCAGGAGTGCCCTCAGGTCCTCGTCCGTCAGCGGCTCCAGGGTGAGGAGCAGGGAGCGCGACAGCAGCGGAGAGATGATCGAGAAGTACGGATTCTCCGTCGTGGCCGCGATCAGCGTGACCCAGCGGTTCTCCACGGCGGGGAGCAGCGAGTCCTGCTGGGCCTTGGAGAAGCGGTGGATCTCGTCGAGGAAGAGGACGGTCTCCTTGCCGTATCCGCCGGTGGCGCGGCGCGCGCCCTCGATGACGGCCCGGACCTCCTTGACGCCCGCGGTGATCGCGGAGAGCTCGACGAAGCGCTTGTTGGTGGCCTTGCTGACCACGTACGCCAGGGTCGTCTTCCCTGTGCCCGGCGGGCCCCACAGGATGACCGACGAGGGGCCGGCGGGCCCGCCACCGCCCTCGCCGACGAGGCGGCGCAGCGGGGATCCCTGCTTGAGCAGATGCTGCTGGCCGACCACCTCGTCCAGCGTGCGAGGACGCATCCGGACAGCGAGGGGGCTGCTGGACGGGTCCTTCTCCTGGCGGTCTTCGGCTGCTGCGGTAAAGAGGTCGGGCTCCACGTCATGAAGCCTATGTCACCCCACTGACAGGGCCCTCCGGCGCGTCAGCTGGTCCAGAAGTCCCACCAGCGGGTCAGGATCAGCATGCCGATGATCCCGATCCAGAGCACCGGCGGCACCCAGTGGAATTCGGTGAGGGTGTTCCGCAGCCAGGCGGGGGCGGGCAGGATGCCGTGCTTGATGTTGTGCGTGGTGACGTAGCAGAACATGAAGATCGTGGCGACCCAGGCCAGGCAGCACCACAGGCAGAGCGAGTTGATGTTGTACAGCGACTGGTACTGCAGCCAGGTGCAGAATCCGACGCCGAACAGCGTGCCCGCGTTGAGGCCGAGCCAGTACCAGGCGCGGAAGCGGGCACCGGCGAGGAGTGCCATGCCGATGCCGATGACCACCGAGTAGGTGGCGATGCCGAGCATCGGGTTGGGGAAGCCGAAGGCGGAGGCCTGCTCGCTCTTCATGATGTTGCCGCAGGCGACCACGGGGTTCAGGCTGCAGCCCGGCGTGAAGCTCGGGTCCTCGAGCAGCTTGAACTTGTCGATCGTGATCACCCAGGCGGCGAGCAGCCCGGCCGCTCCGGTGATCACCAGCAGGAGCGCGAGCGCGCGACTGCCGCCGAAGGTCGTCGCGCCGTTGTCCTCGTCCTGCCGGGAGGAGGGGTGGTCTACCGCTGCCATCGTCATATCGCCGTTCCATCACTGAGTAGCCGGCCGGGCACGGGTCATTGTGCCGCACCACCGGCACGGTCAACCGTTCGATCGACATAAAGGTGTGCCCGGACGGAGCGCGGAGCGGAGGGTCCCGAGCCCCTCCCCTGCGGGGCGGAACCGGCGTCCGACGTGCGGGGGCGCGCACGCGACGCCGGAGCGGCATCCCGTGCCCGGCGCGGACCCCGCCGTCCCCGCCGCCTTCGGCGGTCCGGTAACGGGAAGATCCGGCGGTGTGAATCCGCACTCGCCGAGTTGACGCGATGTCCGTGCGGCCCGCCCGACGCACGGTGCCCGCCCGGAGGAACCGGGCGGGCACCGTGCGTCGGGTCCGCGTTCAGGCCAGCTTCGCCCGCACCGTCGTCACCAGGGCGTCGAGCGCGACGGCCTCCTGGTCGCCCGACTCCATGTCCTTGAGCTGGACCGCGCCCTCGGCGAGATCACGCTCGCCGGCCACGATCGTGTAGCGGGCGCCGGAGCGGTTCGCGTTCTTCATCGCGCCCTTCAGACCACGGCCGCCGTAGGCGAAGTCCGCGGCGACCCCGGCCTTCCGCAATTCCGTGACCAGGCCGAAGAGCACCCGCCGCGCCTCGTCACCGAGCGCCACGGCATACACGCTGGTGGCGGCGGGGATGTCGAGTTCGACGCCCTCGGCCTCGAGGGCCAGCACCGTGCGGTCCACGCCGAGCGCCCAGCCGACGGACGGGAGGGCCGGGCCGCCGATCATCTCGGACAATCCGTCGTACCGGCCGCCGCCGCCCACCGCGGACTGGGACCCCAGGCCGTCGTGGACGAACTCGAAGGTGGTGCGGGTGTAGTAGTCGAGACCCCGGACCAGCTTCTCGTCGTCCTCGTACACCACGCCGGCCGCCGTCAGCAGGTCACGGACCTCCTCGTGGTACGCCTTGCAGGCGTCGCACAGGAAGTCGCGCAGCTTCGGGGCGTCCGTCAGCTGCTTCCGGACGTCGGGGCGCTTGTCGTCGAGGACCCGCAGCGGGTTGATCTCGATGCGGCGGCGGGTCTCCTCGTCGAGATCGAGGTCGCGCAGGAACGTCTGGAGCGCCTCCCGGTAGACGGGGCGGCACTCCTTGTCGCCCAGCGAGTTGAGCAGGATCCGGAACCCGCTGAGGCCGAGCGAGCGGTACGCCTGGTCGGCGAGGATGATCAGCTCGGCGTCGAGCGCCGGGTCCTCGGTGCCGATGGCCTCGGCGCCCACCTGCGAGAAGTGACGGTAACGGCCGGCCTGCGGCTTCTCGTAGCGGTAGTACGAGCCGGAGTACCAGAGCTTGACGGGAAGGTTGCCCGCCTTGTGCAGGTTGGCCTCCAGCGCCGCGCGCAGCACGGACGCGGTGCCCTCGGGACGCAGCGCGAGCTGGTCGCCGCCCTTGGTCTCGAAGGCGTACATCTCCTTGGACACGATGTCGGTGGACTCACCGACGCCGCGTGAGAACAGGGCGACGTCCTCGAAGCCGGGCGTCTCGATGTACCCGTAGCCGGAGTTCTTCAGGGGTGCGGAGATCGCCTCGCGCACCGCGAGGAACGTCGCGGAGCGCGGCGGGATCAGGTCGTACGTGCCCTTGGGGGCCTGGAAGGTGCTCACGGTGGTTCTCTCTCGTCACATTCCTCGGCGGGGCGCGGCCAGACCGTTCATGTACGGGTTGGAGGCGCGCTCGCGGCCGATGGTCGTCTGGGGGCCGTGGCCGGACAGCACCACGGTCGAGTCGTCGAGCGGCAGGCACACGCGGGCCAGCGACTCGATCAGCTCGGCGTGGTCGCCGCCGGGGAGGTCGGTGCGTCCGACGGAGCCGGCGAAGAGCAGGTCGCCCGAGAAGAGGACCTGCGGTACATCCGCGGCCTCGGGCGTCCTGAACGTCACCGACCCCTTGGTATGGCCGGGCGCGTGCGCGACGCCGAACTCCAGGCCCGCCAGCTCCAGGCGCGCGCCGTCGGCCAGCTCCTTGACGTCGTCCGGCTCGCCGACGGTCAGCTCGCCCATCAGCGGCATCCCGATGGACCGGCCCAGCGCCTTCTCGGGGTCGCTCATCATGTAGCGGTCCTGAGGGTGGATCCAGGCGGGGACGTCATGGGCGCCGCACACGGGCACCACCGAGGCGACGTGGTCGATGTGGCCGTGGGTGAGGACGACGGCGACGGGCTTGAGCCGATGCTTCTTCAGCGTCTCCTCGACACCCTGGGCGGCCTGGTGGCCCGGGTCGATGATCACGCACTCCTCACCGGCGGCGGGGGCGACCAGGTAGCAATTGGTCCCCCAGGCCCCGGCGGGGAACCCGGCAATGAGCACGATCGTCCTTAGTGTTCGTCCGACGAGGAGGTCCGCGGAGGGGAATGCGGCAGATCAGAGACTACCGGCGCTCCGCATTCCACAGCTAACCCATATACCGTACGGGCATTCCAGGACCGATCACACGACGTACAAGGAGACCATCCGGTGGTCAGCAGCGATCAGCGGCGGCGGCAGCTCGCCCGGGAGAAGTTCGAGCGGCAGCAGCAGCGCCGGGAGGAAGCGCGCCGGAGGACCAGGCGCCTCACGGTGATCATCGCCTCGTCGGTGGCCGTGGTGGCGGTCATCGGTGCGGGCGCCTATCTCTCGCTCGGCGGGGACGACTCGAAGGACACCGCGGACGCGGCGGCGACCGCGGACCCGTCGGCGACTCCCTCGCCCTCGGAGAGCGAGAGCAGCGCTCCGGAGCCGGCGATGAAGATCGACAAGAAGGCGAAGTACTCGATGTCGCTCACGACGAGCCAGGGCGACATCGGCATCACGATGGACGCGGCGAAGACCCCGCACACCACCAACTCGTTCAAGGCCCTCGCGGACAAGAAGTACTTCGACAACACGAAGTGCCACCGGCTGACCACCGAGGGCATCTTCGTCCTGCAGTGCGGTGACCCGAAGGGCGACGGGACGGGCGGCCCCGGGTACACCATCCCGGACGAGAATCTGACCGCGCTGGGCAAGGCGGGCGCCGACGGCGCGGTGACGTACCCGGCGGGCACCGTCGCGATGGCGAACACCGGCCAGCCGGGCACCGGCGGCAGCCAGTTCTTCCTGGTCTACAAGGACACCAAACTGCCGCCCAGCTACACGCCGTTCGGCACCATGGACGACGCCGGTCTGAAGGCCGTCAAGAAGGTCGCCGAGGGGGGCGTCACCGGTGGGGCGGGTGACGGTGCCCCGAAGAAGACCGTCACGGTCGAGAAGGCCGCGGTCGACAAGGTCTGACCGTGCGGGGGCCGCCCGGCACCAGGTCCCTGGAGCGCACCGGAGAATTTCAGCCGCGCTGAGTGCGGACAGCCGGGCGGCCGGTCGCCTAGATTGGCGTTGTGCAGGGCGGGCGCTGCCCGCCCCAGGAAACTGTGGACGATGCACGGGGGGTGAACCCCTTCGATGCATCAGGTGGAGGAGGCGCTGTGAGCAGCGACCCGTGGGGCCGTGTCGACGAGACGGGCACCGTGTACGTGCGTACGGCCGAGGGCGAGCAGGTCGTCGGATCGTGGCAGGCCGGTTCCCCAGAGGAGGCTCTGGCCTATTTCGAGCGCAAGTACGAGGGCCTGGTGGTCGAGATCGGCCTCCTCGAGCGGCGGGTGAAGACCACCGACCTGTCGTCGAAGGACGCCACGGCGGCGATCGGGCACCTGCGTCAGCAGGTGGACGAGCACCACGCCGTAGGCGACCTCGCCGCGCTCGGCGAGCGGCTGGACGCGCTCGTCGCGACGGTCGACTCGCGCCGTGAGGAGCGCAAGGCCCAGAAGGCGAAGCAGGCCGACGAGGCCCGGCTGGCCAAGGAGGCGCTCGTCGTCGAGGCCGAGGAACTGGCGCAGAGCGAGCAGTGGCGGTCGGCGGGTGAGCGTCTGCGGGCACTCGTCGACACGTGGAAGGGGCTGCCCCGTCTGGACCGCAAGTCCGACGACGAGTTGTGGCACCGCTTCTCGCATGCCCGTTCCGCCTTCTCCAAGCGCCGCAAGGCGCACTTCGCCGCGCTGGACGCCCAGCGCGAGGAGGCCCGCAAGGTCAAGGAGAAGCTGGTCGCCGAGGCCGAGTCGCTCTCGAACTCCACCGACTGGGGTACGACGGCCGCGCGTTACCGCGACCTGATGACGGAGTGGAAGGCCGCGGGCCGCGCCCAGCGCGAGGCCGAGGACGAACTGTGGAACCGCTTCCGCGGCGCCCAGGACGTGTTCTTCGCGGCCCGCAGCGGCGTCTTCGCCGAACGGGACGCGGAGCAGGGCGAGAACCTCAAGCTCAAGGAGGAACTCGCCGCCGAGGCCGAGAAGCTGGTCCCGGTGACCGACCTGAAGGCCGCCAGGGCCGCGTTCCGCTCGGTCAACGAGCGCTGGGAGGCCATCGGCCATGTCCCGCGTGACGCCAGGCCGAAGGTCGAGGGCAGGGTGCAGGCGGTGGAGCGGGCTCTCCAGGAGGCCGAGGAGTCCGAGTGGCGCCGGACGAACCCGGAGGCGCGGGCGCGCGCCGAGGGGCTGACCGGTCAGCTCCAGGCGGCCGTCGACAAGCTGCGCACGCAGATCGACACGGCACGCGCCTCGGGCAACAACGCCAGGGCCGACAAGCTCTCCCGCGAACTGGAGGGCCGTCAGGCGCTGCTGGACCAGGCGCTGAAGGGCCTGGAGGAGTTCGGCGGCTGAGCCGGAGCTCCTGACCCACGTGAGGGGCTTCCGTACGCGGCGCGTACGGAAGCCCCTCACGCTTGGGCCGCGCGGCCCGCTGCGCCGACGGGGCCGTGCCGGGGTGGGCCTACGGCCGGCGGGCCGAGGTGACCCGGTAGACGTCGTAGACGCCCTCGACGCCGCGTACGGCCTTCAGGACGTGTCCCAGGTGCTTGGGGTCGCCCATCTCGAAGGTGAAGCGCGAGGTGGCCACCCGGTCCCGCGAGGTCTGCACGGCCGCCGACAGGATGTTCACGTGCTGGTCCGACAGGACGCGGGTGACGTCGGAGAGCAGTCGCGACCGGTCCAGCGCCTCGACCTGGATGGCGACCAGGAAGACGGAGGACTGGGTGGGCGCCCACTCCACGTCGAGGATCCGCTCCGGCTGCTGCGAGAGCGAGTCGACGTTGACGCAGTCCGCGCGGTGCACGGAGACGCCGCTGCCCCGGGTGACGAACCCGATGATCGGGTCGCCGGGCACGGGTGTGCAGCAGCGGGCCAGCTTGACCCAGACGTCCTCGACGCCCTTGACGACCACGCCGGGATCCGCCTTGGCCCGGCGCTTGTTACGGCCGTGCGAGGGCGGTGAGCTCTCCGCCAGGTCCTCGTTGGCCGCGTCCTCGCCGCCGAGTGCCTGGACGAGCTTCTGGACGACACCGGCCGCCGCGACATGGCCCTCCCCGATCGCCGCGTAGAGCGACGAGATGTCGGGGTAGCGCATCTCGTGCGCCAGCGTGACGAGGGAGTCACCGGTGAGGATCCGCTGGATCGGCAGGTTCTGCTTGCGCATGGCGCGCGCGATGGCGTCCTTGCCCTGCTCGATCGCCTCGTCACGCCGCTCCTTGGAGAACCAGGCGCGGATCTTGTTGCGTGCCCGGGGCGACTTGACGAACTGGAGCCAGTCGCGGGAGGGCCCCGCCCCCGCCGCCTTGGAGGTGAAGACCTCCACCAGATCACCGTTGTCGAGCGTCGACTCCAGCGGTACGAGCCGCCCGTTGACCCGTGCCCCTATGGTCCGGTGGCCGACCTCCGTGTGGACGGCGTACGCGAAGTCGACCGGCGTGGCACCGGCGGGCAGCGCTATCACGTCGCCCTTCGGCGTGAAGACGAAGACCTCGTTGCGCGACAGGTCGAAGCGCAGGGACTCCAGGAACTCGCTGGGGTCCTCGGTCTCCTTCTGCCAGTCCAGGAGCTGACGCAGCCACGCCATGTCGTTGACGGTGTCCTGGCCGCGGCCCGTGTTCCTGGGGACGTCGGTGCGGACCTTGGAGGCGCCCGCGACGGCCTCCTGCTTGTACTTCCAGTGGGCGGCGATGCCGTACTCGGCGCGGCGGTGCATGTCGAACGTGCGGATCTGGAGCTCGACGGGCTTGCCGCTGGGACCGATCACCGTGGTGTGCAGCGACTGGTACATGTTGAACTTGGGCATAGCGATGTAGTCCTTGAACCGCCCCGGCACCGGATTCCACCGGGCGTGCACGGTGCCGAGCGCCGCGTAGCAGTCGCGGACGGTGTCGACGAGGACCCGGATGCCCACCAGGTCGTAGATCTCCGCGAAGTCGCGGCCCCGCACGATCATCTTCTGGTAGACGCTGTAGTAGTGCTTCGGCCGTCCGGTGACGGTGGCCTTGATCCGGGCGGCACGCAGGTCCGCCTGGACCTCGTCGGTCACTATCGCGAGGTACTCGTCGCGCTTGGGCGCGCGCTCGGCGACGAGACGGACGATCTCGTCGTACATCTTGGGGTAGAGGATCGCGAAGGCGAGGTCCTCCAGCTCCCACTTGATGGTGTTCATGCCCAGGCGGTGAGCCAGCGGCGCGTAGATCTCCAGCGTCTCGCGGGCCTTCTTCTCCTGCTTCTCCCGCTTGAGATAGCGCATGGTGCGCATGTTGTGCAGCCGGTCGGCGAGCTTGATGACGAGGACCCGGGGGTCCTTCGCCATGGCGACGACCATCTTGCGCACGGTCTCGGCCTGGGCGGCCTCGCCGAACTTGACCTTGTCCAGCTTGGTCACGCCGTCGACGAGGAGCGCGACCTGGTCGCCGAAGTCCTTGCGCAGGGTGTCCAGGCCGTACTCGGTGTCCTCGACCGTGTCGTGCAGCAGCCCGGCCATCAGCGTCGCGGGGTCCATGCCGAGCTCGGCGAGGATCGTGGTGACGGCGAGCGGGTGGGTGATGTACGGGTCGCCGCTCTTGCGCTTCTGGCCCCGGTGCCAGCGCTCGGCGACCTGGTAGGCCTTCTCGATCTGGCGCAGTGTGGCGGACTCGATCTTGGGGTCGTTGCCGCGGACCGTGCGCAGGAGGGGTTCGAGGACCGGGTTGTACGGGCTGGAGCGCTGTACGCCCAGTCGGGCGAGGCGGGCCCTTACCCGGTTGGAGGAGCCGCCGGAGCGCGCGGGCGGGGCCGGCGGGGTCACCGCGGGCCGGGCCGGGGGCTTCGCCACGGGCGCCGGTGCCGTGGCCCCCGCGGCGGGCTGTGCCGGAGACGCCGGCTTCGGCTCGGGGGGCGGTGCGGCGTTCGCCCCGGGCGGGGGCGCCGGCTTGGCCCCCGGGGGCGGTGTCGGCTTCGCCGGTGCGGCGGGTGTCTGCGGGGCCGGAGCCTGGGCGGGACCCTGCGTGGGCTCGCCCGCGGGCCCGGGCCGCCCCGCCGCTTCGGGCTGCGCCTTCCCGCCCGTGGCGGAGGCCGCCGCGGGCCTTTCGGGCTGCGGGGCGGCGACTGGCTGGGCCTCGTCTGGCAAGAGCGCTCCTCGTGCGGATCCGGGGGCTACCGGACAACCCATGGTATCGACCTCGGGGCAGGTCCTCGCCCGGGGAGTGTGGAACCCCTCACGACACGGGACGGGCACCCGGATGTTCCCGGGTGCCCGTCCTGTACGTCCTTGAGCGCGCTACGAGGGCGCGGTGCAGGTCAGAGCGTGATCAGAGCGTCCAGCGGAGCGTCCCGCAGGCCCGCCTCCAGCCGTGCGCGGCCGTCGAGGAAACCGAGCTCCATGAGGACCGAGACCCCGGCCACCTGTGCGCCGGCCCGCCGGATCAGCTCCAGCGAGGCCTCCGCGGTGCCGCCGGTGGCCAGGACGTCGTCGATGACCATGACACGGTCGTCGGCGGACAGGTCCTCGGCGTGGATCTCGATCTCCGCGGTGCCGTACTCCAGCTCGTACGCCTGCCCGAGCGTGGCGCCGGGCAGCTTCCCGGCCTTGCGGACGGGTACGAAGCCGAGCCCGGCCCGGACCGCGACCGGCGCGGCCAGGATGAAGCCGCGCGCCTCGAGGCCGACGATCTTGGTGGCCCCGTGCCGCACGCACAGCTCCGCGAAGAAGTCGGTGAGCGCGGCGAAGGCGGCCGGGTCCGCGAGCAGCGGGGTGATGTCCTTGAACATCACTCCGGGCTTCGGGTAGTCCGGGACGTCACGGATCCGGCTGAGCAGGAGCTCCCTGGTGGCGTCGGTGACGCCGGTGCCGGTCATCGCCGGTTCCTCGGGGTCCGGCCGTGGCCCCCGGTCTGCCGGCGCTGGCCGACGACGGCCCCGGCGGGCGCTGTGCCCCCGTCGGACTCGTCGGACTCGTCGTACGCCCGGTCGTCGCGCTCGTCCTCGACGGACTCGCCCTTGGCCGCGGCAGCTGCCCGCTTGGCGAGGATCCGCTTCTTCAGTGCCTTTATCTGCGGGTCGCGTTCGCTGAGGTCGGCGACCAGCGGGGTGGCGATGAAGATCGAGGAGTACGCACCGGCGGCGAGGCCGACGAAGAGCGACAGCGAGATGTCGTTCAGCATGCCCGCGCCGAGGACGCCGCCACCGATGAACAGCAGCCCGCCGACCGGCAGCAGGGCGACGACGGTGGTGTTGATGGAACGCACCAGCGTGCTGTTGATGGAACGGTTGGCGATCTCGCTGTACGTCCAGCGGGTCTGCTTGGTGATCCCCTTCGTGCCCTCCTTGAGGCTGTCGAAGACGACGACCGTGTCGTAGAGGGAGTAACCGAGGATGGTCAGCAGACCGATGACGGTGCCGGGGGTGACCTCGAAGCCGACGAGGGCGTACACGCCGACGGTGATGGTGATGTCGTGGATCAGCGCGATGAGCGCGGCGACGGCCATCCGCCACTCGAACGCGATGGCCAGGTAGATCACCACCAGGACCATGAAGATGCCGAGGCCGGTCCAGGCCTTGTTGGCGATCTGCGCGCCCCAGCTGGGGCCGACGAGGTCCGCGTTGATCTCGGCCTCGGGGAGGCCGAGCTCGTCGGAGAGCTCGGCCTTGATCCGGTCGGCCTTGGCCGTGTCGACCTCGGTGATCTGGATCCGGAGCCCGCCGTTGCCGAGCTCCTGGACGATCGCCACATGGCCGGAGGCCTCGGTCGCCACCTCTTGGGCCTGCGTGACCGAGATCTTGGCCTTGGTGTCGGTCGTGAAGACCGCGCCGCCCTTGAACTCGATGCCCATGTTGAGACCGCTGACCACCACGCCGAGGATGGCCGTGATGGTGATCAGGATCGAGACGCCGTACCAGATCTTGCGCTTGCCGATGAAGTCGTAACCGACCTCGCCACGGTAGAGCCGGGCGCCGAGATTGCCGAGTCGCGACATCTCACGCCTCCTTCGGGTGGTCGGTGCGGACGGGGGCGCGGCGCGAGCGGCGCAGCGGCGGCTTGGCTCCGAGTCGCGTCGGGTCCAGGCCGGACCACGGGTGACCGCTGCCGAAGAACTTCGTACGGGCCATCAGCGTCATGACCGGCTTGGTGAAGAGGAACACCACGACGACGTCGAGCAGGGTCGTGAGACCGAGCGTGAACGCGAAGCCCTGGACCTTGCCGACGGTGACGAGGAAGAGGACGGCCGCGGCCAGGAACGACACGAAGTCGGACACGAGGATGGTGCGCCGGGCCCTGGGCCAGGCACGCTCGACGGCCGGACGGAGCGTGCGGCCTTCCCGGATCTCGTCCCGGATGCGTTCGAAGTAGACGATGAACGAGTCCGCGGTGATTCCGATCGCCACGATGGCACCGCAGACGGCCGGGAGGTTCAGCGCGAAGCCGATGGCCGGGCCGAGCAGGGCCATGATCGTGTAGGTCAGGACGCCGGACGCCAGCAGGCTGAGGAGCGCGATGAGCGCGAGCCCGCGGTAGTAGGCGACCAGGTAGATGACGACCAGGGCGAGGCCGATGGCGCCGGCGATGAGACCGGCCTCCAGCTGCTCGCCGCCGAGAGCGGCGGTGACCGTGGTGACGGTGTCCTCGCTGAAGGAGAGCGGGAGCGCGCCGTAGGACAGGACGTTGGCCAGGTCCTCCGCGGACTGCTGGGTGAAGCTGCCGGAGATCTCGGCGCTCCCGGAGAGCGTCTCGTTCACCTGGGGCGCCGAGACGACCTCACCGTCGAGGGAGATCGCGAACTGGTTCATCGGGGACTGCTGCGCGGACAGCTTCTTGGTGATCGTCTGGAACTTCTTGGAACCCTTGTCGGTGAACTCCATGGAGACGAGCCAGATGCCGCGCTGCTGGTCGAACTGCGCCTTCGAGTCGTCGACGTCCGTACCGGAGACCTCGGCCGGGCCGAGGAGGTATTTCGCGTCACCCTCGGAGCTGCACGCGACCGCGGAGTCCTCGGGCTTGACGCCGTCCCCGGCCTTGGCACGGGCGGCCGGGTCGGTGCAGTCCAGGGCGGTGAACTTCTTCTCCAGCGCCGCGGTGGCGGCGTCGGGCGTCCCGGTCGCCGCGGGGGTTTCCGCACCGCCGGTGGCACTGGCGGAGGGCGTCGGCGTCGTGTCCTGCTTCAGGCCGTCGGTGACGGCACGGCCCTGGGTGGTGGCGCTCGCCGAGGGCGACGTCTTCGGGTCCGAGGCCGTGTCCGGGTCGGTCGCCTTCGCACTGGGCGTGGCGCTCGCCTCTCCGGAGCCGGTCGCGGACGGGCTGGCGGAGCCCTCAGGCGTCGGCGCACCGCCGGTGACCGTGAGTACGGGCCGGAAGTAGAGCTGGGCGGTCGTGCCGACCTGCTCCCGGGCCTGCTTCGAATTCGTCCCCTTGGGGATGTTGACGATGATGTTCGATGCGCCCTGGGTCTGGACCTCGGCCTCGGAGACACCCAGACCATTGACACGGCGTTCGATGATGCCGACCGCGGTGTTCATGTTGGTCTCGTTGATGGCCTCGGGCTTGCCCGGCTGGCTCTTCGCCTTGAGCGTGATCGAGGTACCGCCGGCCAGGTCGATCCCGAGCCGGGGCGTGGTGTGCCCGGAGAGGAACATCCCGCCGGTCAGGGCGACCATGGCGATGAGGATCAGAACCAGGGCACGCCCCGGCCTGCCCTGTCCACCGGTTGAGCCCCGGCCTTTCTTCGGTGCTGCCACCTTTTCGTTTCTCCCTGTCCAACCGCCCCGCGCCGGGTACGCGCCCGAGCGGCCACGAAGTGTTGTGGGGACCCACCCCCGCAGAAGACCGCACGGCCCGTGAGACGCCGGACACCTGTGGGTGTCCGGCGTCTCTGGGTCGTGGAACTACTTCGCGTCGCCCTCGCCGTCGGCCTTGGCGTCCTTGGTCTCGGCGCCCGTGACCTCGGTGTCCTTCGGTGCGGCGTCCTCGGCCTTCTTGCCGAGGTCGATCTTGGCGACGTCGTCGTCCGCGTCGGCCGGCTCATCGGCGATGAGCGAGGAGGCGTCGTCGGGCACGATCGTGCCGTCGCTCTCGTGCTCGTCGTCACCGTGGACGATGCGGTTGTACTCCGCGTCGTCGAGCACGGCGCCGATGGAGTTCTTGGCGTAGACGGCGTGGACGCCGGGCGCGACCTCGAGGAGAACCGTGTCTTCCTGAATCTCCTTGACGGTGGCGTACATGCCCCCGATCGTCCGGACGCCGGTGCCGGGCTGCATGTCGTTGCGCATCTGCGCAGCCGCCTGCTGCTTCTTCTTGGCGGACCGGGTCATCAGGAACATGGCCCCGATGAGCACGATGAAGGGGAGGAGGGTCACGAGACTCACGGGACGGAACTTCCTTCGCACGACCACGCTGAGATCGCGCGGCCTGGTCTACGGGGGTGGGTACACCGACCTGTACGGGCGGCATCGGCGGAGTCTAAGCGAGTCCGCATCATTGGAACAACGTCCAGCATGGCACCGTGGTTCCCCTGCTGGCCAACCCGTCCTGTGTCACGCCCCGAACAGGCCCTGTTGTCCCTTTGCGCCGTGCTGCGGGGGGACGAGGCCGAGGTGTGCCCATGCCGCGGGGGTGGCGACCCTGCCCCGCGGGGTCCTCGCGAGCAGTCCCTCCCTGACGAGGAAGGGCTCTGCGACCTCCTCGACCGTCTCGCGCTCCTCCCCCACGGCCACCGCGAGGGTGGAGAGCCCCACGGGGCCTCCGCCGAAAAGTTTCAGCAGGGCACCGAGCACCGCCCGGTCCAGGCGGTCCAGGCCCCTGGCGTCGACCTCGTAGACCCGCAGGGCCGCGGCGGCGATGTCCCGGTCGATCCGTCCGTCGGCCTTGACCTGGGCGTAGTCCCGGACGCGGCGCAGCAGCCGGTTGGCGATACGGGGCGTGCCCCGGGAGCGTCCGGCGATCTCGGCGGCGCCGGCGGTGTCTATGGCGACGTCGAGCAGGCCGGCGGAGCGGTGGATGACCCTTTCCAGCTCGGTGGGGGCGTAGAACTCCATGTGGCCGGTGAAGCCGAAGCGGTCGCGCAGCGGGGGCGGCAGCAGCCCTGCCCTGGTGGTGGCGCCGACGAGGGTGAACGGCGGGAGTTCCAGCGGGATCGCAGTGGCCCCCGGGCCCTTGCCGACGATGACGTCGACCCGGAAGTCCTCCATCGCCATGTAGAGCATCTCCTCGGCCGGCCGCGACATGCGGTGGATCTCGTCGAGGAAGAGGACCTCCCCCTCCTGGAGGGAGGAGAGGATCGCGGCGAGGTCTCCGGCGTGCTGGATGGCGGGGCCCGAGGTGATCCGGATCGGCGCGCCCATCTCGGCCGCGATGATCAGGGAAAGGGTGGTCTTCCCCAGGCCGGGGGCGCCGGAGAGCAGCACGTGGTCGGCGGTGGCGCCCCGGGCGCGGGCGGCCTTGAGGACCAGGTCGAGCTGTTCGCGCACCTTCTCCTGGCCGACGAACTCGTGGAGGTCCTTCGGGCGCAGGGCGGCCTCGACCGCGGTGTCCTCTCCGTCCGCCCCGGCGTCGACCAGACGGTCGTCCAGCCGCTCGTCGGTGAGGTCGCCCGTGTCAGCCCCGGTCTCGTCCCAGTTCATCTCGTCAGTCCCGCCTCGGGTGTTTCGGTGCCGGTCCGTGCGGTGCTCCGGCCGGCGTACGGGGCGTCGTGCCCCTGCGGTCAGCGTGCGCGGTTGAGTGTCTGCAGTGCGGCGCGCAGCAGCTGCGGCACGGGGGCCTGGCCACCCTCGGCGATGGATGCCTCGGCCTGCGGTGTCACGGCGGTCACCGCTTCCTCCGCCTCGCGGGGCGCGTAGCCGAGGCCGATCAGCGCCGCCTGGAGCTGGTCGCGCCAGGAGCTGCTGACGGCGGCGCCGACGCCCTGCTGCCCGATGTGCGCGCCGACGGGCTCGCCGAGCCGGTCCTTGAGCTCGAGGAGGAGCTTCTGTGCGCCCTTCTTGCCGATCCCGGACACGGCGGTGAGCGCCTTCTCGTCACCCGTGGCGACGGCGATGCGCAGGGCGTCCGGGCTGTGGGTGGCGAGCATGGCCTGGGCGAGCCGGGGGCCGACGCCGCTGGCGGTCTGGAGGAGCTCGAAGACCTGGCGTTCGTCGTCGTCGGCGAAGCCGTAGAGCGTCAGCGAGTCCTCGCGTACGACGAGGGAGGTGGCCAGCCTGGCCTCCTGGCCGATCCGCAGGCCCGCGAGGGTGCCGGGTGCGCACTGGACGGCCATCCCGATGCCGCCGACCTCGATCACGGCCGTGGCCGGAGCGAGGGCGGCCACCGGGCCTGAGACGAAGGCGATCATGCGGTACGGCCTTTCAGCGTGCGGTGGGCGGCGACGGCCTGCTGCAGTCGGTTCTGCGCGGGGGCCCGCCAGATGTGACAGATGGCGAGGGCGAGGGCGTCGGCGGCGTCGGCCGGCTTCGGCGGTGCGTCGAGCCGCAGCAGCCGGGTCACCATGGCCCCGACCTGGGCCTTGTCGGCGCGCCCGGAACCGGTGACCGCGGCCTTGACCTCGCTGGGGGTGTGCAGGGCGACGGGGATCCCGCGGCGGGACGCGCAGAGCATGGCGACCGCGCTGGCCTGGGCGGTGCCCATCACCGTACGCACGTTGTGCTGGCTGAACACCCGCTCCACCGCGACGTATTCGGGCCGGTGCTCGTCGAGCCACCGCTCGATGCCCTGTTCGATGGCGACGAGCCGGTGGCCGAGCTCCGCGTCGGCCGGGGTCCGCACGACGCCGACGCCGATCATCGTGAGCGGCCGGCCGGCGACGCCCTCGACGACTCCGACGCCGCACCGGGTCAGCCCCGGGTCCACGCCCAACACCCGCATGTCTGGGCCCCCTCCGCCGCTCGGTCATCTGTTCCCGCAGGCTATCGGGTGCCGCTGACAATGCGACGGGCCGACGGGGTGTGTCCCGTCGGCCCGTTCCAGGCGGTGCCGCCCTCAGGCGTCCACCTTCTCCATGACCTCGTCGGAGACGTCGAAGTTGGCGAAGACGTTCTGCACGTCGTCGCTGTCCTCCAGCGCGTCGATCAGCTTGAAGATCTTGCGTGCGCCCTCTTCGTCCAGCTCGACCTGCATGGTCGGGACGAAGTTGGCCTCGGCGGAGTCGTAGTCGATGCCGGCGTCCTGGAGCGCGGTGCGGACCGCGACCATGTCGGTGGCCTCGCTGAGCACCTCGAAGGTGTCACCGAGGTCGTTGACCTCCTCGGCACCCGCGTCGAGCACCGCGCCGAGCACGTCGTCCTCGGCCAGCTCGCCCTTGGGGACGATGACGACGCCCTTGCGGTTGAACAGGTACGAGACCGAGCCCGGGTCCGCCATCGAACCGCCGTTGCGGGTCATGGCGACGCGGACGTCGGACGCGGCGCGGTTGCGGTTGTCGGTGAGGCACTCGATGAGCACCGCGACGCCGTTCGGGCCGTAGCCCTCGTACATGATCGTCTCGTAGTCGGCGCCACCGGCCTCGAGACCGGCGCCGCGCTTGACCGCCGAGTCGATGTTCTTGTTCGGGACCGAGCTCTTCTTGGCCTTCTGGATGGCGTCGAAGAGGGTCGGGTTACCGGACACATCGGCGCCGCCCGTGCGGGCCGCGACCTCGATGTTCTTGATCATCTTCGCGAAGAGCTTGCCGCGCTTGGCGTCGATCACGGCCTTCTTGTGCTTCGTCGTAGCCCATTTAGAGTGGCCGGACATCTGCCTTCTCCTTCGCGTCACCAAAATCGATCCGAACCCGAGAGATCCTACCGGGATCGGATCAGGCCACGGCGCGCACCATGTCGGTGAAGAGCGCGTGCACCCGGTGGTCGCCGGTCAGCTCGGGGTGGAACGACGTGGCCAGTGCGTTTCCCTGGCGTACGGCCACGATATGCCCGCCGTGCACCGCGACGGCCTCCGCCCGGGCGCCGAGCGACTCCACCCAGGGAGCCCGGATGAAGACGCCTTCGACCGGTCCGCCCGGTACCCCGTCGACCTCCACGGCCGCCTCGAAGGACTCGTTCTGCCGTCCGAACGCGTTACGCCGCACGATCATGTCGATGCCGCCGACCGTCTCCTGTCCCGCGCGGGGGTCGAGGATCTTGTCGGCCAGCATGATCATCCCGGCGCAGGTGCCGTAGACCGGCATCCCGGCGGCCACCCGCTCGCGCAGGGGTTCCAGCATGCCGAAGAGCACGGCCAGCTTGGACATCGTGGTGGACTCACCACCGGGTATGACGAGCCCGTCGACCCCCGCGAGCTCCTCGGGCCGCCGGACCGGCCTGGCCACCGCGTCCGCCGACGCCAGGGCGATCAGGTGCTCCCGCACGTCGCCCTGGAGGGCCAGGACTCCGATGACAGGGTTCTCGGTCACCGGTGCTACCAGCCGCGGTTGGCGTAGCGCTCGCCCTCGGGCAGCGTGTCGCAGTTGATGCCGACCATGGCCTCGCCCAGATTGCGGGAGGCGTCCGCGATGACCTTCGGGTCGTCGTAGAAGGTGGTGGCCTTCACGATGGCCGCGGCGCGCCTGGCCGGGTCACCGGACTTGAAGATGCCCGAGCCCACGAAGACGCCCTCGGCGCCGAGCTGTCGCATCAGAGCCGCGTCCGCCGGTGTGGCGACACCTCCGGCCGAGAACAGCACGACGGGCAGCCTGCCGAGCTCGGAGACCTCCTTGACCAGTTCGTACGGGGCGCGGAGCTCCTTGGCCGCGGCGTACAGCTCGTTGTTGTCGTAGCCGCGCAGCCGGGCGATCTCGTTCTTGATCTGGCGCAGGTGCCGGACCGCCTCGACGACGTTGCCCGTGCCCGCCTCACCCTTCGAACGGATCATCGCGGCGCCTTCTGCGATGCGGCGCAGGGCCTCGCCCAGGTTGGTGGCGCCGCAGACGAAGGGTGTGGTGAAGGCGAACTTGTCGCTGTGGTTGACCTCGTCGGCCGGGGTGAGGACCTCGGACTCGTCGATGTAGTCGACGCCGAGGGACTGGAGCACCTGGGCCTCGACGAAGTGGCCGATGCGGGACTTCGCCATGACCGGGATGGAGACGGCCTCGATGATCTCCTCGATCATGTTGGGGTCCGACATCCGGGCCACGCCGCCGTCCTTGCGGATGTCGGCGGGCACCCGCTCCAGGGCCATGACGGCCACCGCGCCGGCGTCCTCGGCGATCTTCGCCTGCTCGGCGTCGACGACATCCATGATCACGCCGCCCTTCAGCTGCTCGGCCATGCCCCGCTTGACGCGGGCGGTGCCGGTGGCCGGGGTCTCGGCGGACTGCGGTGTGCTGGGAAGCGTGGACACGGATCGACCTCACTGGGGTGGGAAAAGCGCTGGATGCTGCAGTCCCGAGCAAACGCTCCGGGAGCAGTCCACAGCAAGGGCCAATGAGGAGCCTGTGGATCGTTCTGTGCGCCTGGGGCGCCCGGCCGGCCTCAGGTACCGGGCCGGTCCGCCAGGGCGACGGGCGGCTCGTCGTCCATCTCGAACGCGAGCGGGAACGGGGCGTGGCCTGCGAGGCGGAACAGCCGCACCGTCCGGTGCCTGCGCAGTGCGCGGGCGGCGCGCACCGAGTCGTTGTGGAAGCGGCGCGCCATGGGTACGCGGCGTACGGCGGCGGCCAGTTCTCCTGCGGCCTCCTCGCCTCCCGGGAACTCCTGCACCGCCTCGACCTGCGCCGTCTCGCCGAACACGGCCCGCAGGGCGGTGCTCAGTTCACTCTCGGCGACCTCACGCTGCTCCTCCTCGGCCTGCCGCGCCGCGTGTGCCGCCTCGTACAGCACGATCGACGCGGCGGGGTCCAGGACACCGGACGTGGCCAGCTCCTGGGTGACCGAGGCACGGCGCAGCAGTTGGGCGTCGAGTGCCGCCCGTGCCGCGTCGATACGGGCGTGCAGCCGGTCGAGCCGCCCGGCGGTCCAGCTGAGGTACAGGCCGATCGCGATCAGGGCGACGACGGTCCAGACGATGATTTCGATCACGGACGGCAAGGCTACCGTCGGCGTGACACACCCGGCCCCGGCAGGCCCCGATCAGTCCCTGGCGAGGCCGAAGCGCGCGCGGAGCCCGGTGCGTTCGTCGGTGTCCACGGCGGCCGCCCCGTCCGTGACCGTCTCGTACACCGCGAGGATGTCCGCACCGACCGTCGTCCAGTCGAAGCGGCGCACATGCGCGCTGCCCCGCTCCCGCAGGCCCGCGCGCCGCTCCGGGTCGCCCAGGAGCCGAATCGCGGCCGAGGCGAGCGCGTCCGCGTCCTCGTTGGCGAACAGGTCGCCCGCCGCTCCCTGGTCGAGTACCTGGGCGAAGGCGTCCAGGTCGCTGGCGAGGACGGGGGCTCCCGCCGACAGGGCCTCGACCAGGATGATGCCGAAGCTCTCGCCGCCGGTGTTCGGCGCGACGTAGACGTCGACGCTGCGCAGCAGCCGTGCCTTGTCCTCGTCGCTCACCATGCCGAGGAACTCGACGCGTGAGCGCAGTTCCTTCGGCAGCGAGGCGACCGCCTCCTCCTCGTCACCGCGTCCCGCGATCAGCAGCCGGGTCTCCGGGCGGGCGGCGAGGATCGCGGGCAGTGCCTTCATGAGGACGGGCAGCCCCTTGCGCGGCTCGTCGATGCGTCCTATGAAGCCGAGTGTGCCGCCCTGCCACTCGGCCTTCGGCTCGGCCCGGGCGAAGAAGTCCACGTCGACGCCGTTGGGGATGACCACGGCGTCCCCGCCCAGGTGTTCGACCAGCGTCCGCCGGGCGTACTCGCTCACCGCGATCCGCGCGCTGATCTTCTCCAGTGCCGGCTGGAGGATCGGGTACGCCGCGATCATGACCCGGGAGCGGGGGTTGGACGTGTGGAAGGTGGCGACGATCGGCCCCTGCGCCGCCCAGCAGGCCAGCAGGCCCACCGAGGGGGTGGTGGGCTCGTGGATGTGGATGACGTCGAAGGTGCCGTCGTTCAGCCAGCGCCGGACCCGGGCGGCGGTCAGGAAGCCGAAGTTCAGCCGGGCCACCGAGCCGTTGTACGGGACGGGCACGGCCCGGCCGGCGGGCACGACGTACGGCGGGAGCGGCGTCTCGTCGTCGGCGGGTGCGAGCACCGAGACGTCGTGGCCCAGGCGGATCAGGTGCTCCGCGAGGTCACGGATGTGGAACTGCACCCCGCCCGGCACGTCCCAGGAGTACGGGCAGACGATGCCGATCTTCACGGAGCTTCCCCCTGGGGTTCGAGATCGGAGAGCCAGAGGCGCTGCAGCATGTGCCAGTCCTCCGGATGTGCGGCGATCCCGCCGGCGAAGGCATCGGCCAGCGCCTGTGTCATGGAGGACGTCTTCTCCACCCGGGTACCTGTCTCCGGGACGGCGACGGGCGGATGGATCCGTCCCCGCATGACCGGCGTGCCGTCGTACCAGAGGGTCACGGGCAGCAGCAGCGCGCCCGTCTGCTGGGCCAGCAGCGCCGGCCCGGCGGGCATCCGCGCGGTGTCGCCGAAGAAGTCCACCTCGACGCCCGAGGCGGACAGGTCGCGGTCGGCCACGAGACAGACCAGCCCTCCCGAACGCAGGCGTCGTGCCAGCGTCCCGAACGCGGCGCCTCCGTTGTGCGGCACCACCTCCATGCCCAGGCCCTGGCGGTAGGCCACGAACCGGTCGTAGAGCGTTTCCGGCTTGAGCCGTTCGGCGACCGTCGTGAACGGCACCTTCAGGTCCGTGGTGACCCATGCTCCCGCCAGGTCCCAGTTCGCCAGGTGCGGCAGCGCGACCACGGCCCCCCGGCCCGCGTCGAGGGCCTCGGTCAGGTGGTGGACGTCACGGATGTCTATGGAGGCCTTGATCCGCTCCGGACTCCAGGTCGGCAGCCGGAAGGACTCCATCCAGTAGCGCATGTACGAGCGCATGCCGGCCTTCGACAGCTCGGCGAGCCGGGCGGCGTCCGCGTCGGGCACCACCCGGGCGAGGTTCGACTCCAGGCAGAGCACGGACGTCCCGCGCCGCTTCCACACCTGGTCGGCCAGGGTGCGGAAGAGCGCGGCAGCGGCCGGCTCGGGAAGCTTCTTGACCGCGCCCCAGCCGAGGCCGTAGAGCCCGTCGGAGAGCCGCCCCCGCAGATCGGATCCGGTGCCGGTCACTGAGCGGCCTCGCTCCCCTGTCCAGGCGCCCCGCCCTGGGCAGCCGCGGCGGCATCGGCCTCGGCCGACTCCCTGCGCACGGTCACCACCCGCTGGATCAGCGTCACCAGGCTGCCCGCGGCGACGATCCAGAGCGCGATCGGCAGCAGCACCTGGATGCCCGGGACCCCGAAGCCGTGCAGCCCGGCGAGCCCGGCCGCGACCAGCGAGATCACGAGCCGTTCGGCGCGCTCCACCAGCCCGTTGACCGCGACCGGCAGGCCGATCGACTCGCCGCGCGCCTTCGTGTACGAGACCACCTGGCCGCTGGCCAGGCAGAAGATCGCGACCGCGCACAGCACGTTGTCATTCCCGCCGCCCGCATACCAGAGCGCGAACCCGGCGAAGATCGCCCCGTCCGCCACCCGGTCGAGCGTCGAGTCCAGGAACGCGCCCCACCGGCTGGAGATTCCGGCCTGCCGGGCCATGTTGCCGTCGACCAGGTCCGAGAAGACGAAGACCGTGATCACGATCGTGCCCCAGAAGAACTCCCCCATCGGGAAGAAGACCAGCGCACCTGCCATCACTCCGGCCGTGCCGACGAGAGTGACCGCGTCGGGGCTGACTCCGAGGCGGAGCAGCAGAGCGGCGAACGGTGTGAGGACACGCGTAAAAAATGCACGCGCGTACTTGTTCAGCATGGCCTTCCCGAGGTTCGGTGGGCGCCGCGGCCCTTTCGGCCACCGGCTGGCCCATCGTAGTCACGAGCCGTGCCGGGTCAGGGCGGGGCACCCCGTCCCGCCGGGGGTCCGTGAAGTCACGCTCCGCCGTGCGCGACGTATGGACGGCGTCCGGCACGGGTGCGACGCTCGAATGACCGCGGGCGTCGCCGAAGCCGCCGCGTCGGCTCCGCCCGTCCCCACTCCCCGCTCTCGCGGCACCACGCCACCGACCGGGAGGCACGATCATGGGCGACAGGACGCATACGCACACCGGGGCCGCCGGCAGGGCCGCGACGGCCGGCCGGCCCGCTTCCGTACGGAACGTCGTGCTGGTCGGCCACAGCGGCTCGGGCAAGACCACACTGGTGGAGGCACTCGCGCTGACCGCCGGGGCGCTCAACCGGGCCGGCCGGGTCGAGGACGGCGCCACCGTCTCCGACCACGACGAGATCGAACAGCGCCGACGACGCTCCGTGCAGCTCTCGCTGGTTCCCGTCGAATGGGACGGATACAAGATCAACCTGCTGGACACCCCCGGCCACGCGGACTTCGTCGGGGAACTCAGGGCCGGTCTGCGCGCGGCGGACGCGGCCCTCTTCGTCATCTCTGCCGCCCAGGAGGCCGACGCCGTGGCAGGCGCCACCCGCGACATCTGGGAGGAGTGCGCGGCCGTCGGGATGCCACGGGCCGTCGTCGTCACCCACCTGGACACCGCGCGTACGTCCTTCGGCGAGATGACCCGGATCTGCGGACGGGTCCTCGGGCACGACGACCCCGATGCCGTGCTCCCCCTCCACCTGCCGGTGCACGGACCCGAGGGCCCGGACGGACACGCCCCGCTCACCGGGCTCGCCGGACTCCTCACCCCGCGGATCTTCGACTACTCGTCGGGGGAACGGCGGGAGTCACCGCCGGACGGGGATCAGCGGGCTCCGCTCCGGAAGGCCCGGAACCGGCTCATCGAGGCGATCATCGCCGGGAGCGAGGACGAGACCCTGATGGACCGCTACCTCGGCGGCGGCGAGATCGGCACCACGACGCTCGTGGACGACCTGGAACGCGCCGTCGCACGCGGCTCGTTCCACCCCGTCCTCACCGCGGCGCCGGCCGCCGACGGCGCCCGTCAGGGCGTCGGCACCGTGGAACTCCTCGACCTGGTCACCCGCGGCTTCCCCTCCCCCGGGGAACGCACCCTGCCCGCCGTCACCGCCCCGGACGGAACCCCGCGCCCGGCCCCCGCCCGCCATCCGGCCGCGCCGCTGGTGGCCGAGGTCGTGAAGACCTCGTCCGACCCCTACGTCGGACAGGTCTCCCTCGTCCGCGTCTTCTCCGGCACCCTGCGCCCCGACGACACCGTGCACGTGTGCGGCCACGGCCTCACCGGTCCGGGAGGCGAGACAGGTCCCTGCCACGAGGCCGACGTGCGCGTCGGCGCCCTCTCCGCCCCCTTCGGCGCACAGCAGCGCCCCCTGGACAGCTGTGTCGCGGGCGATCTGGCCTGTGTCTCCAAACTGGGCGGGGCTGAGACCGGGGACACCCTCACCGGCAACGGCGACCCGCTGCTGATGGAGCCGTGGGCCCTGCCCGACCCGCTGCTGCCCCTGGCGGTACGCGCCCATGGCAGGGCCGACGAGGACAGGCTCTCGCAGGGCCTGTCCCGCCTGGTCGCCGAGGACCCCACCATGCGTCTGGAGCAGAACCAGGAAACCCACCAGATGGTTCTGTGGTGCATGGGCGAGGCGCACACGGAGGTCGCGCTGGAACGCCTGCGCAGCAGGTACGGGGTGCAGGTCGACGCCGAACCTCCTCGTGTGCCGCTCCGCGAGACCTTCGCCTCCCGGACCGTCGGACTGGGCCGGCACGTCAAGCAGTCCGGCGGCCACGGCCAGTACGCCGTCTGCGAGATCGAGGTGGAACCGCTGGCCTCGGGGGCGGGCGTCGAGTTCGTCGACGAGGTGGTCGGCGGCTCGGTGCCGCGGCAGTTCGTCGCCTCCGTGGAGAAGGGCGTACGCGCCCAGGCGGCCCGGGGTGTCGCGGCCGGGCACCCGCTCGTCGACGTACGTGTCACCCTGCTCGACGGGAAGTCGCACGCGGTGGACTCCTCCGACGCCGCCTTCCAGACCGCGGGCGCGCTGGCGCTGCGCGAGGCCGCGGCCGGCACCCGCGTCCAGCTCCTCGAACCCGTCGCGACGGTCGGCGTCCTGGTTCCCGACGGCTACGTGGGGGCCGTCATGAGCGACCTCGCCGGGCGGCGCGGCCGGGTCGTCGGCACCGAACAGGAGACCGGCGAGCGCACACTCATACGCGCCGAGGTGCCGGAGATCGAGATCGGCCGGTACACCGTCGACCTCAGCTCCCTGACGCACGGCGCCGGACGGTTCGACCGGGCGTACGCCCGGCACGAGCCGATGCCTCCGCAGCTCGCCGAACGCATCCGCGGAGCACGGGAGAACAGCGCGAACGTGAGCTGATCCCGCGGCACCGGTTGACTGGATATGACCCCTTACGCCCACCCGCGGGCCCATCGTCCGGGCGGGCGCGTGGTTCGGACGGTACTCTGTGGGCCCAGCTCAGAAGGTGTGCGACGTACGGTAGTTGGGAACAGCCGCAGAGGCAGACCGTGCGGGCGAGTGGGGGCGACAGTGGCGAACGACGGATTCGATTTCTCTCCCGGAGCGCAGATCCCGCTCCAGGGTTCGGGAGGACAGGCGGTGGCGACCAACGCCCTCGCCTCCGCCGCGTACCGCGACAGCGACGTGGCGGAGATCCTCAAGGCCAACAGCGAGTGGCACAAGTCCGAGGTGAAAACGGGCGAGTCCAAGCTGTTCAAGTCCGACTATTTCAAGCCGAATCTCGGTGAGGCGTTCTCCCGGGCCGTCCAGGAGCGCATGCTCGGCGGCGGCCGCGGCGCGCTCATCCAGTCCTTCGGCACCGACCCCCAGACCGTCGTCGAGCACTGCCTGTCCGCCACCCGGCTGCGCAAGGCCCGTGACACGAAGCTGACCCTGATCACCGCCGTCTTCGGCTTCGTCTTCCTGCCCGGACTGGTCCTCTGGGTCCTCGCCTTCCGGCTGCGGGACACCCTGAACAACTCCAAGGACAAGTTCTTCCAGGCGCTGGGCGGGGTCCTGCTCGTCGTGCTCGGCGCGGCCGCCGCGTTCTTCCTCATCACCATGCCGCTCACCGGCTTCCTGGCCCTCTACCTGCGGGCCGCCGCCGTCGCCCCGCTGATCGGCTGGCTGCTCGCCAAACGGATCGCGGAGTCCTCGACCAAGGACCTTCGGGCCCGCTGGGAAGGGCTTCTCTCCGGCGCCGGCGTCAGCGCGAAGATCCCGGAGGCCGTGCCCAAGAATCCCAACGAGACCGCGCGCGAGGCCCTGCGTCAGGGCCTGGAGAAGCTCTCCGCCGAGCAGCAGTCCAACGCCGTGTTCTACGCGGGCCCCAAGGGCATCCTCGGCATGGGAACCCGCTGGGGCAGCTGGCAGCTCGCCGAAGAACTCACCCCCGCGGACCCCACCCGGGAGATCCACCAGTTCCGCAGCTGGGACGTCGTCCGGGCCATCCACGACCAGTTGAAGATGCTGGAGCGCGGCCCGCTGAACACCGGCGGATTTCCCACCCCGTCCGTCAAGCACTGGATCGTCTCGCCCATCGGCGAGAACGCGGGCTCCGTCTCCCGCCCGGAGGGTGAGGACGTCGCCACCTTCCAGATCAAGCCCCACGAGATACAGCGCATCTGCAACCACCAGCAGTTCGGCAGCGGCAACCGGCACTACCTGGGCGTCCAGTTCACCCTCTGGGACGGCCAGTTGGTGATCACGATGCTGATCACCGTCACGGTGCTCCACGAGACCCTGCGGATCGAGGTGACCGGGCACGCGCTGGGCCCCGTCCACTCCCTCTTCCTCTCCAAGCCGGAGGCACCGACCAAGACGGTCAAGAAGGCGGTCAGGTTCTGGGAGACCCGCAAGGTCTCCCTCCCGCTCGTCAAGGCGACCGAGGTGGTCAGGCTCGCCCTGCGCGCCCCCTTCACCTGGTACCCGCCGCTCCTCGACTACCTGGGCGGCAAGATCGTCCTGCCCGAGCCCTTCGGCCTGCGCCACGCCTGGGCGGCCAAACCCTGGGGCCACCGCTTCATGGCCGACGACGCCATGCGGGCCGCCACGCCCATCCTGCGCGTCGTCCACTCCGCGACGACGCGGGTCCTGAAGGAACACGGCGTGGACACCGAGCGCTTCGACAACCGCTCCATGGTCCTCAGCGGCATGGTCCAGGACGCCGCCCCGAAGAAGGCCGACGTCTACGACGCGTGATGACGCCCGGGCGACACCCGGTCAGGCGGACGGCGGCCCGTCAGGCCAGACGCCGGCCAGCATCGCCCGGGTGTCCCCCAGGAGCTGCGGGAGCACCTTCGTGTGTCCGACGACCGGCATGAAGTTGGTATCCCCGCCCCAGCGCGGCACCACGTGCTGGTGGAGGTGCGCGGCGATGCCCGCCCCGGCCTCCGCGCCCTGGTTCATCCCGATGTTGAAGCCGTGCGCACCGGAGGCGGCCCGCAGCGCGACCATGGCCCGCTTGGTGAAGTCGGCCAGCTCCGCGGTCTCCGGACCGTCGAGCTCCGTGTAGTCGGCCACGTGCCGGTACGGCACCACCATGAGGTGCCCACCGTTGTACGGGTACAGGTTCAGCACCGCGTAGACCGTCTCGCCCCGGGCGACGATGAGCCCGTCCTCGTCCGACTTCGACGGGATCTCGCAGAACGGGCAGCCGTCACCGGCTCCCGGGCCGCTCGGCTTGCTCTCACCCTGGATGTAGGCCATCCGGTGGGGCGTCCACAGGCGCTGGAACGCGTCGGGCGTCCCCACTCCGATCTGCTGCTCCGGCTCACTCGTCATGCCCGTCAGCATATTGCGTTGCCCGCGGCGCGCGTGTCGCCGGGGCCGACCCCGTCGGCACACCGCGATGCTGGCGCCATGAGCGACCGCCCCACGGCCCCCGTCCCCGCCCGGCTCGAGGGCTGGGAGCGGCGCACCGAGGTGCCGCTCCTCGCCGCGTCACTGGTCTTCCTCACCGGCTACGCGGTCCGCGTCCTGGCTCCCGTCGGCGCCCAGCCCTGGCGCGACATCGCCTTCGCCCTCGTCGCCGCGGCCTGGCTGCTCTTCGCCGTGGACTACGGCGTACGGCTGCGGCTCAGCGGCCAGGGAGCGCGTTTCGTGCACAGCCACTGGCTGGACACGGTGGTCCTGCTCCTGCCGCTGCTGCGCCCCCTGCGTCTGGTCCAGGTCTACACCGCGCTCCAGAAGCGCACGGACAGGCCCAGGCTGAGCCTGTACGCCCGGGTGATGACGTACGCGAGCCTGACCGCCGTGCTCCTGGGCTTCTCCGCGGCACTCGCGGTCTACCACCAGGAGCAGGGTGCTTCCGGCTCCACGATCCGTACGTTCGGAGACGCCGTGTGGTGGGCGTGCGCGACGCTCACGACCGTGGGCTACGGCGACGCGGTGCCGGTGACGCCGGGCGGCCGGGCGATCGCCGCGTTGCTGATGGCCTGCGGGCTCGCGCTGCTGGGGGCGGTCACGGGGTCGTTCTCGTCGTGGCTGGTGGAGGTGTTCAAGCGGGAGGACGAGAAGAGGCCCCCGGGGAGCGTGTAGCGCTCCCCGGGGGCCTCCTTCCGGCAGGGATCACACCTGTACGCGACGCTCCACCACGTCGGCGAGCTTGGCGATCGCCTCGTCACGGGCGATGCCGTTCTCCTGCGACCCGTCGCGGTAGCGGAAGGAGACCGTTCCCGCGTTCATGTCCTCGTCGCCGACGATGATCATGAAGGGGACCTTGGCCTTCTGGTGGTTGCGGATCTTCTTCTGCATCCGGTCGGAGGAGGCGTCGACCTCGACCCGCAGCCCCTTCTTGCGCGCCTCGGCGGCGAACTCCTGGAGGTACGGGATGTGGGTGTCGCCGATCGGGATGCCGACCGCCTGCACCGGGGCCAGCCAGACCGGGAACGCGCCCGCGTAGTGCTCCAGCAGCACCGCGAAGAAGCGCTCGATGGAGCCGAACAGCGCGCGGTGGATCATGACGGGGCGCTGCTTGGTGCCGTCCGGGCCGGTGTACTCCAGGTCGAAACGCTCCGGGAGGTTGAAGTCGAGCTGCACGGTCGACATCTGCCAGGTACGGCCGATGGCGTCCTTGCACTGCACCGAGATCTTCGGACCGTAGAACGCGGCACCGCCCGGGTCCGGGACCAGCGGGAGGCCCTGCTTCTCGGCGACCTGGCGCAGCGTCTCGGTGGCCTCTTCCCACGTCTCGTCGCTGCCGACGTACTTCTCCGGGTCCTTGGTGGACAGCTCCAGGTAGAAGTCGGTCAGACCGTAGTCACGGAGCAGGTTCAGGACGAAGGTGAGCGTCCGGTCCAGCTCCTCGGCCATCTGCTCGCGGGTGCAGTAGATGTGCGCGTCGTCCTGGGTGAAGCCGCGCGAGCGGGTCAGCCCGTGCACGACACCGGACTTCTCGTACCGGTACACGGTTCCGAACTCGAAGAGCCGCAAGGGCAGTTCACGGTACGAACGGCCGCGGGCATCGAAGATCAGGTTGTGCATCGGGCAGTTCATCGGCTTGAGGTAGTAGTCCACCCCGTCGTCGAGCTGCATGGGCGGGTACATGCCGTCGGCGTACCAGTCCAGGTGGCCGGACTTCTCGAAGAGCTTGCCCTTGGTGGCGTGGGGGCTGTAGACGAACTCGTAGCCCTCCTCCTCGTGGCGGCGCCGCGAGTAGTCCTCCATGGCCCGTCGGATGACGCCGCCCTTGGGGTGGAAGACCGCGAGACCGGGGCCGATCTCGTCGGGGAAGGAGAAGAGGTCCAGCTCGTTGCCGAGCTTGCGGTGGTCGCGCTTGGCGGCCTCCTCCAGGAACGTGAGGTGCGCCTTGAGCTCGTCCTTGGTGGGCCAGGCGGTCCCGTAGATCCGCTGGAGCATGGGGTTCTTCTCGCTGCCCCGCCAGTACGCCGCGGCGTTCCGCATCAGCTTGAACGCGGGGATGAGCCGGGTGGTCGGCAGGTGCGGCCCCCGGCAGAGGTCCTTCCAGCACAGGTCGCCGGTCTTGGCGTCCAGGTTGTCGTAGATGGTCAGCTCGCCGCCGCCCACCTCGACGTCCGCGCCGTCGTCCGAGGAGGCCGAGCCCTTGATGCCGATGAGCTCCAGCTTGTACGGCTCGTCGGCGAGCTCCTCGCGGGCCGCCTCGTCGGTCACGACCCGGCGGGAGAACCTCTGGCCCCGCTTCTGGATCTCCTGCATCTTCTTCTCGATGGCCTTGAGGTCCTCGGGCGTGAACGGCTTCTCGACGTCGAAGTCGTAGTAGAAGCCGTCCTTGACCGGCGGGCCGATGCCCAGCTTGGCCTCGGGGAAGAGTTCCTGCACCGCCTGCGCCATGACGTGGGCGGTGGAGTGCCGCAGGATGTTCAGGCCGTCCTCGGAGGAGATCTCGACGGGCTCGACGACCTCACCGTCCCTGAGCTCGTACGCGAGGTCGCGCAGCTCGCCCTCCACCCTTGCGGCGACGACGGTGCGCTGGCCGGGGAAGAGCTCGGCGGCCGTCGTTCCCGTCGTCACCACGTGCTCTTCCCGCTCGGAATCGCGTTGGATGATCACACGGACGTCTGACACCGGTCTCTCCTGACTGAGGGGGTGCGTCGCATTCCTCTAGCGCGCGCAAGAGGAATCGTACCGAGCCGGAGGGCCTCGAAGCGAAAGGGATAGCGGCCCGGCTACTCCTCGTCCCCCGTGCAGGCCTCCTCGAAGAAGTCGACGTTCTCCTGGAGCACCTTCATCAGCCGGTCCCGCTCCGCCTCGTCGACCTGGACGGGCGTGACGTGGGAGGCGCCGCTGAGCCGTCTGAAGCCGCCCCGGTTCTCCAGCTTCCCCTCCACCCGCAGCGGGAGCCCGACCAGGTGGGCGTGGCCCGCGATCCGGTAGGCCTCCTCGTCGAGTTCGATCCGTACGTGCGCGACCTCCGCCCCCGCCAGTACCCGCAGCCGTACGACTCCGGGGCCACGGGGTCCCGAGCGGCGCAGCCGTACGACGGCGCCGGTGAGCCGGACGGGAACGGCCGGCTCGTCCTGCAGGTAACGCACGCCCGCCAGCCTCAGCGCGGGCAGGTCGCCGGGCGAGAACTCGACGGGTTCGGGGCCTGCCGGACAGCCTTCGGGAGTTCCGGCGGCGGGCGCCCAGGCCAGCGTGATCCTGGCGCTCTCCGCTCCCCGGACGAGCCCGACGACCGCCTCGGTCAGTTCACGGCTGACGCCGGCGGCGACCGCGGCGTCGAACGCCTCCATCCCGCCGGTGGCCCGCTGGTAGTCGACGGCTTCCCGGGCCGCATGCAGCGCCGCGTAGAGCTGTACGACGACGGCCCGTCCGGCCGCGACGGGGACGTACGCGGTGAGGCCGCGGCCGTCGGAGCCGGGCCCGACGAGGGTGCCGTCCAGGGCTCGCCGCGCCTTCCTGCGGTGCCGGGCGCCGTGGTGACCGGCCCGGCCGCGCACGGCGAGGGACCCGGCCAGGAGGATCTGCCGGGCCGCCGTGCGCAGCTGATCGGCACCGGCCCAGTCCGTGGCCGCCGAGGCGTCCTCGGGGACGTCACGCCACCAGCGGATCTCGTCGCTCGGCACGGTGAGGGCGACCAGGATGTCGCGGGCGGAGGGTGCGGCGCTGCGGGTCAGGGCGGTGAGCGCTTCGGCCAGCAGGTCCTCGCTGTCGGGGAAGGCGGTGGTGTCCGGGACGAGCAGGCTTGTTCCGGTGGCGGCGGGGCCGGGGGGAACCCAGCGGCTGTAGCGCCCCGGTGCTCCTCCGCGCCGGTGCCAGCCGTGCCGTCGCAGCAGGGTGCCGAGAACGGCGGGGTCGACGCGCGCGGGGTCGGGGGCCGGGCCGGGGCCCGGGCCGTCGGCGTACGGATGTGCGCGGCTGCCCGCCGGGACCGTCCCTCCGGTGGGCTCGTCCGTCGACCGGTGCATCAGGGTCTCCCTCCCGCCCCGACTCGGGCCATGATGTCGCGGAGTGCGCGGTCGTCGAAGATCCGCGAGGTGGGTATCCGTACGGTGGTCCGGTTCCGGCCCGTCACCGGGTGGCCGGCCAGGTTCGTCCAGTAACAGCAGTGCTGCAGCTCCAGCCGTTCGTGTCCGGCCCGCAGCCAGTCGTCCTGGCTGCGGGGCACGAGCATCACGACCAGGATCCTGTGCACCGACACGGGGGTGCGCGCGAGCTTCACCAGGTGGGCGTTGTCGAGGGTGAAGGAGAACGTGGCTCCGGGTGGGTGCGGAGGGATCTGGTAGGTGCATTTGAGCTGCACCTTGACGGTCACTTCGTCGTCGACGATGTGGTCGGGGGCGCCGTGGCTGACGTGCCAGTCGATGCCGTTGTCGGGGAAGGGCTGGGAGAGGGAGCAGCCCGCCGCTGCCGCCACCGCGTGGAGGTAGCCCACCTGGAGGGTCTCCATGCAGGCGGTGGTGGCGAGTGTGCCGCGCGGCGGTGGGGTGTTCCGCTGCTGCGGCGCCCTTCCCCCGTGGTCCTCGGTGCGGGCGGGACTTCCTGGGTTCGGCTGCGCGAGCGCCATGGCTCCGTGCCTTCCGGGCTGTGCCGACCGGTCGCCCGGTCTCCGCTGACGGGCCGGTCAACTTCCTTGCCCGTCACTTGTGTTGTCACCGCAGGAGCCGGCCCGTAAACGGCGTACCAGGCATAGGGGGCGGGTATCACCGAACCGGGCAGAGGAATCCCGTCATCTGCCGTGCAGGCGCGAGGAGTTCGGGGATGATGCATTGGTTCGAGGGGCCGCTGGCGGCTTTTGACACCGAGACGACAGGCGTGGACGTCGAGGAGGACCGGATCGTATCGGCCGCTCTCGTCGTCCAGGACGCGGCGGGCGGGCGGCCCCGCGTCACTCGCTGGCTGGTCAATCCGGGGATCCCGGTGCCGCCCGGCGCCACCGCGGTCCATGGCCTGACCGACGACCATCTGCAGCGCAACGGCCGGTGGCCCGCGCCGGTCGTGGAGGAGATCGCCCGGGCACTGGCGGAGCAGTGCGCGACGGGACGGCCGCTGGTCGTGATGAACGCACCGTTCGATCTGACGCTGCTGGACCGGGAACTGAGGCGCCATCGGGCGTCCTCGTTGGCCGGTTACCTGGGGAACAAGGCGCTGTGCGTACTGGACCCCCGGGTACTGGACAAGCATCTGGACCGCTATCGCAAGGGCCGTCGCACGCTGACGGACCTGTGCGCGCTGTACGGCGTGACGCTGGACGGCGCGCACGACGCGGCGGCCGACGCGACGGCCTCGCTCGAACTGGTGCGGGCGGTGGGCCGGCGGTTCTCCGCCCGGCTGGAGCGGCTGTCGCCGGCGGAGGTGCACTCGTCGCAGGCGGTGTGGCACGCGGCCCAGGCACGCGGACTGCAGGCGTGGTTCGAGAAGAACGGTGAGGCGGAGGTGGTGGACCCGGCGTGGCCGCTGCGTCCGGCACTCCCCGCGGCGGCCTGATCCGGCCCGGGTACGCGAGAGCCGGTCCGTCGATTGCACTGACGGACCGGCTCTTCCCGGGTGGGCGATACTGGGTTCGAACCAGTGACCTCTTCGGTGTGAACGAAGCGCTCTCCCACTGAGCTAATCGCCCGGGAACGGGTTGAACCATACAGGGCGTGGGGCCCTGGGTTCAAACTCCTTCCCGGCGAGGTACCCGGTCGGGAAACGCCGGGGATCTGAGTATCCGAGCCCATGTACACGGGTGTGGCGACCGCCACACTGCCGTACATGAGACATGTGCCGCCACCCGCCGAGGAATTGGCCCTCCTCGATCATGAACTGGTCCGGCTGGACGCCCGTCGGCTGCAGCTGCTGAACCGCCGTGCCTGGCTGCTGGGCGTGCTGCGCGCGCCGGCGGCGGCGACGCCTCCTGCGGCGCCCCTGCACCCGCCCGTCCCCCGGCCGTACGCCCCGCCTGCCGCCCCCGCGCACGGCACCCAGAACGTGCTGCTGGTCCTGGGTGGTCTGTTGCTGACCGTCGCCGCGATCGCGTTCACCCTGTTCAGCTGGGGCGAGATGGGCATCGCCGGCCGTTCGGCGGTGCTGGCGGCGGTGACGGCGGGCGCGTTGCTGGCCCCCGCGCCGCTGCTCCGCCGCGCGCTGCCCTCGACCGCGGAGGCGATGGCCTGCCTGGCCCTGGTGCTGACGGTGCTGGACGCGGTCGCGCTGCACGCGGTCGCGGCGCCGGAGTCGGACGGACTGGTGTTCACCGCGGTCGCGTCGGCGGTGCTGGCGGCGGTGTGGACCGCGTACGGGCTGCTGTTCGGCCGGCTGCGGGTGCCACTGCCCGCGGCCGTGGTGGCGGGGCAGCTGCCGCTGGTGTTCACCGCCTGGGCGGCCGGAGCGTCCGGGGCCGGCTTCGGCTGGGCGCTGCTGGTGACGGCGGCGGCCGACGTCGCGGTGGCGCTGTGGGGCCGGGGGCTCGCGGTGCGGGTCACGGCGTGCGTCGGGGCGCTGCTGACGGGGCTGGTCTCGTCGGCGCTGGGTCTCGGCCTGTCCGTGACGGCCGACGGTGCGGCCGGGGCCGTGGGTCCCGCCGCGCTGCTGCTGGCCGGGACGGCGGTCGCGGTGGCCGGGGCCTGGCGGGCCCCGAAGGGGACGGCCGTCCTCGGGGGTGTCGTGGCGGGCCTCGCGGCGGTGGCCGGAGTGGGCGGGGTGCCGGGTGCGGAGCTGCCGTGGGGCTGGGCGGTCGCGGTGTACCTGCTGTGCGGAGCGGCCCTGTCGGTGGTGCTGCGGATGCGGGTACCGCGCCCGGTGGCCTCGGGGGTCCTGGGCGCGTCGGCCGCGGTCGTGGCGGGCGCGGTGCTGTGGGCGGCTCCTGTGGTGGCCGCCGCGCTGCTGGGGCCGGTGACCGTGGCGGCGGAGGTGTGGTCCGGTGCTCCGGTGGGCTTCCGGGGCGCGCTGGGAGCCTCGGTCCCGTGGCCGGGCTCGGTCGCCTCCCCGGTGGTGCTCGCGCTCGCGGCGGGGCTGGCGGCGGCGCTCCACGTCAGGTGGCCGCGGGCGCTGCCGGAGAGGGGCCGCGGCGCGGCGGCGGCGGGCGCCGCGGTGCTGGGCTGGGGCGCCGTGCCCGCGCTGCTCGCGGTGGCGGATGTGCCGTACGCGGTGGCGGTGGCCGTGGAGCTGCTGCTGGTCGCGGTGTCGCTGGCCCTCGTGGTGCGGCGCGCCGCCGACGCGCTCGCGGTGACCTGTCTGGTGTGCGCGCTGGTGGCGGCGGGGAGCGTGGGGCTGCTGGGTCTGGCCTCCGAGCCCGCGACGTACGCGGTACACGGGGCGCTGCTGGTGCTGTTCGCCGGTGCGGCGGCCGGTGCGACGGTGCCCGCGGTGCGGTCGGTGCTCGTCTGCGCCGCGGTGCTCTGCGCGATCGTGGTCACCGCCGCCACGGGGGCGTCCCTGGGCTGGGGCGCGGCGGACACGGCCCCGTTGGTGCTGGTGGTGACGGCGGCGACGGTCCTGCTCGGGGCGCGGACGCGGACATCGGCGGTGGCGGTCCCGGGGGAGCTCGCGGGGGCGTTCGCGGCTCTGGTCGCCGTGGGTCTCGCCGTGACGGACGCGCCGTCCCTGGCGCTGGTGCTGGGCCTGTGCGGGGTGCTGGCGACGGCCACGGCGCTGCGGCCGGAGCGGCGGCGGGTCGCGGGCTATCCGGCGGCGGCGCTGTTCGTGGCGGCGGCGTGGGTGCGGCTGGCGGCTTCGGGGGTGACGGACCCCGAGGCGTACACGCTACCGGTCTCCGTGGCCGCGTTCGCCGTGGGATATCTGCGCCGCCGCAGGGATCCCGCCGCGTCCTCGTGGGTGGCGTACGGTCCCGCCCTGTCCATGACGATGGTGCCGAGCCTGGTGGTGGCGTGGGGTGATCCGCACTGGCTGCGGCCCCTGCTGCTGGGGGTCGCCGCGCTGGTGGTCACCCTGGTGGGCGCCCGCCTGCGGCTGCGGGCGCCCCTGGTGCTGGGCGGTTCGGTGCTGGCGCTGGACGGGCTGCACGAGCTGGCCCCGCATGTGGTCCAGGTCTTCGACGCGCTCCCCCGCTGGGCGCCCCCGGCGCTCGCCGGGCTGCTGCTGCTCGCGGTCGGTGCGACGTACGAGCAGCGGCTGCGCGACGCGCGCCGGGTGCGGGAGAGCTTCGGCCGGATGCGTTAGGGCATCCGGTCGCCGACGAGCGCGAGGTTCTGGATCGCCGCGAGTCCGTACAGGGCGGTGGAGTTGGTGCTCACCCAGGCCGCTTCGCTGCCCTCGACGGGCCCGGTCGGCCCTTCGATCCTCCTGGTGGTCCAGTCGGTGCTCTCCTTGTAGTCCCAGGTGTCGGCGCTGCTGTAGAACTGCTTCCACGCCCGGGTGGCCAGGGTGACGTCCCCGGTCCGTACGGCGGCGTAGGCGTCCTGGCGTGAGTGGCCCTGGAACAGCAGCAGCGTGCCGAAGTTGCTGCCGTAGCGGGCGGCCTGTTCCGCCTTGGTGGCGTTGAAGTAGCGGCAGTAGTCGATCCAGGCGGCCTCGAACGCCGGCATGTCGATCATGTCGATGAGTTCGGCGTTGAGCTCGACCAGGCCGAACATGGCCGACAGGTGCGAGACGCCCACCGCCGGTGCGTCCGCTGTCGCGAACCTCCCCGTGTCGAGGTCGTAGAGACCGACGCCCTGCACGAAGCCGTTGGGCTGGGCGGCGATGGTCTCCATGGTCGACAGGACGCGGTCCCTGGCCTTCTCCCACTTGGGTCCGCGACGTTCCCACTCGGTGAGCCAGGCGGACACGAGGCCGCTCCAGTCCGTGCCGAAGCCGATGGACAGGGCGTGGCGGTCGGGGGTGTAGGGCTCGGTGCGGATCTTGCGGATGGGGTCGAGGGCCAGGAAGGTCTCGTCGGAGTCGACGTTGGCGCGCATGAGGTCGCCGACGCGTTCGTCGGCGGTGAGGAAGTAGAACATGCGCCGGTAGGTGGTGTTGGCGATGCGCTGCTGCTTGGCGCTGTCGGCGTGGTGCTGGACGCCGTGGCGGGTGCCGAGGCCGGCCCACTTGCCGAGGTGGTAGACGTCGACCTCGCCGGTGTGCCGGGTCATGGCCTCGGCGAAGCGGTAGATGTCGGCGCGGCCGGAGCGCATGTAGGCGTACCAGAGCCAGAGGTCGGGCGAGAGTTCCGAGTTGTCCCAGGCGTAGCCGCCGACGTCGTAGCACCACTGGTGCCGGGTCGGGTCGTAGGTGTGCATGATGTCGCCGTAGTCCCAGAAGCCGTACCAGCGGCGCATCTCCACCTGGTCCTTGTAGTACGTGAAGAGGAAGTCCAGGTGGTCCTCGATCTTCGACTTGGCGGCGGTGGAGCGGTCCGGTTCGGCGAAGAGACCGCCGAAGACCTTGGCCTTGACGAGCTGCCTGGGCGGGGCGGCCAACTGGGGCGGGGTGCGTACGGCGTCGACCTGCCGGGCGAGTGCCTCGGGGGCGGGGGTGGAATCGTTGGCCCAGAAGAGGAGTTCGCTGGTCCTCGCGATGCCGTACGGGGTGCCGAAGCCGGGCTCGTAGTCCTCGTAGGTGATGTTGAGGCCTTCGAGCTGCTCGGGGTAGGTGTCCTGTTCCATGCCGTCGTGGTAGAAGCGCAGGTCCATGGGCTGGGCCTCGGGCGACCAGAGCCAGAGTGTGACCTCGGCCTCGTCCGTCTGCGCGTCGCGGATGTCGAGCTGGGCGGGGTGCTTCTCCCAGAAGTCGCGGAGCCCGAAGGAGAATCCGCCGCTGGGGCCGCCGACGTAGCCGAAACCGGAGGCCCTCCTGCCGCCGCCGGCGCCGATCCAGCCGTGCCCCTTCTTCGTGCGCTTACGCAGGCCGAAGCCGTCGGCGGAGAGCTGGGAGAGGGTGTAGTCACCCCATTCGGGGATGTACTGGAGCCGGCTGGTGACCCGCTGGTCCCAGGTCGCGGGGTCCGGGAGCTTCCGGCCGGCGAACTGCGCCTCGCGGACGGCGGCTCCGGGGTCGCGGCGCAGTCCGGTGATGCCCTTCACGGCCTCGCGCAGCAGGCCGGTGCCGTCGCCGCCGATGCGGATGTGGCGGTCGTGGGCGGCGTCGCGCATGGGCACGGTGAAGCGGACACCGAGACCCCGGACGAAGTCGCCGCTCGCCTTGCCCGGTTCGACGGTGCCGTCGTAGGTGATGGTGTGCACCATCCGGAAGGAGTCGGCGCCCGCGTAGAAGTAGAGGCGTACGGAGAACGGCATCCAGGACCGGGAGCCCTTGCGGTGCTTGCCGTCGATGCGGACGACGGCGCGGACCGGACCGTCCTGTTCGACGGCGGCCTCCTCGATGACGCTCTCGAAGCGTTCGTACGTCTCCCTGCCCTGGTCGCCGTCCTCGATCTCACCCTGACGTACGAGGACGAGCCGCCCGTCACGCGCGATCTCGGTGGAGCCGCGCGTGACGGTTTCGACGAGCGCGGAACCGTTCGTCCCGAGCCTGGCGGTGATCACCCCCGTGGAAACCGTGATCGCGCCACCCCGGCGTACCACCGTGACCTTCTTCGCCGGTGCGGCGGGGGTGCCGGTGGTGAGGGAGAGCTTCTCGGCGGTGACCTCGGGGCCCACGGCGTGCGCGGTCCACTTGAGCGAGCCGTCCGGCCAGTAGCCGATCGGCCAGGTCTGCACGGGGACGTCCTCGCCGTCGTCCGTGGACAGCGCGAACGTCTGGTCCTTCGGGTACTGCCCCCGGGGCCAGGGCACACCGAGCGTGGAGCCCGGGGCCGCACCGAGGCCGCCGGACTCCAGCCAGGTCAGGGTGACGGGTTCGTCGGTGTGCTCCGCGTTCCCGGACGCCGAGGCGGGAGCGGTCCCGAGGGACCAGCTGATCTGTGCGGCCGCGCCGGCCGCCGCGGCGGCCTTCAGGAGCGTTCTGCGGGGCATCCTGGACATGGGTGTGCCTCTCTCCGTGCGGATTCGGGACAGGGGACGAACAGGAACGGGTCAGTGGGCGGGCCTGCGCGCCCGCACCGCTGTGGCTGCGGCGGCCACCGCCCCGAGGACGGGTACGGCCAACGGCAGCACGAGGGCGCCGGACAGCACGACGACGGCCATCCCGCAGACGAGCAGCAGGGAACCGGCCGGGTCGCGGACCGTGTTCCGGCCGGCCTCGGCCAGGAGGGGGCGCCAGAGGGCGCCGGGCTCCCAGCACGAGGCGGCGCGCAGGACGGCGACCAGCAGGCCGATCATGGCGAGGATGCCGACGGCGCCCACCAGCGGGCCGCCTGGCAGCCCGGCGCGTACGGCCGCGAGGTCGAGCAGGAGCAGGGCGGCTGCGGCACACACGGCGGCGCCGACGATCCACCCGCCACGGGCGGCGGCCCGGACGTCCGCGGCGAACTCGCGCAGGCCGCCCTGTTCGCCGTCGAGGTAGCGGCGCAGGTGCCGGGTCCCCGCGGCGAAGGCCGCGGGGAACGTGAGCACGGGCAGGGCGGCGACGGCGATCCACACGCCTGCGAGCAGGCATTCGGAGAACAGGGCGAAGCGGTCCATGGCGCGCGAGCGCCCGGCCGGGGTGCGGGTCCTGGTCGCCACGGCGCGTCAGCCCTTCAGGCCGGAGGTGGCCATGCCGTCGATCAGGTAGCGCTGGAAGGCCACGAAGAAGGCCAGCACCGGGAGGAGTGCGACCAGGGACATGGCGATCATGCCGCCGTAGTCCGCCACCGCGTCCTGGTCGATGAACATCTTCAGCCCCATGGAGACGGTGTACTTGCCCGGCTCGTTGAGGTACAGCAGGGGGCCCATGAAGTCGTTCCACGCGTTGATGAACGTGAAGATCGCGCTGGTGACGAGCGCCGGCCGGCAGAGCGGCATGACGACGGACCAGTAGGTCCGCAGGTGCCCGCAGCCGTCCAGCCGTGCCGCCTCGTCGAGCTCCTTGGGCAGGCCGCGCATGAACTGCACCATCAGGAAGACGAAGAAGGCGTCGGTGGCCAGGTACTTGCCGATCAGCAGCGGGGTGAAGGTGTTGATCAGCTCCAGCTTCTGGAACATCACGTACTGCGGAATGATCAGTACGTGGTAGGGCAGCAGCAGGGTGCCGATCATGACGGCGAACATGGCGTTGCGGCCGGCGAAGCGCACCTTCGCGAAGGCGTAGGCGGTCAGCGAGCAGGACAGCACCACGCCGACCACGGAACCGAGGGCTATGTACGTCGAGTTCAGGAAGAACGTCGAGATCGGGATGTCGGCGATGCCCTCGGTGAGCCGGGTGTAGTTGTCACCGATCGGGTCGGTCGGGAACAGGTCCAGGGCACCGATGATCTCGGCGCTGGGCTTGAACGAGGCCCCGATCGTCCACACCACTGGGTAGAGGACCACGGCCAGGATGACGAGCGCACCGAGGTGCCAGGCGAGTGCGCCGGGTCCCCGGCGCCGTACGGCTGCTGACAGGAGACTCATCGGCCGCCCTCCTCGTAGTGCACCCAGCGCTTCTGGGACCGGAACAGCACGGCGGTGACCAGGCCGACCGCGAGCAGCAGCAGCCATCCCATGGCCGAGGCGAAGCCCATACGGCTGTTCACGAAGCCTTGTTCGTACAGGTAGCAGGTGTAGACGAGCGTCGCGTCGGCCGGTCCGCAGGTGCTGTTGCTGACGATGTAGGCCGAGCCGAAGATCTGGAACGAGTGGATGGTCTCCAGCAGGACGTTGAAGAACAGCACCGGCGAGATCATCGGCAGGGTGATGCTGAAGAACTTGCGCCGACGGTCGGCGCCGTCCATCTCGGCCGCCTCGTACAGCTCCTGCGGGACCTGCTTGAGACCCGCCAGGAAGATGACCATCGGAGCGCCGAACTGCCAGACGGTGAGGGCGACCAGCGCGTAGATGATCATCGAGGGCTCGCCGATCCAGCCGCCCACCTCGACGCCGAACACCTTCTGCGTACGGTCGACTATCGCGTCGTCCGAGAACAGCGCGCGCCAGACGATGGCCGCCGAGACGCTCGCCCCGATCAGGGACGGGGCGTAGAAGGCCGCCCGGTAGAAGGACTGGCCCCACCGCTTCTGCGCGAGCAGCATGGCGACGGCGAGTGCGGCGGCCAGCTTGATGGGGGTGCCGATCAGCACGTACCAGGAGGTGACCTTCACCGACTGGCGCCAGCGGGGATCGGCGAACATGTCGGTGAAGTTCCGCAGGCCGATCCAGCGAGGCGCCTCGAACAGGTTGTACTCGGTGAACGACAGGTACAGCGAGAACACCATGGGCCCGGCGATCAGGAACAGGAAGCCCGCGATCCACGGCGACATGAACAGGTAGCCGGCCAGGTTCTCGCCGCGGTCCCGCCGCTTCGCGGCGGCGGGCGGCGCGTCTCCTCCGGGACCGTTCCGCTCGGTGACGGAGCGGTCGTCCCCGGCGGCGAGTGCGCCCGGGGAGGGGTGGGTGTGAGTCACCACGGTCCTCTCAGTTCGAGGCGAGGGCGGTCTTCGCCTCGGAGAAGAACTGCTGCACGGCGTCCTTCGGCGAGGCCTTGCCCAGGGAGAGGTCGGCACTGATGCGCAGGAAGGCCGCCTCGACCACGTCCGCGCCGGACGGGTGCGGGGTGATGGGCTCCAGGAGACCCGCGTCAGCGATCTTCGTCTCGTACGCGGCGATCGCCTTGTTCGGCGCGTCGGTGGGCTCGTAGGCCTCGAACTGGGCGGTGGTGGCGGGCACTCCGCGGTCGTATCCCATGATCCGGGCGACCTCGGGGTCCTGGGTCATGAAGCCGATGAAGGTCGCGACCTCGGCGGGGTGCCTGGTGCGTGCCGTGCCGCTCAGCATGAGAGAGCCCAGGTACTGGCCCGTCTTCTTGCCGTCGGTGCTGGGGATGGGCGCGAGGCCGTACTTCCCCTTGCCCTCCGCGCCGTAGCGGACGGAGAAGTTGTCCCAGTTGAACTCGCCCGCGGACAGTCCCTGTGCGAGCGCGAGAGCGGGTTTGATCTGCTCGATCCTGTTGGGGTCGGCGTATGTCCCCGACTTCACCCGCTCGAGGGCCTCGGTCCAGTACGGCAGGAGCTCGGCCTCGCCGAATCCCATGCCGTCCTCGGTGAAGAAGGCCTTGCCGTTCTGGCGGAGTATCAGGTCGTAGACGTACATCACGCCGTGCGGTCCGGCGTCACCGGCGACTCCCTGGCCGCTCTTGATCTTCTGCAGGCCCGCGTACCAGTCGTCCCAGGTCCAGCCGATCTCGGGCGTGACGCCCGCCTTCCCGTACACCTCCTCGTCGATGACCAGGGCCATCGAGTTGCTGCCCACCGGGACGCCGAGCAGCTTGCCGTCGATCTCCGCGAACTTCTCCAGCCCGGCGCGGAAGCCGGTGAGGTCGAGATTGCCCTTCTCCACCTGGGGCCCGAGGTCGAGGAGGACGTTCTTCGACTCGTACTTGCGCAGGAAGGTCACCGCGTTCTGGATGACGTCCGGGGGGTTTCCGCCGGCCGCCTGCGTGTTGAACTTCTTCCAGAAGTCCGGGTACTGCTGGAAGTCCGTCTTCACCTTGATCTTGGGGTGCTTCTTCTCGAAGAGGGCGACGCACTGCTGGACCTTCTTCGCGCGGTCGTCCGCACCCCACCACGAGTGCCGGATGGTGACCGGGCCGCCCGAACCGCCACTGCCCGAGCCGCAGCCCGCCGCGGTCAGCCCGAGACCGGCCGCCGAGAGGCCGGCCAGCTTCAGCAGCTGCCGCCTGTCCATGCCGTTGTTACGAGACATAGCTCGCCCCCACCGTCAGATTGAATCGTTTTAGAAAGCGCTTGCTGGGTCAAAGTAGGGAGCAGCACCGAGCGCGTCAACGGTTAGGACGAAATTCCGGTGGCCTGACGACGGGCCGAACAGACGGCGAGGGGTGCCATCGGGCGCACACGAAAAACGCCGATGGCCCGGAAGCTTCATCAGAAGCTTCCGGGCCATCGGTCCGGGGTGGGCGATACTGGGTTCGAACCAGTGACCTCTTCGGTGTGAACGAAGCGCTCTCCCACTGAGCTAATCGCCCCGGCGCACCGCAAACATTACCCCATGTCAGCGGTACCGCCGGACCACCACCGGGTCACTGCTCGATCTTCCACGGCATCACTATGCCGAACTTCCAGACGTAGATCCCGACCAGCACCGCGACGATCACGAGCCCGGCCGTGGTGAGGATGATGTTGCGGCGCCGGACCTTGGGATCGAGGGCGCGCTGGGCGGCTTCGGTGACCTTGCGCCGGGTCCAGCGCAGGACGATCTGCGCCCAGACGAACTCGGTCGCCCAGATCGCCATGCCCCCGAAGATCACCAGCCAGCCCGGGCCGGGCAGCACCAGCATCGCGACGCCGGCCCCGACCACCGCCAGGCCGACGACGAAGATCCCGACCTGCCAGCTCAGGTGAAGCAGCTTGGACTTCCGGATGAACCCGGGTGCCCGCGAGCCCAGCTCGCGCTCCGTCGTCCGATCGTCCCCCGCGGCGGAACCGGAGGCCGCCGCCACGGCGACCTCTTTCCGCTCGTCACTCTCCGCGTTCATGACGCCCAACCTACCGGAACCTCGCCCGTCACCGGAATGGACGCATGACCCAAAGTTACACAGCCCCGGACGAGAGGGCTGAAGCATCACAAATGGGTCAGAGGGGTTTACAACGCCACCGTAGGTGGCATGTCGATTTCGCCGACGTGCGAATCCCCGAGCGCACACTGAGCGAAAGGCCCTGGCGCTTATGAACACCACGGTCAGCTGCGAGCTGCACCTGCGCCTCGTTGTGTCGAGCGAGTCCTCACTGCCTGTACCCGCGGGCCTGCGGTATGACACGGCCGATCCCTATGCCGTGCACGCCACCTTCCACACCGGAGCGGAGGAGACGGTCGAATGGGTTTTCGCCCGTGACCTCCTCGCCGAGGGGCTGCACCGGCCCACCGGCACCGGAGACGTCCGCGTCTGGCCATCTCGAAGTCACGGCCAAGGCGTCGTCTGCATCGCACTGAGCTCCCCGGAGGGCGAAGCCCTGCTGGAAGCCCCGGCGAGGGCCCTGGAGTCGTTCCTGAAGAGGACCGACGCCGCGGTCCCGCCAGGCACCGAGCATCGTCACTTCGACCTCGATACGGAGCTCTCACACATCCTGGCCGAGAGCTGAGCCAGGCCGAGAGCTGCGGGACGCCGTCCGACTCGGGGAGACGGCGTCGCGCGGACAACCTCATAGGGCAGGCACCGGCGCCGTCGCCGCGGAACCCACCGCGGCGGCGGCGCCGCTGTGCGTGCGGGGCCGCACCGCGGGCGTCATCCGCACCACGCGCCTCACCACTGCCACCGGGACCACTCCTGGAGCCCCTGAGCGGCCCTCCTGGCTCCCGTAGGGCGTTCCGGCCGGGAAAGGGGCTCTCCCGCCCCGCCGAGGCCGCACCGGGCCGTGAGTGCCTTCGCCGAGCCAGTAGAGTCAGCCCGCATCGGCGGACGCCCGTCCGCCGGAGGCCAGGGAGCGAAGCGTGCTGATCCCACACGACACCCGGATCGCCCTCGAAACGGTGGTCGATCTGGTGAACACCGCACCGGACAGCGACTCGGGCGACGGGCTCGCGGAGCTCTCCGCGCTCTACGCCTTCGCCGAGCGCCACGCCATCAGCGGCGTCGGGACCCTCGGCGACAAGGACCTGCGGGCCGTGCGGGACGTCCGGGGGCGGTTCGCGGAGATATTCGCGGCGCCCGACGCCCGCACCGCGGCGGACCTCGTCAACAACCTGGTGGCCGCGGCCGGCACCACACCCCAGCTCACCGACCACGACGGCTACGACTGGCACATCCACTACTTCGCGCCGGACGCCTCCGTCGCGGACCACCTCGCGGCCGACTGCGGCATGGCCCTGGCCTTCATCGTGGTGGCGGGCGAGCAGGAGCGGCTGCGACGCTGCGAGGCCCCCGACTGCCGGGACGCCTTCGTCGACCTCTCGCGCAACCGCTCCCGCCGTTACTGCTCCAGCCGCACCTGCGGCAACCGGCTCCATGTCGCCGCGTACCGCGCCCGGCGCCGGGAAGCCGCGCGCTGAGGCTCCACGCACCCACCGCGCGGGGTCGTGGGCATCCGGGCCCGGCGGCCGCTCACAGGAGGAAGAGATCGTGCAGGGCGGCCATCAGCAGCAGGCCGCCGACCACCGTCAGGAAGATCATCAGCGGGGGCTGGGAAAGTGCGAAGAGGCAGCCACGCGGCTCTTCGGCAGGGGGTGCGGGGGCATCGCCCCGGGAGGTGTCCACCATCTCGTAGTGATCATGGCGCAGAGTGGACCCCGTTGGCGATCAACGGGTTCCCTCACCAGGGGAGTTCACCCACTTCAGGATGAACGGAATTCGCTCCGCCGTCCGAAGATCACGCACGCGTTCGCCCCCGGCACGCTTCCGGCGGGCGGGACCGGGCCCGCCCGCCACCCCCGTCAGCGCGGGGCGGCGCTGGAGGCGCGTACGACGAGCTCCGGCTGGAGCACCACACCGCGGTGCCGGTGGGTGCCCCCCTCGTCGTCCGCCTCCTCCAGGAGGAGCTCCGCCGCCATCCTCCCCATCACCACGGCGGGCTGCCGCACAGAGGTGAGGGGTACGGCGGCGGCCGCGGCGAATTCGATGTCGTCGTAACCGACGATGGCGACGTCCTGCGGCACCCGCACGCCGGCGGCGTAGAGCGACTGCAGGACACCCAGCGCCAGCAGGTCGTTGGCGCAGAACACGGCGGTCGGCCTGGGCACGAGGCCGAGCAGCCGGGCCCCGGCGTCACGGCCCGCCGCCACGTCCAGGCGGTCCGAGGGGATCTCGACGAGCGCCTCGGGACCGAGGCCCGCCTCGGTGAGCGCCGCGAGGGCGCCCTCGCGGCGGTCCCTGATCTGGTGGAGGTCGCCCGGGCCACTCACATAGGCGACGGAGCGATGGCCCGCCGAGACCAGGTGCCCGACGGCGAGCATGCCGCCGCGTACGTCGTCCACGGAGACGGCGCAGCTGTCGGTGGAGGCCGCCACCCGGTCGACCAGGACGTAGGGGATCCGGTGGCGGGCGAAGGCCTCGAGGTTGCCGCCTGTGGCATCGGCCGGGGTGACGAGCACGCCGCAGACCCGCTGCTCGGCGAAGAGCCCGAGGTACTCGGCCTCCTCCTCCTGGCTCTGGCCGCTGTTGCAGACCATCACCCCGAGGCCGGCCTCCCGCGCCGCGCGCTCGGCACCCCGGGCGATGTCGACGAAGAAGGGGTTGCCCATGTCCAGCACGAGCAGGGCCATGATGCGGCTGCGCCCCGCCCTGAGCTGCCTGGCCGACTCGCTGCGTACGTAACCGAGTTCCTCGATCGCGGCCAGCACACGGGCCCGGGTTTCGGGAAGCACCGCCTCGGGGCGGTTGATCACGTTGGAGACCGTACCCACCGAGACTCCGGCCTGCCGGGCCACGTCCTTGATCCCTGCCACACGCCCCACTTGTCCTGCCCCACTGATGCGTTCGGCCGCCGCGCGTCGGCGCCGGGTCCCTCGGTCCATGGACGGACGAACGACGAGGTCCGTCACGTCGCCGTCCGAACCGCGCCTGGATTGAATTGTTTCAATCCGACCGGGACGGTAACGGTACCCCTGGGATACCGTCAAGATCGGCGCGACGCAACTCGAATATACCGAGGCATGGGGTGAGTACGGACACTCCGACGCCCCCGACAGGATGTGAATCGATTCACATCGACGACCCGGCGCGGCGGTGCTCCGCCGGACGGACGCGCCACGGCCCGGTCAGATCCCGTGCTTCTTCAGGATGGCCTCGATGTCACTGAAGTCGTCACCGGGCGCGGCCGCCTGCCGGGGCTTCTCCTTCGGCCGTTCCTGGGACCGCGAGCCGGTCGCCGCCCCGGCCCCGGAGGTCAGCGAGGGCGACGACGCGGCCGGCGCGACGGCGGCGCCCCGCTCCGCGGCCCGCGCGGCCTTGCGCTCCTTGCGGGTGGAACCGCTGCGGCGCTCCACGGCGCGTGTGGTCATGAAGAGCAGCCAGGCCACGGCCAGCAGCCCGAAACCCAGCCAGACGCCCGGCTTGAAGACGATGCCGGACAGCCACTCGACGACACCCGTCATCACCAGGCCGACGGGCACCAGCGAGTAGGCGGCGATCCGGGTCGCCGTGAGGAAGCGCCTTCGGTACGCGGTGATCGCGGCGATACCCAAACCGGCCGCCGACACAGCGGAACAGATGGTCTCGGCAAGCATCGGGGCCTCCAGCCGTCGGGATACGTCCCTTCCATCCTGCACCGGCCGGGGCGGGAGAGGCCACGGCCCGGGACCGCATCAGGGACATTTCAGGGCCGCGGTCCTCCCCAGGTGCCGATTGGGAAGCGCCGGTCCGGCCTGGAAGACTGACGCCATGAGCGAATCCCTCTCCGCCGCGCCGGTCGTCCTCGACCTCTGGTGCGAGCTCGAGTGCCCGGACTGTCATCGGGCCCTCTCCGACGTCCACGCCCTGCGCGCCCGCTACGGCGACAGGCTGGAGGTCCGGCTGCGCCACTTCCCGCTGGAGAAGCACAAGCACGCGTACGCGGCGGCGCAGGCGGCCGAGGAGGCCGTCGTCCAGGGCAAGGGGTGGCCGTACATCGAGGCCGTACTGGCCCGCACCGCCGACCTCGCCCGCGCCGGTGAGCCCCTGCTGCTCGAGGTGGCGGGCGAACTGGGCTTGGACGTCGAGGAGTTCGACACCGCGCTGATCGACGGCCGGCACCTGCTGATCGTGGACGCGGACCAGGCGGAGGGAAAGGCGATCGGCGTCACCGGGACTCCGACCTATATGATCGGGGACGAGCGGCTGGACGGCGGAAAGAGCCAGGAAGGGCTGCTCTCGCGCATCGAGGAGATCGCCGACCGGCTGCTGGCCGGTGAGGGCTGACCACCGGTCACTGCGGCCCGCTACAGCGCCTTGGCCAGGTTGTACCACGTCACCTCGTAGCCGAGTGATTCGTACAGCCGCAGCGCCGGCGTGTTGGAGGCGAAGACGTGCAGGCCGAGCCGGTCGAGTCCGGCGTCGAGCGTGATGCCCTCCGCGAGGTGCATCAGCGCCCGGCCGTAGCCGTGCCCCCGGTGCTCCTCGCGCACCTCGACGTCGAACACGTAACCGAGGTCGTCGCCGTCCGGCATGTCCCGTCGGGCCACCCAGACATAGCCGACGACGGCTTCGTCGCGGACGAGGACGTGGAAGTACATGCCGGCCGTGGCCCGGCCGTCCGGCAGGTGCGTGGAGAGGTCCCGCTCGGCCTTGCGCCGTGCCTGTTCCTCCGGCACGCCGCGCTCCGCCCATTCCCGCGTGTACGTCCCGACGCTGGTGGCCGCCCACGCGTCGTACTCCCGCTCCGTCATCGGCCGTCCGGTGACCCCGGCCGGCAGCGCGGGGGCGGGCCGGCGGAGGGGTTTCAGCATGTTCCGGCTGCGTTCGGTGTAGCCGAGCACGGCCCCCAGCGCCCGGGCGGCGGCGTTGTCGGCCGGGGCCACCAGGCGGACCTGGGTGCAGCCCCAGCCGCGCAGCACCTCCTCGGCGGCGAGGGCGGCGACGGTCCCGCGTCCGTGCCTGCGGTGCGCCTCGTCGATGCTCAGCGCCTCGAGTACGCCCGCCGAGGGGCCGAAACCCGGATCCGTGGAGATGCCGACGGCGCCCACGGGCCGCCCGTTGTCGCACACGTCGTACATGCGTGTCCGCGCGCCGTCGGCGCCTTGCTGGACCGGCCCGGTCGGCCGGATGGTCGTGGTCATCAGGGTGTTCTATCCGGTGGACGGCCCGGCGTCACCCTCTTTACGGATTCCGGCCCGGGCGGGGCCGGGAACGGGCTCACGGATCGAGATCGTCCGCCGCGCGCTCGTCGAAGACACGCATGGCCTTCGCCGTCACGGGACCGGGTGCGCCGGACAGCGTCCGTCCGTCGACCCGGTGGACGGCCTGGATGTCGCGGAGCGTGGAGGTCAGGAAGATCTCGTCGGCCCGCTCGAGCACGTCCAGCGGCAGCTCGGTCTCCTGTGCGCCCGTCCACTCCACGGCCAGCGCACGGGTGATCCCGGCGAGGCATCCCGAGGCGACGGGCGGTGTGTGGATCTGCCCGTCGAGGACGACGAAGACGTTGGATCCTGTGCCCTCGCAGAGTTGTCCGACCGTGTTCGCGAACAGCGCCTCGGAGGCGTTCTGCTCATGGGCGCGCGCGAGGGCGACGACGTTCTCGGCGTACGACGTGGTCTTGAGCCCGGTGACCGCGCCGCGTTCGTTACGCGTCCAGGGGACGGTGACGACGGCCGTGCTGTCGGGGCGGCGTGCCGTCCCGCTCATGGCGACGACCAGGCTGGGGGCGGCGTCGCCGCGGTCGGAACCGAGCGGGGAGAGGCCACCGGTGCAGGTGATCCGGAGCCGTCCGAGCGCCATGGGATTGGCCTCGACGACGGCCGCCACCGCGGTGCGGACCTCGTCGTGGCCGGGGTCGGCCAGCCCCAGCCCCCTGGCCGAGCGCGTCAGCCGGTCGAGGTGCCGGGTCAGGGCGAAGGGGCGGCCCCGGGAGACCCGGACCGTCTCGAAGACACCGTCCCCCACGGTCAGCCCGTGGTCGAGCACGGACAGCCGCGCGTCATCGGCATCGTGCAGTCCGCCGTTGACCCAGATCCTCATGACGTGGTCCTTCCTGTCTCCTCGTAGGCGCCCGACGCTACAGCGAGCAGGCGCGAGGCCTTGAGTTCGGTCTCCGCCCACTCGCGTGCCGGGTCGGACCCCCAGGTGATGCCGGCACCGGTGCCGAAGCGGAGGAGAGGGCCGGGGCCGGTGCGGTCGATCCAGAAGGTGCGTATGCCGACGGCCAGTTCCGCGGTTCCCCGGTCGGCGTCCACCCAGCCGACCGCTCCGCAGTACGGGCCACGGGGCGCGGTCTCCAGTGCCTCGATGATCCGCAGCGCGCTGGACTTGGGTGCCCCCGTGACGGAGCCGGGCGGGAAGGCCGCGGTGAGCAGTTCGGGCCACCCCGCGCCGTCGGCGAGCCGTCCGCGGACGGTGGAGACGAGGTGGACGAGCCCTGGGTGCTTCTCCACGGCGCAGAGGTCCGGGACGGTCACGCTGCCGGGCTCGCAGACGCGTCCCAGGTCGTTGCGGACCAGGTCCACGATCATCACGTTCTCCGCGTGGTCCTTCTCCAGCAGATCGGCCTCGGTGCGCCCGGTTCCCTTGATCGGGCCGGACTCGACGGTCCGGCCGTCACGGGCCAGGAAGAGCTCGGGGGACGCGGTGGCGATCTCCACGCCGTGGGACGGTATCCGGACCGTGCCCGCGTACGGGGCCGGGTTGCCCCGGGCGAGCAGGGCGGTCAGGGCGTCCACATCGGCCGTTTCCGCCCGCGGGCCGGGCAGCGGCGCGGACAGGACGCGGCAGAGGTTGGCCTGGTAGACCTCACCCGCCGCGATGTGTTCACGGATCCGGCGCACGCCGGCCGTGTAGGCGTCCTCGTCGAGTGAGGACGTCCAGTCGTCCGGGGCGGGCCCTCGCCAGGCCCCGGGTACGGGGAGGGGAACCTCTTCGGACCGTACGGTGTCGAAGCGGGCACAGAGCGGACCGCCTTCGAAGTCGGCACAGACCGCCCAGAAGCCGGACGATTCGAGAGCCGCGGGATCGCTGGTGACGTCCCGCAGACCGGAGGCGACGAGGCCGCCGAAACGGGCCAGGGGGGTGAGGTCGTGCACGTGATCGAGTCTAGGGCCGTGCCGGGCGACGTTCGCCCCGTCGCGACGCCCGGCACGCCCTCTCGACGGGCGGACATCGCCCGGCGTGGCCGTGGAGCGGCACACGGTGACCTGCGGCGGGCGGTGGTGGCGCAGCACGCTGCGTAAACGCGTTTTTGTGCTGGCCCGGGAATCCGCTAGAGTTCAACACGTCGCCGGGACGCGCAAGCGGACCGGGAAGGACAAGCGGACGTAGCTCAGTTGGTAGAGCGCAACCTTGCCAAGGTTGAGGTCGCCAGTTCGAACCTGGTCGTCCGCTCGCAGAAGGTGGGGGATCTTCCCGAATCCCCACCCCTGGTGGAGTGGCCGAGAGGCGAGGCAACGGCCTGCAAAGCCGTCTACACGGGTTCAAATCCCGTCTCCACCTCCAAGGACGATTAGCTCAGCGGGAGAGCACTTCCCTGACACGGAAGGGGTCACTGGTTCAATCCCAGTATCGTCCACCGATCCGCAAGGATCCCCGCGCGATTAGCTCAGCGGGAGAGCGCTTCCCTGACACGGAAGAGGTCACTGGTTCAATCCCAGTATCGCGCACGCAGTACACGCAGGGTCATCCTGCGCGATTAGCTCAGCGGGAGAGCGCTTCCCTGACACGGAAGAGGTCACTGGTTCAATCCCAGTATCGCGCACCAGCCGAAACCCCCGGTCGTCTCGACGACCGGGGGTTTCGTCGTGTGTGGGTGCGGGTCAGTCGGTGAAGAGCTGGGTGGCCTTGCGGACGAGCTCGTACAGCCCGTAGGCGAACGGCACGGCGACCCAGAGCCAGACGAACACCATGAGCGGCTTACGACTGCTGGTGGACACGGGGGCTCCCTTCCGGCGCCTCGTGGAAGCGTGCGTGGACCGGGCGGATGCATTCGTTGGCGACGAAGCCGACGATCAGCAGCCCGATCATGATCGTCAGGGAGGTCGAATAGAGACTGGGGCCACTGTGTCCCGCGCGCTCCCCCGCGTCCGCGACGCGGTTGACGATCAGCGGGCCGAGCACGCCGGCGGTGGACCAGGCGGTCAGGAGGCGGCCGTGGATGGCTCCCACCTGGTAGGTGCCGAACAGGTCCCGCAGATAGACGGGAGCGGTCGCGAACCCTCCGCCGTAGAAGGACAGGATCACGAGCGCGCAGCAGATGAAGAGGGGCTTGGAGTCGTTGCCCAGCTGGGCGATGATCACGTACATCAGCGCGCCGACACCGAGGTAGACCCGGTACATGTTCTTACGGCCGATCAGGTCCGAGGTGGACGACCACAGGAGGCGGCCGCCCATGTTGGCCAGTGAGAGCAGGGCGACGAAGCCCGCAGCCGCGGAGACCGAGACCGGGGTGGAGGTGTCCGCGAAGAAGTCCTGGATCATCGGCACGGCCTTCTCCAGGATGCCGATGCCCGCGGTGACGTTCATGCAGAGGACGACCCACAGGCACCAGAACTGCGGTGTGCGCAGGGCGTTGCGGGCGGAGACCTGGGCGTTGGTGACGAGCCTGCGGGTCTCCTGCTTCGGCTGCCAGCCGTCCGGGAGCCAGCCTTCGGGCGGCACCCGCACGAGGAAGACGCCGAGCGCCATGAAGGCCGCGTAGACGACACCGTGGACGAGGAAGGCCGTCGCGATGCCGGAACGGTCAGCGCCGAAGCTCTCCAGCATCCCGGTGGACCAGGGCGAGGCGATGAGGGCTCCGCCGCCGAACCCCATGATGGCGATACCGGTCGCCATTCCCGGGCGGTCGGGGAACCACTTGATGAGGGTGGACACCGGCGAGATGTAACCGATGCCGAGCCCTATGCCTCCGATGAAGCCGTAGCCGAGGACGACGAGCCAGTACTGACCGGTGGCGGCGCCGAGCGCGGCGACGAGGAAGCCGGAGGAGAAGCAGACGAGCGAGACGAACATCGCCCAGCGTGGGCCGTTGCGTTCGACGAGGGTGCCGCCGAACGCGGCCGAGAGACCGAGCATGACGATGCCCAGCTGGAACGGTAGAGCACTTGCGGTGCCCGAGAGGTCGAGGGCGGATTCGAGCGAGGGCTTGAACACGCTCCAGGCGTAGGCCTGTCCGATGGAGAGGTGGACGGCGAGCGCGGCGGGCGGTACGAGCCAGCGGCTCCACCCCGGGGGTGCGACAGTTCGGGACCTGTCGAGGAAGTTCATGTATCCGCACTCTATGCAACAGCCATGGCCATGACTAGATCATGAGTGGAATTGCATCGTCCGTATGCAATGCGGGCCCGGGCGCCTGCCCGGACCCGCCCTGCGGGCACCGCACCGGCGGGATCAGGAGCTGAACAGCATCCGTCCGAAGCTCTTCTGGCGGTGGTGGCCGCCGTAGTGACCGCCCTGGTGCGGTGCTTGCGGCGCTCCCCAGGCCGGGGGCTGCGCAGCGGGGTAGCCCTGCGGTGCGTGCGGAGCCTGCGGGGCCGGCGGCGCGGGCGGCGCCTGCTGCGCCCACTGCGACTCCAGGCGGGACAGGGACTCCAGCTCGCCGTAGTCGAGGAATATCCCGCGGCAGCCGCTGCACTGTTCGATCTGGACACCGTTGCGGTTGTACGTGTGCATCTGGGCGTGACACTTGGGGCACTGGATCATCGGGTGGACTCCTCGGGTCGTGGCGACGTCACCGGACATCCATGCCCGGCGGTGACCGCTTCACCCTACGACGCTCGTTCGGACACCAACTCGGATGGGAGAGAGGAAATTCGGACACATGCATCGATCATCAACTGTTCCACCTCATCCGGACTGCGGTCCTCCGCCACGGACTTGGCCAGGGCCAAGGCAGCGGTCTGCACCGTGAGCGCCCGCGCCGGCACGTCCAGCTCCGGCCACGGGTCCCCTACGGCCCGCACGGCCGGGCCGCCGGCCTCCCGGTAGGCGCCGAGGAAGCGCTGCCAGATCCCGGACGGCAGCAGCCCGGCCGCGTACCAGGCTGCGGGCCGCGCCAGGTCCCAGGCGGGATCACCCGGACCCGCGTCGTCGACGTCGATCAGCAGCCAGGGGCCGCGCTCGCCGGGGTACCGCACGAGCTGGCCGAGGTGCAGGTCTCCGTGGCAGAGGAAGCCGTCCCGCCGCTCGGGTACCGGGGCCTCGGCACGGGCCCAACCGGGCAGTCCGCGCCAGGCGGCAAGCACGGGGGTCACCGCGGTATCCCCGGGGCGGGCCGCGCGCATGCGCGCCACGGCCCGTGCCGCCTTCAGCGGCCCACGCATCGGCGGGAGCGTGCGGGGCGGCGGGACGCGGTGCAGCCGGGCCAGGAGGACGGCGGCCTCCTCCCAGGGAGCGGCGTCGGGATCCGAGGGGTCGACGGGTACGCCGTACGGCCAGAGGCTCACCGTGCGGCCCTCGGCACCGGCTCCCTTCCCGGCCCGGTCGGCGAGCGGCGGGAGGAGGATGCCTGTCAGCCGGGGCGAGGAGGCGAGGGACAGCCTGGCCGCCAGGGCGGAGGTGTCCGAGTCGGGGGCGTGAGCCTTGGCGACGACCGGGCCGCTGCGGACCACCGTGCCGTCGGGCCGGTCCGCGAGCACCCGGGGCGGGGCGCATACGCACACCTCCGCACCGGGGTGGACACTGCCGTGCGCGAGGTCGCCCAGCGCGCGTACGACAGGGGTGGTGGTCATGGTTCGGCTCCTGCGGAGGTGGTCGGCCGGCTCCGCGCCGGCCACGGCCGTGATCGTACGCGGCCGGGCCGAAAGGCTCCGGACAGCGCGATGTCCGGCCAGCTCCCCAGCTGGCCGGACAAACGCTGCCGTCCGCCGCACCCCCGTCCCCACGGGGCTGTTGGCCGGATGTCCCGGTCCGGACCGCTCTCCCGGACCCGGGGCGCCGCTCAGCGCCCCAGCATCACGCCCACGGACGACGCCTGTGTGACCACTGCGTCCCAGCCGCCGAAGACGACGACCAGCAGGGCCGCCAGGGGAAGAACCATGGCGGTGGCCACCAGAGGGTGGCGCGTGCCGGACGGACGCGCGCCGAACGAGGCGTATGCCCTGCGTCCTTGCGTGCGGATCATGGTCCGCGTCGCCGTGTCCGTCATGGTTCCTCTCCTGACCTGTTTCGGAGCGGCGGGCGTCTGGCCTCGGGGGACGAGTTCCGCACCCGCCGCTTGATCTCAAGATTACGGAGACGGAAACCGTCCGGCGTCATGCCCGCGTACCGATTACCGGGCCTCCCGGAGGATGAGCCGGCCACCCTCGGCGTACTCCCCTGGGTGGAGAACGTGTGCTCGCCGAGGCCCCGGGCCTTAGGGGGCACCCCCGACTCCGAGGCCGCCCGCGAGGGGACGCTCGGAGGAGTCCTCCCGGGGGACGGGCTGTTCGACCAGGGCGAGCACCCTGGTGGCCATGAAGCGGGCAGTACGGACAACTGATCCACTTCGGGTGACTTCACTCACTTCCACCACCCCTCGGCGGACCGCTGTCTCCACCCGGCGGCCTGCCCTGGAGGCCACCACCTCGTACGTCCTGGTCGTGTCACCCGCGTCCACGACTATCTCCACACGATCGCCCTTCATTGATCCAATCCCCCTTCTGCGACGGTCCTTTGAGATCTCGCACGGGCCATGGAGCCTGGATCTCCGGCTTCCTGACCACGCTTCGATTCTCCCACCGGGCACTGACAATCGTCGGGGCCGTGAGGGCGCGGCCTCTGAGCGCGCCGCGCCACGGGTACGTAAGCTGTGCCTCGTCAGGCGGACCGGCAGCGGGGATGGGCAGACGATGGCGATGATGCGGCTCCGGCGCGAGGACCCGCGTGTCGTCGGCTCGTTCAGGCTGCACCGGCGGCTCGGCGCGGGTGGCATGGGCGTCGTCTACCTGGGTTCCGACCGCCGGGGCCAGCGGGTGGCGCTCAAGGTGATCCGGCCGGATCTGGCGGAGGACCAGGAGTTCCGCTCGCGTTTCGCGCGCGAGGTGTCCGCCGCCCGGAGGATCCGCGGCGGCTGCACGGCCCGGCTGGTGGCCGCCGATCTGGAGGCGGACCGTCCCTGGTTCGCGACGCAGTACGTGCCGGGTCCCTCGCTGCACGACAAGGTCATGGAGGAGGGCCCTCTGCCGGCCGCCGAGGTGGCGTCCATCGGGGCCGCGCTGTCGGAGGGGCTGGTGGCGGTGCACGAGGCCGGTGTCGTCCACCGTGACCTGAAGCCGTCCAACATCCTCCTCTCCCCCAAGGGCCCCCGGATCATCGACTTCGGTATCGCGTGGGCGACCGGGGCCAGCACGCTCACCCACGTCGGGACGGCCGTGGGCTCCCCCGGCTTCCTGGCACCCGAGCAGGTGCGCGGTGCGGCGGTGACGCCCGCGACGGACGTGTTCTCGCTCGGCGCCACCCTGGCGTACGCGGCGACGGCCGATTCGCCCTTCGGGCACGGCAGTTCCGAGGTGATGCTCTACCGCGTGGTCCACGAGGAGCCGCATCTGTTCGACGTGCACGACGCGCTCGCGCCACTCGTACGGGCGTGTCTGGCGAAGGATCCGGAGGAGCGCCCGAGCACGCTGCAGCTCTCCATGCGGCTCAAGGAGATCGCGGCGCGCGAGGCACAGGGACTTCACGAGCGCCGGCCGCCCGCGCAACGCGGCGAGCAGGAGCTGGACCGGCCGACCGGACGGCTGGAGGGTCCCTACACCGAACAGTCGACCCGGCGTGCTGGTGGGGCCCCCGCTCAGGCACCGCGCGGGCCCGGGCGGCGCCCGGCGCCCTCGCGTCAGACGTCTCGGACCGGCGGATCGCCGTCCCGGCCGACGCGGGGAGGTCCGCGCTCAGGACGGCAGCAGGGGCCGAAGGGCACCGCCGGGAGACAGGCCTCCAGGGCCGGCGTGCGGACGACCTCGGCCGGGAACGGCGGCAAGCGCAGGCCCGCCAATCCGCGGCTGCTGCGTCAGCGGCTCGTCGTCTTCGTCGTGGTGACGCTGCTGGTCGCCCTGGGGATCGCGGCCGCTCAGGGCTGTCAGGGCCCGGCACAGGGGCTGGGCGGCACGCCGTCGCAGAAGTACGACGGTTCGGGTGTCCACCCGGTGCGGGCGGACACACCGTAGGTCAGGCGGTTCCGGCGGCCCGGGTCGCGTAGAAGGCGACGGCGGAGGCCGCGGCGACGTTGAGCGAGTCGACTCCGGCGTCCATCGGGATGCGTACATGGGTGTCGGCCTCGGCCAGTGCCTCGGGAGTGAGGCCGTCGCCCTCCGTGCCGAAGACGAGCGCAAGCTTCTCGTGTCTGCGGGCGACGAGTTCGTCCAGGGGGATCGATGTGTCGCTGAGACAGAGCGCGGCGGTGGTGAAGCCGGCCTCGCGCAGCAGGCGGACGTCCTTCGGCCAGGACGTCAGACGGGTCCACGGGACGTGGAAGACCGACCCCATCGAGACCTTGACCGCCCGCCGGTAGAGCGGGTCGGCGCAGCGCGGGGTGAGCAGGACCGCGTCGACACCGAGCGCTGCCGCGTTGCGGAAGGCCGCTCCGAGGTTGGCGTGGTCGACGATGTCCTCGAAGACGGCCACCCGCCGTACGCTCCCCGCTTCCGGGGACAGCAGCGTGCCCGCTTCGGGGAGCGGTTTGCGCTGCATGGAGGCGAGTGCGCCGCGGTGCACGTGGTAGCCGGTGACCCGCTCGGCGAGGGCCGGCGTCACCTCGTAGACCGGCGCCGTGGCCTCGTCGATGACATCGCGCATGACCTCGGTCCACTTGGCGGAGAGCATCATCGACCGCATCCGGTACCCGGCGTTCCCGGCTCGCCGGATCACCTTCTCGCCCTCGGCGATGAAGAGGCCTTCGGCGGGTTCCCGCCGGCGCCGGAGCTCGACGTCGGTCAGACCGGTGTAGTCGCCCAGACGCGGGTCGTCCGGGTCGTCGACGGTGATGAGTTCAGCCACGGGTGCTACTGCCTTGTCGGGGGTGATGTGGGGATACGGGTGCGGCGGGCCGGTGTCCGGCCGCTCAGCTGTCGAGCCGGGCGGCCGGTTCCGTGCCGACGGCGACGACGTCGCCGATGACGATGACGGCCGGGGGACGTACCTCTTCCACGACGACCCGCTCCCCGACGGTGCCGAGGGTCGCGTCGACCCTGCGCTGAGCCGCCGTGGTGCCCTCCTGGACCAGGGCCACCGGGGTCTCGGGGGACTTGCCGTGGGCGATGAGGGCCTGGGCGATGGCGCCGATCTTGTCGACGGCCATCAGGAGGACCAGGGTGCCGCGCAGTTGCGCGAGCGCCTTCCAGTCCACCAGGGAGCGCGGGTCGTCGGGCGCCACATGGCCGCTGACCACCGTGAACTCGTGCGCGACACCACGGTGGGTGACGGGGATCCCGGCCGCTCCCGGCACGGAGATCGAGCTGGAGATCCCGGGGACGACCGTACAGGCGATGCCTTCGGCCGCCAGGGCCTGCGCCTCCTCCATGCCGCGGCCGAAGACGAACGGGTCGCCGCCCTTGAGGCGGACCACGGACCTGCCCGCCTTGGCGTGGTCGATCAGCGCCTGGTTGATCGCCTCCTGCGCCATGTAACGGCCGTAGGGGATCTTCGCGGCGTCGATCACCTCGACGTGCGGCGGGAGCTCGTCGAGCAGGTCGCGGGGACCGAGCCGGTCGGCGATGACCACGTCGGCCTCGGCGAGGAGACGACGGCCGCGGACCGTGATCAGGTCGGGGTCACCGGGACCGCCGCCCACCAGCGCGACGCCCGGGGCACGGGTGCGGTGGTGCGGGGCGGCGAGTGTGCCGTCGCGCAGCCCTTCGACGATCGCGTCGCGGACCGCGGCGGAGTGCCGGGGGTCGCGGCCCTCCGATGTGGTGGTGAGGACGGCGACGGTGATGCCTTCGCTGCGGCCGGTGGCCGGCGTCCAGGCGGTGGCCGCCTCCGCGTCGTCGCTCCGGACGCACCAGGTGCGGCTGCGCTCGGCCTCGGCGGACGCGGCGTCGTTGGCGGCGGCGTCGGACGACGCGACGAGGGCGTACCAGGTGTCGGCGAGGTCGCCGTCCTGGTACCTGCGGCGCTCCCAGCGGATCTCACCGGTGTCGGCCATCGCCTCGACGGACGGGGTGGCGGACGGGGAGACCAGCGTGATGTCGGCCCCGGCCGCGATGAGAGCCGGCAGCCGGCGCTGCGCGACCTGGCCGCCGCCGACGACGACGACGCGACGCCCGTTCAGGCGCAGTCCGACGGGGTAGGCAGGGTGATCGTCATGCTCGGCCATGGTCGTGCGGGCTCCTCGTGCAGGGTGCGGTGTGCTGCGGGCCGCTGCGGCGGTGGAGCGGCGGTGACGTGAGCGGGGAAGGGGTGGCGCGTGGGAACACGATACGGGGTGCTCCGGTTCCGGCACCGTGATCGGGCCCGGGACCGGGACGCCGGGTGGTGCCCGGACGGGCCTGCGTGGCGCGTCCGGGCACTGCGGCGGCTACTTCTCCGTGACACCCGCGGAGTCGAACGTCGCCACCTCGTGCATCGCGCGGGCCGCGCTCTGCACGATGGGGAGCGCGAGCAGCGCGCCCGTTCCCTCGCCGAGGCGCAGGTCCAGGTCGACCAGCGGGCGCAGGCCCAGCTTGTTGAGGGCGGCGACATGGCCGGGTTCCGCGCTGCGGTGGCCCGCGATGCAGGCGGCGAGCGCCTCGGGGGCGATCGCCCGGGCGACCAGTGCGGCCGCGCCGGCGCTCACGCCGTCCAGGATCACGGGCGTACGGAGTGAGGCGCCGCCCAGCAGGAAGCCCGCCATCGCGGCGTGCTCCAGGCCGCCGACCGCCGCCAGGACCCCGATCGGGTCGGCGGGGTCGGGCCGGTGCAGGTCCAGGGCGCGTCGGACCACATCGACCTTGCGGGCGTGCATCTCGTCGTTGATGCCGGTGCCCCGGCCGGTCACCTCCGCCGGGTCCATGCCGGTGTAGACACAGATCAGCGCGGCCGAAGCGGTGGTGTTCGCGATGCCCATCTCACCGGTGAGCAGCGCCTTGTTACCGGCGGAGACCAGGTCGCGGGCGGTCTCGATGCCGACCTCGATCGCAGCGAGCACGTCCTCGCGGGTCATGGCCGGTCCGGTCGTGAAGTCGGCCGTGCCCGGCCGGACCTTACGGGGCAGCAGCCCCGGGGAGGCCGGCAGCTCGGCCGCGACACCGACGTCCACGACGCAGACCTCGGCACCGACCTGGGTGGCGAAGGCGTTGCAGACGGCGCCTCCGCCGAGGAAGTTGGCGACCATCTGGCCGGTGACCTCCTGCGGCCACGCCGTGACGCCCTGGGCGTGCACTCCGTGGTCTCCGGCGAAGATCGCCACGGCCGCGGGTTCCGGAATCGGCGGCGGGCACATCCGGGAGAGCCCGGAGAGCTGGGCGGAGATGATCTCCAGCATGCCGAGCGCTCCGGCGGGCTTCGTCATCCGCTTCTGGCGTTCCCATGCCTCACCGAGCGCCTTGGCGTCCAGGGGGCGGATACCGGCGATGGTCTCCTGGAGGAGGTCGTGCGGCTCCTCACCCGGCAGGGCCCGGCGACCGTACGTCTCCTCGTGGACGACCCAGGACAGCGGGCGGCGCTTGGACCAGCCCGCCTGCATGAGCTCGGGTTCTTCGGGGAACTCGTCGACGTAACCGACGCAGAGGTAGGCGACGACCTCGAGGTGCTCGGGCAGGCCGAGCGCACGGACCATCTCCCGCTCGTCGAAGAAGCTGACCCAGCCGACGCCCAGGCCCTCGGCGCGGGCGGCGAGCCACAGGTTCTCCACGGCGAGCGCGGAGGAGTACGGGGCCATCTGCGGCTGCGTGTGCCGGCCGAGGGTGTGGCGGCCTCCGCGGGTGGGGTCGGCGGTGACGACGATGTTCACCGGGGTGTCGAGGATGGCCTCGATCTTCAGTTCCTTGAACTGCTTGGCCCGGGCCTTGGGCAGCGACTGGGCGTACGCCTCACGCTGGCGCTGTGCCAGTTCGTGCATGGAACGCCGCGTCTCCGCGGAACGGATGACCACGAAGTCCCAGGGCTGGGAGTGGCCGACGCTCGGTGCGGTGTGCGCGGCCTCCAGGACGCGGAGGAGGACCTCGTGCGGGATGGGGTCGTTGCGGAAGCCGTTGCGGATGTCGCGCCGTTCCCGCATCACCCGAAGGACGGCGTCGCGCTCGGCGTCGTCGTAACCGGGGGCAGGCGGGGAGGCGGGTACTGCCTCGGGCTCCGCTTCGGGCTCCTCCGTCGGACCGGCGGCTTCGGGCTCCTCCGTCGCGCCCGCGGCGTCGGGCTCCTCCACCGCCGGCACCGGCAGGGCCTCCTCGGGAGCGGCCTCGGCAGCGGCCGGGGCCTCGGCTGCTGGGGCTGCCTCCGCTACGGGGGCGTCGGTGACGGGGACTTCCGCGACGGGGACTTCCGTCACCGGGGGGACGGGGACTTCCGTCACCGGGGGCTGGACCTCCGGGATCGCGGGCTCCGGAATCACGGCTTCCGGGGTCTCGACGGTCTCGGGGCCCGTACCGGGATCCGGTTCGGGAAGGGCCTGGGGACCGGACAGCGGCACGGTCACGGGCATCGGAGCCGGATCGGGCTCCGCTACGGCCTCGGTCAGGCTCTCCTGCTGCGGGGCGACGACGGGCTCCGGTGCCGTCGGGACCTCGGGCTCGACCGGCACGGGCTCCACCACGGGGGGCACGGGGTCGGCGGCCTGCTCGGGCTGTACGGCCTGCTCGGGCTCCACCACGGCCTGCTCGGGCTGTACGGCCTGCTCGGGCTCGGCGACGGGAATCGGCGCGAGGTGCGGGGCCGTCGGCACGGAGCCGGCCACGGGCACGAACTGTCCCGTCGGTTCAGCCGGGTCGGCGGTCCAGGCGGCAGCGGTTCCGGAGGCGGTGTCCACGGACGGTTCGGCCGTCGCCTCGGCGGGAGCGTCGACCGGTACGGCCTCCGACGCCTCGGAACGGACTTCCGCGGGACGCTCCTCGGCCGCCTCTGCCACGGGGGCCACGGGGGCGTCCGGCAGCACGGCGGCCACCGGCTCCGGAGCGACCGTTTCTGCGGGCGCGGCGGGAACGGCGCTCTCGGCGGGCGCGACAGCCTCGACCGGTTCCGTCGGCGCCGTGTTCTCGACGGGCGCGGCGGGCACGACGACGGGCTCGGGCGCGACGGCCGGCTCAGGCGCCGCGACCGGTTCGGGCGCTCCCCAAGCGGGCGCGCTCTGGGGCGGGATCTCGCCCAGCTGCGGGCCCGGCAGCGCGACCGCGTCGGCCGCCGGGTCGAAGTACTCGTGGCCCGCGGTCGGCGGTCCTGCGTGCCGCACGGGCGTCGGGTTCTGCGGCCCGGCGGGCCCCCGGTCCGCGAGCGAGCGGACCACTCCCCCGGTCGGCGTCCCGCCGTAGGAGGGCGCCTCGGTGGACGTGGGACCGCGGTGCAGCGGGCGCCGGGCCGGTGCGGCGGCGGCCGGGACCTGCGCGGGGGCATGTGCCGCGAACTGCTCGGGAGCGGCGGGAGCGTCGCTCCACGCCCCCTGGGACGCGGGCATCAGGAGGAGGTCGTCGTCCTCGGCTGTGTGCTCGGAGGGTTCGAGGTAGGTGTAGGCGTCCGGGACGGGGACGCCCGGCTGCTCCACCATGCCTGCGTTCTCCGGCAGTCCCTCGCCCGGGATCTGGCCGGTGTCAGTCATGCGTACCCCTCGCCCATCGTCAGTGCTCCTTCGCCCTTCGCCCGGGATGCCCGAACCACGGCACACCGGTGCTCGTCAACAAGAACGAGCGGGCTCCCCGCGCGGCACGAAACGCACGCGGAGGTGTACATTCTCGCGGCCGTTCGCCACCGCGACAGACACTTCTGCCTCGGCGCGCTGTGGACTGCGCCACGTTGCGCGTCCCCCGGTGGTGCTGTACCACATCGCGGACCAAAACGGTCCACTTTTCCGGACATTGACGAACGAACCGTCGAACAGCCGGGCGCGGTACAACAATCGGTCAGCCTACCTCGCGCTGCGGCGCGGACGGCTCAGGGGGCGAGGTCGGAACGCACCCCGGAGAGCAGGAACACGACGGAGCGTTCGCGCTCCGCCCAGTCGGAGGTGTCCAGTTCGACGGACTGGAGCAGCGCGCACTCGACCGCGTATCCGTTCTCCGCGAGGGCCGCCCCCAGCCCCTCCGCCTCGTCCCGGTTCGAGGCATGGGTGACGATGCGTTCGGGCCGCCGGTCGGCCACCGCCGTGACCACGGGCACTCCCCCGCCGCCGATCCGTACGACATCGGGTTCGGGCAGGCGCTCCAGGACGTGCGGGGCGGTGCCCCGGACGACCTGCACGCCCACCTTGTAGGTGCGGGCCGCGGTCGCCGTGCGCCCGCAGGCGTCGGGGTCGCTGTCGACGGCGAGCACCGCGGCACCGAAGCGGGCCGCCTCCACCGCGAAGGAACCGCTGCCCGAGCCGATGTCCCAGACGAGATCACCGGTGCGCGGGCCGAGTCGGGCCAGCTGCGCGGCGCGCAGGCCGGGCGACTCGCCTTCGCCGCCCTCCCCCGTGCCGCCGTACGACGTGGCGGGCAGGGCCCAGCCGCGTACGCCCTCGGGGTGGTCGGGGCGGCGGCCCGCGATCCAGGCGCCGTGGGCGGTGGTCTCGGGGCCTCCGCCGATGACGATGACGACGTTGGGGTCGCGCCAGGTGTGGTCGGCCGTCTTGTCGGAGGTGAGGACGGTGACGCGTTCGCGTACGGTGCCGAGTTCCTCGCAGATCACGAAGGTGCGGTGGACGCCTTCGAGCAGGAGGGCCAGCTCGGCGGGGCCCGCGCCGGGGGACGTGAGGACGGCCACCTTGTGGTGGGCGCGGATGATGTTGACCGCGCGGCGCAGGGTGCGTGGGTGGGCGACGACGACCTGCGCGTCGTCCCACGGCATTCCGGCGCGGGCGAAGGCGGTGGCGACGGAGGACACGGCGGGGACGACCTCCACCTCGAGGCCGTGTTCGGGCTTGCGCAGGGTGCGTACGACACCGAAGAAGCCGGGGTCGCCGTCGGCGAGGACCACGGCGCTGCCGCGGTGGCCCGCGATCCTGCGGGCGGCAAGGTCGACACTGCCGAGGCGGATGCGTTCCGCGGACCCGGGGACTTCGGGGAGTGCCAGGTGGTGGGCGGCACCGGCGACGAGCGTGGCGGCCGAGAGCGCGGCCGTGGCCGCCCTGGTCAGTGGCGAGCCGTCCCAGCCGATCACCGTGACCCGGTCGGCCATCGTCGTCAGTCTCCTGGGGGTGGGAGCAGGTGGGGACTCTCCGCGGGATGGGCGGAGCAAGGGTGAGCGTATCCGGTCCGTACCAAGGCCCTGCCGGGGGCACCCGGAGTACGGGAGAGGGTCACTTCCAGTCGTTGTACGTGCCGTAGCCGCCCGCGTCGGCCAGTTGCTCCGCGACGCCCTCCAGGTCCTCGGGCAGGAGTCCCCACACGATGAGGTCGGTCCTGATGTCGGTCCAGCCCCCGTCCTCGGTCGCGGTCCTGGCTATGCGGGCGTTGCGCAGGACACCTTCGCTGATGCAGCCCAGCTTCTGCGCGACCTGCTGGGAGGCGGTGTTCCCCGCGGGGGTGCGCAGCTCGATCCGCTCGAAGCCCTGGTCGCGGAAGAGCCACTCGGCGAGGGCCAGCACGGACTCGGTGGCGTATCCCTCGCCGCGCGCCCAGGGGGCGGTGATGTAGCGGACCTCGGTGGCCAGGGTGCGCCGGTCGGTGTTCAGGAGCCGTACGGATCCGACGAGGCGCTGGGTGAGGAATTCGGTGACGGCGAAGACGATGCCGTTGCCCTGGGTGCGTTCGGCGGGCGCGATCCTGCGGACCCACCGTTCGGCGTCGACCTGGGTGTAGGGGTGCGGTGCGTCGGTCCAGGCGGTGACCAGCTCGTCGTTCATCATCTCGAGGTACGCCGGGACGTCCGCCATGTCGAAGGGGCGCAGCACCAACCTGTCCGTGCTGATGGAGATGGACGGGAAGGTGGTAGTCATGCGCAGCTCCATGCCGAGACCGTGTGAAGGAGACCGTGTAAAGGCACCAGCATGCAGCATCGGACCGTGGATGCGCATGGCCGGGTCGGCACGGCGGAGCCCCGCACACCCTGGTGCGGATGTGCGGGGCTCGGGGGCAAGTGGTGCCGGGGTGTCAGGAGTTGGCGGGCACACCGAAGGAGGGGATGATCGACCCCTTGTAGGTGTCCTCGATGAACTTCTTGACCTCGTCGGAGTTCAGGAGCGTGACGAGCTTCTGGACCCGGGGGTCCTTCTCGTTGCCCTCCTTGACGGCCAGGAGGTTGGCGTAGGGGTTGCCCTCCGCCTTCTCCAGCACCAGGGAGTCCTCGCCCGGCTGGAGGTCGGCCTCGATCGCGTAGTTGCCGTTGATGACGGCGGCGTCGACGTCGTCGAGGGCGCGCGGCACGGTCGCGGCCTCGATCTCCTTGAACTCCAGGCCCTTCTTGTCCGTGATGTCGCTGAGCTTGGCGTTGGTGCCGACGCCGTCCTTGACGGTGATCAGGCCGTTCTCGGCGAGCAGCTGGAGCGCGCGGCCCCCGTTGGTGGTGTCGTTCGGGACGGCGATGGTCTGGCCGGCCTTGATGTCCTTGATGTCCTTGGCCTTCTTGGAGTAGAGGCCGAGGGGTTCGAGGTGGACGTTCACCACGGGGACGACGTGGGTGTCGTTCTGCTTGTTGAAGTCGTCCAGGTAGGGCTTGTGCTGGAAGAAGTTGGCGTCGACCTGGCCGTTCTCGGTGGCGGTGTTCGGAAGGACGTAGTCCGTGAACTCCTTGACCTCCAGCTTGAGGCCGGCCTTGTCCGCCAGGTTCTTCTTGACGTAGTTCAGGATGTCGGCGTGCGGCGTCGGGGACGCGGCGACGACGAGGGCCTTGGAGGTGTCGGCGCCGGCACCGGTCTCGCCCTTGGCGGCCGGGTCGGAGTCCGTACCGCAGGCGCTGAGCCCGAAGGCGAGGGCGGCGGTGGCGGCTGCGGCAGCGGTGATCTTGATGTTCTTACGCACGAAGAGTGCCTCTTTCCGGTGGTGAAGGTGGTGCGCCCGGACAAGGAGTTCGGGCTTCAGGGGAGAGATGAGGTTCAGGAGGTGGTGCGGCCCCGGCGTGCCAGCAGGCGCCCCGCGCCGTCGCCGATCAGCTGGACCACGGTCACGATGACGATGAGCAGCGCGACGGTGACGAGCATGAACTGGTCGTCGAAGCGCTGGAATCCGTAGGTGATGGCCTTGGAGCCGAGTCCTTCGCCGCCGACGGCACCGGCCATGGCGGAGTAGCCGATGAGCACGATGACGGTGGTGGTGACACCGGAGACGAGCGAGGGCAGCGCCTGCGGCAGCAGGACCTTGCGGACGATCGTGGGGACGGACCCGCCCATCGACTGGACGGCCTCGACCAGCCCGTGGTCGACCTCGCGCACCGCCGTCTCGACGAGCCGCGCGAAGAACGGGATGGCGCCGACGGCGAGCGGCACGATCATCGCGGACGGGCCGATGAAGGTGCCCATGATCCAGGTGGTGAAGGGGATCAGGGCGATCAGCAGGATGATGAACGGCAGGGAGCGGCCGATGTTCACGATCACGCCGATGACCTTGTTCACCGCGGTGTTCTGCAGCAGTCCGCCCTTGTCGGTGAGGACGAGGAGTATGCCGAGCGGAAGTCCGCCCAGGACGGTGACGAGTGTGGACCAGAGCACCATGTAGAGGGTGTCGACGGTTCCCTGTGTGAGCAGTGGCTGCATTTCGGACCAGGTCACTTCGCCACCTCCTCGGTGAGCGGTGCGGGGGCCTGGACGGGGATGTCCGTGCCGGTGGCGGGGCCGTCGTCCACGACCTCGGCCTGCAGTCCCTGCTCGCGCAGGAAGCCGATGGGTACGACGTTCTCCTCGAAGCGACCGGGCAGCTCGATCCGCATGCGGCCGATCTGCCTGCCGCCGACGGTGTCCATCGCGGCGCCGAGGATCGAGATGTCGATGTTGTACGTGCGGGAGAGCTGCGAGATCACCGGCTGGGCGGCGGCCTCGCCGTGGAAGGTGACGTCGACGACGGTGGAGCCGGGGGCGGAGGGCGTGCCGCCGACGGGGAACAGCTCGTGGGCCAGCTCGGAGCCGGGGGTGGCCAGCAGGGAGCCGACGGTGCCCGACTCGACCACGCGGCCCTTCTTCATCAGCGCGGCGGAGTCACAGACGGTCTTGACGACGTCCATCTCGTGCGTGATGAGCAGGACGGTGAGGCCGAGCTCCTGGTTGAGGTCGCGCAGCAGCTGCAGGATGGAGCGGGTGGTCTCGGGGTCCAGTGCGGAGGTCGCCTCGTCGGAGAGGAGCACCTCCGGGTCGCCCGCGAGGGCGCGGGCGATGCCGACGCGCTGCTTCTGGCCTCCGGACAGCTGGCCGGGGTAGGCCCTGGCCTTGTCCGCGAGACCGACGCGGTCGAGGAGTTCGAGCGCCTTGCGGGTGCGCGCCTGCCCGGAGAGCCCGAGGATCTCCAGGGGAAGCTCGACGTTGTCCCGTACGGTGCGTGAGTCGAGCAGATTGAAGTGCTGGAAGACCATGCCGATGCGGCTGCGCGCCCGGCGGAGCTCCTTGCCGGCGCGGCGGCCTCGGCCCGCGAGGGCGGTGAGGTCCTGTCCGGCGACCGTCACGGTGCCCGAGGTGGGGCGTTCGAGGAGGTTGACGCAGCGGATGAGGGAGGACTTGCCGGCGCCGCTCTGTCCGATGACGCCGTAGACCTCGCCCTTGCGGACGTGCAGGTCCACGCCGTCCAGGGCGGTGACCTCCCGGCCGCGTGACTGGTAGACCTTCGTGAGGCCCGAAGTGGTGATCACAGGGTTTCCGTCACTGTCGAGTGCGCGGCGCGGTGTCCGCCGGGCACGGGGCATTCGTGTGGTGAGACTGTTCTCGGTGGTCGACCGGAGGGAGTCGCGGCACTGCCGGGCCTCGGCGGGACCGCCGGGCGCGGGTGTGTCGGGACCGGCGGTCCGCCGGGTGCGGACCGGCACGGTCCCGGTCTCGCTTCGGGGCGCGAGGCTCAGGCGGGGGCCCTCAGAAGGCGCGCATTCGACACGTACAACGAGCACCGGGCGTCGGGATCGCCTCGGTCGCAGGGCTGCGGTAGCTCGTCGTGGTCATGGCCCAAGTAAAACAGACGTAACGTTCCGGCGACCCATCGCGTCCGCATAGCGGACGGCCGTGGACAGGCCCCCTCGGGCCCGGAGTGGCGCCTTCCACCCCTTTGACCTGCACGAATTTAGACACTGTGGCCGTGCGCACCCTCAACGGCGCGCTCGCGACGTGGGCACCCTGTGGCAAAGGCCACGATTCCAGGAAGCCACCCCCGGCAGCCCGTCCGCCCGGGGCCGCACGCCGTCGGCTCCCCGGCCCGTAATACCCTCGCCTCATGCTTGACGCCCTGACGGTCGCGGTCGCCGTGGCCGCGCTCGCCCTCGCCGCCTGGTGCGGATTCGCCGCATACCGGGACCAGCCCACGAAGGACTGGCACTTCATCGGCATGGCCGTCGTCTCCGTGCTGGCGCTGGCACAGCTGGTCGTGGGAATCGTGCAGCTGGCACGCGGCGAGCGGCCCGACCAGGGCATGACGATCTTCATCGCCTACCTGATCGGCGCCTTCGCTGCCGTGCCCGCGGCGGGTTTCCTCTCACTGACGGAGCGGACCCGCTGGGGCTCGGTGACGGTGGCGGCCGGCGCGGTCGTCCTCGCCGTCCTCGAAGTACGGCTCTACGACATCTGGGGAAACTGACCATGAGCGACACCGACCGCACGGGAGCACCCACGTCCCCGGCCCCGCAGCCGGACGCCCCTCGGGGGGCACAGCGGTTCGAACTCGGCACCGGTCCCGGAAGGGTCCTGGTCTGGTTCTACGGCGTGTTCACCGTGGCCGCGGCGTCCCGCTCGATCGTCGAGATGATCCTGGACTTCGGCAAGGCGCCGCTGGCGTACGTCCTCTCGGCCGTCGCCGCCGTCGTGTACGGCTTCATCACGTACTCACTGGTGCGGGGCGGTGAGAAGGCGCGCAGGGCGGCGCTGGTGTGCTGCGCCGCCGAGCTCGCGGGCGTGCTGGTCGTCGGCGCGTGGACCTGGCTGGAACCCTCCGCCTTCCCGGACAGCACCGTGTGGTCGGAATTCGGTATGGGCTACCTGTTCATCCCGGTGATCCTGCCGGTCACCGGGATGATCTGGCTGCGCCGCGCCCGGAACGCCTGACACCGGGCGTCGCGGGGGTCCTTCGGGTGTTACGCCGCACAGGCCGCCGTGGTGGCGTCCTTCTCCAGCAGGACCATCCGGACGCCGTCACCCCCGGTGGCGTTCCCCACCTGGGCATAGCCCGCCTTGCGGTAGAGCCGCAGACTGCCTTCACTGCGCTCCCCCGTGTGCAGTCGGAAGCGGGTGGCCGAACGCCCGTCCGCCAGGCCGGTTTCCGCGGCGCGCAGGAGGCGGGTGCCGAGGCCGTGGTGACGGAGCCGGGGGTGGACGCAGAGCTTGCCGATCCCGCCGGTGCCGTCCGCGTCGGTGAAGCCGCGTACCGAGCCGACGACTTCGTCGCCGAGCCGGGCCACGAACACGAGGTCCGCGGCGACTTCCTCCCTGACCGAGTCGAAGGTCTGCACGAGTGGTTCGATCCGGTAGTTGCCGTACAGCTCCGCCTCGCTCTGGAAACAGAGGTACTGGAGTCTGAAGATCTGCTCGACGTCCTGTGCCGTCGCCGCCGAGATGGTCACACTCATGCCCATGTGTGCATGCCTCCCGCTCACCTGATCCGCCGGTTGTCTACCGCTCCTTTCCCCGCAGTTCAGGAGCTACAACCTCCGCCGCGAGCATTCTGCGCAGACATCCCAGGCATCGGGAACGCATAGGACCCAAACTGCCCTGTGACATACCCAACTCCCCCGCGATCTCCCGGTACGTCGGGTCGTGGGGGGCCAGCATCGCCTCGATCAGCCGTGGACACCTGCCGGGCAGCCGGCCCACCGCGGTGCGCAGCGCCCGGCGTTCGTCGGCGCCCACCGCGATCCGTTCGGGACACCCCGCCCAGTCGTCCAGCGGTTCGCCGGCGGTGTAGGCACGCTCGCGCCTGGTCCTGCGGCGGGCGCTCCGCGCCTCCGCCCGCACGGCCGTGCGGACCCAGCCGACGGGGTCGGCCGGCATCGCCGGTCCCGGCCACCGCTCCAGCAACCGCAGCCACACCGCCTGTTCCAGGTCCGCGGCCTCGACCCCGGCGGCCTGGGCCTCGGCTCCCGCCTCGGCGCGCACCAGCGCGTGCAGGGCACGGACGACGGCTCGCCCGCGGTCTCCCGCCCCTTCGGACGGAGCCGGGGAAACAGAATCGAGAAGAGTCATGCCCCCTCAACGCGCGCCGTGTGCGGCGGGTTGCCGCACACGGGGAGCTCCACCCGACCGGGGCACACGGGCCCGCCGGCTGACGCGCCCGGGCCCGTGACGCCCCAGGGCGTGTTTCGAAAGTAGCGCCGTCCGCCCGAAGGGCGGGCCTGGCGGCGTCCGGTGCGTGCGATCGCAAGGCGGAGGGTCGCCCCGATACTG